>JAQIBG010000431.1 GCA_027859175.1 Planctomycetota bacterium | reverse complement strand
GGCGCGTAGCGCCGCCGCGCAGGCCGCCACGCGGCCAGGTCCGACCAAGGCCGCGAGCCCAGCGAAGCGCCGGCGAATCGGGGATCCTAAGGGGCAAGCCCCTTAGATGTTAATGCCCTATCTCCTCAACCGGAACCGGCTTGTACTCATCAAAAATCACCGTTGTGTCATCGCCCTCAAGCGGGAACACCGTGTCTCCGTAAGCCGGTTCCCAATCACAGGTGAAGTACCAACGCATGGCACGCTTGAAGTCGCTGTATTCTTCTTTGCCGTAGCTGAAGAAGCGATTCACGTCCATTGACAATTCAGCCATCTCTTCTTCGCTGTGGCGGTAGAAGCGCTCCAAATCTTTGACCAGATACTGACCTTCAGCCAAGTTGGAGCGCCAGTAGCGCTTGAGGTCTTCGCTCAGCGGCCGGTATTCGCGCTCATACCAGGTAAAGAAGCGCTCCATATCGTCGAGCATCAAGGCGTATTCTTCTTGATGGCGGCGGTTGAACCGATGGATGTCTTCCTGCAAGCGCTCAAACATGTGGCGTTCAACTTCGGCAAAACGTTTGGCATCAGTCACAAAGCGCGTGGCTTCGCGCTCATCCCATTGGGTGAATCGCCACACATCATCCACCAAGCGCGGCACTTCCCATTCGGCGTGCGCCACGAAACGAGACATGTCGGCTTGGATCAAAACCGCCTCTTCGTCGCTCGCACGACGGAAGCGGTAGAAATCGGCCTCAAGCTTTTCCATTTCTAAATCGGCGAGCTGGAAGAAGGCACGGCCATCGCGCACCATCTTGGAGTACTCGCGCTCGCGCCATTCCAAGAACCGGCGCCAGTCCATATCGAGATTGGCAACTTCCCACTCAGAGCTGTCATAGAAGCGCTTCAGATCAGCGCTCATTGGATACAATTCGCGGTTCTGATATTCTACGAATATCGATACATCCAACACCAAGTTGCGCCACTCCGGGTGGGCCCGGTGAATGAAGCGATTAATGTCATCGGTGGCCTTGGGGAAGTTGTGCATGTTGTAGCCGTAGAACCGGGCCACATCACGGCTGATCTTCTCGACCTTGTCCCACTCGTAGAGGTACAACACGGCCGACTCTTCACGCAGGCGCCACCACTCGCGCTTACGCCATTGGACAAAACGATCGACCTCTAGCGGAATCGCGTGACCTTCAAGCAGGTTCGACTTGGCGTAGCGTTCGATGTCATTCTGAACGCGAACGACTTCAATCTCGCTGTACCGACGGAAGCGGTGGACGCTGTCGCCCAATTCTTCACGGTCGGCACAGACACAGCCCTGCACGGCCAAGAGCCCGATGACGCCGAGAATGAGTGCTACCGCCCGCATCCGGAGCACGATGCCCGAGCGCCCAAGCGCGGCAATGACCAGGGCTTAGCCCTGTTTGGAGCGTGTGGGTCACTCGCCTTGCGGCGGACCTGCCGTCCAGCCCGGTATCAGACACGGTGCGATCTGCCGAGCGGGCGCCGGCCCCCCACCTACCAGCAGGTGCTGGAGCATATCCACTGCAGCCGCACCCACCTCGTCAAATGGGATTCGAACGTGGCACTCCACGCCCTGTATCGGGTCATCCGCGGGGCTCTCCGCGACAAAGCTGACCATCGAGAGCCCACTCCCAAGGCGATAATCAAGCTGGTGCGCCGCAGGAAACGAAAAGAGGCCCCCAGCAAAACTGGGAGCCTCATTCGAAAAAACGCAGCCGGAGCTCCGAAGACGCATCCAACCACCTTATGGCTGCTCCCGTCAAGGCCTGACCAGATTCAGCGGCGGTCTACTCTTCGGTTCCGACTGCGAGGGCGCGATTGTGTGAGCAAGTCGGCGCTGTCAACGGCTCCCTGCCGGAACCGCCTCAGCCAGTTGCCGACGCAGCTCCGCGAGGCAGGTGTCAATCTGCGCTGGCAGGTCTGTCCATCGACATTCCACGCTGATCCGACCCAGATAACCGGCCGCCAAGGCCTCGGCTAAGTACGGCCGGAAGTCGTCACCGGCCACACCAAGCGGGGTCCGATCGGCCGGCTCAGCAAGGTGCAAATGCTCGATTATATCCATGTTTCCATGCAAATCAGACGCCGGCTGGCCATCCTTCATCATGTGGTAGAAGTCGGCCAGCAATCGAATGTTGGGGTGATTCACCTCGCGCACGATCGCGGCCCCCTCGGGCACCGAGTTGACGATGTTGCACTCGCTCGCGTTGAGCGGTTCAAGCACCATCATAATGCCATGCTTGGCAGCCAGCGGACCCAGTGCCCGCAACGCCTCCAGCAGTTGGCCACGCGCTTCGTCGTGACTGAAGCCCTCGGGCACCTGCCGCGAGCCACCCGAACCGAACACCATGGTGGTGCAGTTCACGCTGGCAGCGCGCGCAAAGGCGCGTTCGGCGTAGGCCAGGATCCCGGGCAAATCGAAGTCGGGCCCGGTTGACTTCAGGTTGCCCGGCAGGAAGCAGCACGAGGCATACGACGACACCGCGGCATTGGTCACGGCAGCCGCGTCCCAAGCGCTCGCATCGGCCTCCATAGGCTTGAAAACGCCCTGCACGTTGACTTCGCAATAATCTGCGCCCGCAGCCGCCAACGCGGCAGCCTGATCGAGCCCGGTTACAACACCGATTTGCATGGGGATCCCCTCCTCAGACGGCCCTGATGTGGACCGGCCATGGAAGCCATCATACCATATATCGGGGTCCAATGGGAGAGGATGATCGCTCGCAAAACATGACCGAATCGCTCATCTGAGCTCCTGAATTGGGCTCGGATTAGCGGTTTGTGATCATCGGGGGTGATCTGGGCTTATTGCTGGCGTGGTTTGGTCCTGGGTCCTGGTACGCGCCTATCGGCGCTTGGGTCGGTCAACGCGCGCGGTGTGAGCCCCCACAAGGCTGGACGTCACAACAGGCGGCTGTCCCCAGGATCCAAGCGCCGATAGGCGCGTACCAGGACCCAGGACCCCAAACGAAAAAAAGCCGGGCACCCCCAGAAGGGCACCCGGCTTTAACAGAAACCAGACGCTTCAGCTGATCAGCTGACGGCGCCGGCGATCAGGTCCTCTTCGTCGTCCAGGTCGGTGACCATGGTTTCGACAGTGAGGAGCAGACCAGCGATCGAGGCCGCGTTCTGCAAGGCAACGCGGGTCACCTTAGCAGGGTCAACGATGCCGGCCTTGACCAGGTCTTCGTACTTGTCGGTGCGGGCGTTGTAGCCCTCGTTGCCCTTACGGTTGAGCACCTCAGACACCACCACGGCGCCGTTCTGGCCGGCGTTCTGGGCGATCTGCTTGGCGGGGGCCTCAATGGCGCGGAGAATGATCTCGGCACCCAGGCGCTCGTCTTGGTCTTCCAAGCTCTTGGCGAGCTTTTCAACCGCAGCCTTGGCGCGCAGCAGAGCCACGCCACCACCGGGCACGATGCCTTCTTCAACGGCTGCACGGGTTGCGTGCAGGGCGTCTTCGATGCGGGCCTTCTTTTCCTTCATCTCGGGCTCAGTGGCCGCACCAACATTGATGACGGCAACGCCGCCAGCCATCTTGGCCAGACGCTCTTGGAGCTTCTCGCGGTCGTAGTCCGAGGTGGTGCCGTCGATCTGTTGCTTGATCTGGGCGATGCGAGCCTGGATGTCGGCCTTCTTGCCGGCGCCTTCGATCAGAGTGGTGGTCTCCTTCTCGATGGTCACCTGCTTGGCGGTACCGAGATCGGCCAGCTCAACGTTCTCGAGCTTCTCGCCGAGGTCTTCAGCGATGAACTTGGCGCCAGTCAGGATCGCGATGTCCTGCAGCATGGCCTTGCGGCGATCGCCGAAGCCCGGTGCCTTGACCGCAGCCACGTTCAAGGTGCCGCGCAGCTTGTTGACCACCAAAGCAGCCAGGGCTTCGCCCTCAACGTCTTCAGCGATAACCAGCAGCGGCTTGCCCGACTGGGCAACCTTCTCGAGCAGGGGCAGGAATTCGCGCAGGTTGGAGACCTTCTTCTCGAACACGAGAATCAGGGGCTTCTCCAGGGTGATCGACTGATCATCCGAGCCAGCGGCGAAGTAAGGCGAGATGAAGCCCTTATCGAACTGCATACCTTCGACCAGGTCGAGGGTGGTTTCAGTCGACTTGGCTTCTTCAACGGTGATCACGCCGTCTTTGCCGACCTTGTCCATGGCATCAGCCAGGAGCTTGCCGATCTCGGCGTCGTTGTTGGCGGAGATGGTGCCAACCTGAGCGATCTCGTCGTTATTCTTGATCTTGGTCGAGAGCTTCTCGATCGAGCCAATCGCGGCGGTCACGGCCTTGGTGATACCACGCTGAACGTCGGTGGGGTTGGCGCCCGACGAGGTAACCTTGAGGCCCTCGCGGTAAATCGCCTCGGCCAACACCGTAGCGGTAGTGGTGCCGTCACCGGCAACATTGGAGGTCTTCGAGGCCACTTCCTTCACGAGCTTGGCGCCCATGTCTTGGAAGGGATCCTTGAGTTCAACTTCCTTGGCCACAGTCACACCGTCTTTGGTGACGGTCGGAGCACCGAAGCTCTTCTCAATGACCACAACCTTACCGGTTGGGCCCATGGTGACTTTGACCGCATCGGTCAGAGTCTGAACACCCTGCAGGATCTTCTTGCGGGCGTCCTCGGCATGCATCAGCTGCTTGGCTGCCATGGTGATTTCCTTCGTGCGTTGTTACGCGTTTGTTTGATTCGTTCGTTTGGAAAAAAGCGCGTTCGAGGCCATCCCCGAAACGACATACTCAGCCAATTTTCGCTAAGATGTCAGACTCGCGCAGGATGATCACTTCCGCACCCTCAACGGTGATCTCGGTGCCGGCATACTTGCCGAACAACACGATATCGCCTTCCTTCAGGTCGGGAGTGGCGCGCTCACCGCTATCGAGCTGCTTGCCAGGGCCAACGGCCACAACCTTGCCCTGCTGCGGCTTCTCTTTGGCGTTCTCCGGCAGCAGAATGCCACCGGCGCTCTTTTCCTCGGCTTCGGTGCGGGTAACAACCACGCGGTCCTCGAGAGGCTTGATCTGAATCTGGCTCTTGTTTGCCATGATAATATTCC
>JAQIBG010000340.1 GCA_027859175.1 Planctomycetota bacterium | reverse complement strand
CTGATCGGACGCCTGCTGGCGGATACCGGCAACGTGTTCATCGACCAGGTGGCAGCCCTCGAGCGCGATAGTGCTCGTATGGGCAATGCTGGTGTTGGTGAGATCGACTACTCGCTGTTGGTTGACGGCCTCAAGGCCGAACGCGAGCAAGGCATCACAATCGACGTGGCCTACCGTTACTTCGCCACCAAGCGCCGTAAGTACATCATCGCCGACTGTCCCGGACACGAGCAGTACACCCGCAACATGGCAACGGGCGCCTCCACCGCCGAGCTCGCGGTGATTCTCATCGACGCGCGCCATGGCGTGCTGGCCCAGACCAAGCGGCATAGCTTCATCGCCACCCAATTGGGCATCCGTCACTGCGTGATTGCCATCAACAAGATGGACGCGGTCGATTTCGACCAGGCTGTGTACGACCGCATCAAGGCTGACTATCAGGCCTTCGCCGAAAAGCTGCCCCGCACCGAGTTTACCTTCATTCCGGTTTCAGCGCTGCGTGGCGACAACGTGGTGACCGAGAGCGAGCAGATGCCCTGGTACCAGGGCCCAACGCTGCTTGAGCACCTGGAGACCGTTCAGATCACCGGTGATCGCAATTACGATAATTTTGTGTTCCCAGTGCAGTATGTATTGCGGCCGAATCTCGATTTCCGCGGTTACTGCGGCACCGTCAGTTCTGGCACCATTCGCCCAGGTGACGTGGTGCGGGCGCTCCCGTCGGGCAAGAGCAGCACTGTCAAATCGATCGTGACCTTCGAGGGCGAGCAGGGCGTGGCCTATCCTCCGCAAGCGGTGACGCTGACCTTGAATGACGAGATCGATATCAGCCGCGGCGACGTGTTGGTTGATGAGCGCACCGAGCCGCATGTTGGCGTGTCGTTCAAAGCCAATTTGGTGTGGATGCACGAAGACGGCATGCAGACCGGCAAGCGTTACCTGTTCAAGCACCTGTGCACCACCGTGCCTGGTGCGATTAACGAGGTGTCGTACCGCATCGACGTCAACACGCTTGAGCATAACGACGCGAGTGGCTTGGCCCTCAATGAGATCGGCGAGGTGGTGGTGACCCTCAACCGCCCGATCGTATTCGAGAATTATCGCCAGAATCGTCAGGCCGGTGCCTTTATCGTGATCGATACGATGAAGAATACCACGGTTGCGGCGGGCATGATCACCGATCACGTGCCGTACGAGTCTGACTTGACGCGAAACTTGTTGGGCGGGCGCAATACCGGTGACCCGGTAACAGCGAAGGATCGCGCCCAGCGCCATAACCAACGCCCGGCCGTGATCTGGCTGTCGGCGCGAGAAGATTACGACCATTTGGGTGTGGCCCGCAAGCTCGAGCAGCAATTGTTCGATACGGGCTACCTGCCCTACGTGCTCGACTTCGCGCAGTTGTCGATCGATATGCGTCAGGCCTTAGGTGTGGGTGAAGATGCCGCGATTCGCGACGAGCATATTCGCCGCGCGGTGTCGATGTCGCGCCTGTGTGCCGATGCCGGCCTGGTAACGGTTGCCGTCGTCAACGGCGATGACGAAAAGGACCGCGAACTGAACGTGTATATCGACGTTTATGAAGCCGGTGCAGACCAGGCCGCCCCTGGCGAGCGCACGCCCGATTTGTCGTTGCCAGATAGTGATAGCGACATCACGGCGGTGGCGACGCGGATCATCGATCTGCTGCGCAGCCGTAGCATCATCGGTTACTTCCCAGGTGATGATGAGGTCGCAATCTGATGCTGTGCGTGCGTATTGAGAATGCGGACGTTGACGTGTTTTGTTTCGGTGAGGAGTTCTTGGCATGACCACTGCAGTTGATCAATATCATCTGACCCATCTTGAGGCGCTAGAGGCCGAGAGTATCCACATCATCCGTGAAGTGGCGGCTGAGTTTGCCAATCCGGTGATGTTATATAGCGTTGGTAAGGATTCCGCGGTGTTGGTGCACTTGGCGCTCAAAGCTTTCGCGCCAGGTAAAGTGCCGTTTCCGTTGATGCACGTGGACACCACCTGGAAGTTCCGCGAAATGATCACCTTTCGGGATAACTACTGCAAAGAGAACGATCTCGATCTGATTGTTCATATTAATCAAGACGGTGTACGCGCTGGCGTGGGTCCGTTTACGCACGGCTCAAGCTATCACACCAATGTCATGAAGACTGAAGCCTTGAAGGCCGCGCTCGATAAGCACGGCTTTGATGCGGCATTTGGTGGCGCAAGGCGTGACGAAGAAAAATCACGCGCTAAGGAGCGCGTGTTTTCGCATCGCGATTCGGCCCACCAGTGGGACTCGAAGAATCAGCGCCCCGAGCTGTGGAACCTGTACAACGCACGCATCCGCAAGGGTGAAGAGATGCGGGTGTTCCCCTTGTCCAATTGGACCGAACTCGATGTGTGGATGTATATCATGAAAGAGAACATCCCGGTGGTGCCGCTGTACTTCGCCAAGAAGCGCCCCGTCGTGAAGCGCGAAGGCACGTGGATCATGGTTGACGATGAGCGCATGGAGCTCAAAGAGGGCGAAGTTCCGGAGATGCGCCAAGTGCGTTTCCGCACCCTCGGTTGCTACCCGCTGACCGGCGGTATCGATTCAAACGCTACCGATCTGGAAGGTGTGATCGGCGAGATGTTGCAGAGTCGGTATAGCGAACGGCAGGGGCGCTTGATTGATAATGATGAAGAGGCTTCTATGGAGAAGAAGAAGCAGGACGGCTATTTCTGACATCAAGGGGGCTCACGTCTCCGCGGCTGGCTTTTATCATCAAGGGGGCTCACGTCTCCGTGTCCGATCTCGCTTTGCTCGATTGTATCGGCCACTGCGCCTCCGC
>JAQIBG010000299.1 GCA_027859175.1 Planctomycetota bacterium | reverse complement strand
ACCCAGACCTCCCGCCCACGCCCGCGCAACGATGTTGCGCCCAGCATGCGTGAGATGCCGCACAGCCCCGAGTTGGAGAAATCCATCCTCGCGGTGCTGCTTGACGGCCGCCATGCCACCGCCATCCACACCGTGCGCGCGCATGCCCCGCACAGCCTGTGCTTCTTCAATCGTGACCACCGTTTGATCTATCAAGCCTGTCTCGACATCGACGATCAGGGCCATCGCATCGACGCGGCCGGCGTGGCCGAGATCCTGCGCAAAACCGGCTTCCAGGTGGCGCTCGATCGTCTGCGCCAGCAGCAGATGCTGTCAGATGCCGATCAGCTCGACGGCATGTCGCCGGCCCAACGGCGCGCCCTGTATCGCTGGCGCGATGCCGACGCCGCGGCCGAATTCCAAGATAGCACCCTGGCTGCGGTTGGTGGTTACCCGGCCCTGGCCGATATCGCCGCGGCCTACACCTCGGCCGCCGGCCTAGACCGCAACGGTCAGTTGCTGGCCGATTACCATCACAAGCGGAAGCTGATCCAATGTTTGACGCGGATTAGCGACAACGCCTATCGTACCACGCAGGCGTTTTCGGAGATTCTTGACGGCGCCTCGCAGAACATCCTGAACTTGTCGCGGATGAGCGAGGCCACCAATCAAGTGCACGCCATGGCCGATGCGGTTCACGAGACCATCGAGTCGATCATCGAGCATAACGCCAATCCCGAAACCGGGGTGCTGACCGGGTACGACGAGGTCGACGAATTGCTGATGTCGCTGCGTCCGGGTGGGCTCTACATCCTCGCGGCGCGGCCTGGTGTGGGTAAAACCAGTTTTGCGTTGTCGATTGTGCAGCACGTCTGTGGCGACTCGCCGCACCCCAACGGAGCCCTGTTCTTCTCATTGGAAGTCGACCGCGTTGACTTGGTGAAGAAATTATTGTGTGGTAAGGCTAATGTGCCGTTTAAAGACATGGAGCGCGGAATGCTCGAAGGCCCTGCCTTCGACGATCTGGAGCGCTGCGCCGAAGAGATCAAGCGCTGGAAGCTCGATTTGATGGACGTGTCAGACCTCACCGTGCAGGGCTTGCGCAGTGTGGTGAAGCGGCACATGCTCGAGCGGGGTGGCGACCTCAAACTGATCGTGATCGATTATCTCCAGTTGCTGTCGGCGAGTCGTGCTGACATGAACGAATACGAAAAAATATCAGAGATTTCACGCACCCTGAAGATCTTAGCCAAGGAAATGCGCCTGCCGATCGTGGCCTTGTCACAGATGAGTCGTGAAAGCGAGAAGGCCGCCGGCAAGCCGCGCGAGCCGCGCCTGTCTGACTTGCGTGGTTCGGGCTCGATCGAGCAGGACGCCGATGCGGTGCTGTTCTTGCATAAAGTTTCAGGCGAAGACGACGCCAACACCGCCAGCGAAGGCCGTGACGTTAAACTGATCGTGGCCAAAAACCGTTTCGGCCCCACCGGCCATCAGAACATGAAGTTCTTCCCGGCTCGTCAGCGCTTCAAGCCGGTGCCGAAAGAACAATTCGCCGGCGGCGGCGGCGTACCAACCGAAGTTGGCACCCGCGCCGAGCGCATGGACCAATCCCCAGGTGACGACGAAGACCTATTCGCCTGACGTCCCTGACGCTGCTACGGCCGCTGCGCGGGGCTGCAGGAGGGAGTTGAGGTCCGAGTGAGGGTTGAAGGGGGCGCCGTTGGGGCGATCGGGTGCTTATACCCGCATTAGAAGCGTCTTCCGCGATCGGGCTGATAAGGGGCTCAGCTGCCCTTGGCAAGACCGGTGCCGCTCACCAAACCCTTCCCAACCTTACTCGGACCTCAACTCCCTCGACTCCCTCCTGCTACTTCTAAATCTATCACTGAACGTAAATTGTTTTAACGTTGCAGAATTGCCGGATGCCGGCCATTGCGAGTTCGCGGCCCCAGCCGGAGTTTTTGATGCCACCGAAGGGGAGGCGGGGGTCGGAGCGGACGTGGCCGTTGACGAAGGTGGAGCCGGCTTCGAGGTCGTAGTAGCACAGCGATTCGGCGTGGGCAACGCGTTCGGTGAAGATAGCGGCGCCGAGGCCGTAGCTGGTGCGGTTGGCCAGGGCGATGGCGTCGTCTTCGTCGTCGGCGCGGATCAGGGCTAGAGCCGGGCCGAATAGTTCTTCGTCAAACGCGGGCATGCCCGGTTTGACGCCGGCGAGGAACGTTGGCGGATAGAAGCACGCGGTGCCAGACGGGATGTAGCCGCCGCACAGCAGGGCGGCGCCGAGGTCGGTGCTGGCGGCAATTTGCTGATGCAGGGCTTCGCGGAGATCGGTACGCGCCATCGGGCCGAGGTCGGTTTCGGGGTCGAGGGGGTCGCCCCAGCGCAGCGACTCGATCTCGGTGAGCAGGCGTTGCTGCACCGCATCGTACACGCTATCAACGGCGATCACGCGTTTGGCCGCGATGCAGCTCTGGCCGGCGTTGTGAAAACGGGCGGTGATGCAGGCCTGGACGGCTTGGTCGAGGTTGGCGTCTTCGAGAATCACGTAGGGATCGCTGCCGCCGAGTTCGAGCACGCAGGGCTTGAGATGCTTGCCGGCTAGGGCGGCGACGGCCGAGCCGGCCGCGGTGCTGCCGGTGAGGGTAACGCCGGCGATCACGGGATCCGCGATCAACTCGGCTACCAATTTGGTCTCGACCGGCAGGTTTTGCAGCAATCCAGGGGGTGCCCCGGCGTCGCGGAACAGCTGGGTAATGGCTGCCGCGCAGCCCTGAACGTTGGGCGCGTGCTTGAGCAAGACAACGTTGCCGGCCGCAATGGCGCCCACCACGGCGCGGAACACTTGCCAGTAGGGGTAGTTCCACGGCATGATTGCTAGGATTGCCCCCAGCGGCAGGTAAGCGACGTAACTGCATTGTGCGTCGCTGATCACGTCTTCAGCCGCAAGGGCGATGGGGGCCTGCTTGGTGACCTGCTCGCACAGCCAGGCGCATTTCTCGACTTCGGCCCGTGCTTCAACCAGGGGTTTGCCCATCTCGCTGCTGATGAGGCGGGCGTGACGGTCGTGATCTTGGCGCAGCCATTCGGCCAGGCGCTTGATCACGCCACAGCGCACGGTCACGTCGAGGTAGCGCCAGGTTTGGTACGTTTCGCGTGCTGCCGTTAGTACGGAGGCGCATTCAGCGGCGCTGAGCGACGCGTGGCGGGCGATGTGGGAACCGGTATGCGGATCGATACTGGCAAAGGCCATGGCGCCATGATGGCGCAGGGGGCTCGCGCGCCAAGAGCGGGTTGGCCGATCGACTGTGCGACTGCTTGTGTCACCTCTGGAAATAGGCCTTCTTTGCGCTGGTTTAGAATGGGAGGGACCTAGCCTCGCCAAATCCTTGTGCTTGCGGTGCGCGGAATGGCCGCTAAACACCCTGTCCAGCCAAAGAATACTAAACTGACCCACTTAGTCTGGATTAACGATCTGCAGCGCAGACGATGCTGATGAGAACCCTATGACGAGCACCGATATCATCGACAAGCCATCGAGCAAACCCGTACAAACCCTGGAGCGGGTGGTTATCCGCTTTGCGGGCGACTCCGGCGATGGTGTGCAAACCATCGGCGACCAGTTGGGTCTGTCGTCGGCGGTGGCCGGTAACGACATCGCCACGCTGCCCGACTTCCCGGCCGAGATCCGGGCGCCGGCCGGCACTGTGTACGGTGTGTCTGGCTTCCAGCTCCAATTTGGCGCTGACGCCACCCTTACCGCCGGCGACGAGCCCGACGTTCTGGTGGCTTTCAACCCGGCTGCGCTCAAGCGCCACCTGGAAGACCTGCCCGAAGGCCGCGTGCTGATCGTGGATCCGGAGAATTTCTCCGACCGCAATCTCAAGCTCGCCAGCTACGCCGAGAACCCGCTGCTGGATGACAGTCTCAAGGCCTGGCAGCTGCATTCGGTGCCGATCACCAAGCTGACGGTGGAAACCCTCAAGGCCTTGGATATCACCGGCAAGGCCGCCAAGCGCTGCGCCAACTTCTTTGCCCTGGGTTTGACCTACTGGATCTACTCGCGGCCGCTCGAGCCGACCCTGCGCTTCCTCAACGACAAGTTCAAGAACAAGCCCGAGGTCATCGCTGCTAACACTGCGGCACTCAAGGCAGGTTATCACTACGGTGAAACCGCCGAGGCTTTCCAGTGCCGCTACGAGGTGCCCGCTGCTGAAAACGCCGAGCCCGGCACCTACCGCAGCGTCAACGGCAACCAGGCCCTGGCGATGGGCTTGGTGACCGCCGCCAACAAGGCCAACCTCGAGTTGTTCTTTGCTGGCTACCCGATCACGCCGGCGTCTGACTTGCTGCACAATCTTGCGTCCTTGCGCGCCCTCGGCGCCAAGACCTTCCAGGCTGAAGACGAGATCGCCGCAATTGGCGTGGCAATTGGTGCGTCGTACGGCGGCGCACTTGGGATCACCGCCTCGTCGGGCCCGGGTATCGCACTCAAGGGCGAGTTCATGGGTTTGGCCAATGCGGTCGAACTGCCGCTGATTGTCGTCAATGTTCAGCGCGGCGGCCCGTCTACCGGTTTGCCGACCAAGATGGAACAGTCTGACTTGCTGCAGGCGCTCCACGGCCGGCATGGCGAGAGCCCCTTGCCGGTGGTGGCGGCTTCGTCGCCAGCCGATGCTTTTGAGGCCGGTATAGAGGCCGCGCGCATCGCCATCACCTGGCGCACGCCGGTGATGCTGCTGTGTGATGGTAATATCGCCTTCGGCACCGAGCCGTGGAAGATTCCGGATCCAGACACCATCCCCGCGATCGATGCCAACAAGCAGGGGCCGACCGAAAACTTCCGCCCTTACAGCCGTGACGACAAGCTCGCGCGCCCGTGGGCCGTGCCGGGTACGCCGGGTCTTGAGCACCGCGTTGGTGGTATCGAGCGCGAAGACGGCACCGGCAACATCAGCTACGATCCCGACAACCACCAATACATGACCGACCTGCGCGCGGCCAAGGTGGCCAA
The DNA here is from genome assembly GCA_027859175.1 of Planctomycetota bacterium. Lineage (GTDB taxonomy): Bacteria > Planctomycetota > UBA11346 > UBA11346 > UBA11346 > GH22. The sequence goes on along the minus strand of JAQIBG010000299.1, from coordinate 1,453 downwards.
GGTGGCTGATAGCTATGCGCCCTTGACGATCGACGGTGAGCAGAACGGTAAATTGTTGGTGCTGACCTGGGGTTCGCCCTTTGGGCCGGTGTCTACCGCGGTGCGCCGCGTGCACAGTGCCGGCGCTTCGGTTGGACATGTGCATTTGCGCAATCTGTGGCCCTTGCCAAACGATCTTGGCGAGATCCTTGGTCGCTTTGAGCGGGTGTTGGTGCCGGAGAACAATACCGGGCAGTTGAGCACCCTGATTCGCGCCAAATACCTGATCGACGCCAAGGGCTTCAATCAGGTGCGTGGCCTGCCGTTTAAGGTGTCAGACGTTGAAGCCGCCATTCTCGCGGCCGTGGAGGAACAGGCATGAGTGCACCCGTACAAGAGTTGACCCGCAAGGATTTCGTTTCTGACCAGGATGTGCGTTGGTGCCCCGGTTGCGGCGACTACGCGATTCTTGGTGCGGTGCAGAACGTGCTGCCCAAGTTGGGCGTGCCGAAGGAAAATATTGTCATGGTGTCGGGCATCGGCTGCTCCAGCCGGTTCCCGTTCTACGTTAATACCTTTGGTTTCCACACCGTGCACGGCCGCGCACCGACTGTGGCCTCGGGCCTGCGTTGCGCCAATCCTGACCTCGACGTGTGGATGATCACCGGTGACGGCGATGGCTTCTCCATCGGCGGCAACCACATGATGCATCTGCTGCGCCGCAACTTGCGGATCAAGGTGCTGTTGTTCAACAATCGCATCTACGGTCTGACCAAGGGTCAGTACTCGCCGACCTCGCCTCCCGGGCTCAAAACCAAGTCGACGCCCTTCGGGTCGATCGATACCCCGGTCAATCCGTGCAGCGTTGCCTTGGGTTCTGAGGCCAGTTTCGTGGCGCGCAGCTCCGACAAGTCGGTCAAGCATCTGCAGGGCGTGCTCGAAGCAGCGCATGCCCACAAGGGTACTGCCTTCGTTGAGATCCTGCAGAACTGCGTGATCTTCAACGACGGCACCTGGGATCACGTCACCGGCAAAGAGGTCCGTGACGACAGCCAGTTGCTGCTCGAGCATGGCAAGCCGCTGCGCTTTGGTGCCAACAAGGGCATTCGTATGAATGCCTTTGAGCCCGAGGTGGTGACCTTGGGTGAGAACGGTGTCACCGAAGCCGATTTGATGGTGCACGATGCGCACCGCACCGATCCGAGCTATGCCTTCCTGCTGAGCCGGCTTGGTTTCCAGGGCCGCGATACGCCCCTGCCGATGGGCGTGCTGCGCCAGGTTGAGCGGCCGTGCTATGAAGACGCGCTGACTGCTGAGACGAAGGCGGCCACAGACAAGGCAGCGGCCAAGGGCATTGGCTTGGCCGACATGTACCGTGGCTTCGGTAAGGTGTCGACCTGGGACGTGGGCTGATCGGCGCCTAGCAGGCTGTTGAAATACACCAGCCTGCTATCCTCAAGAAAACCTTGGGCTC
>JAQIBG010000288.1 GCA_027859175.1 Planctomycetota bacterium | reverse complement strand
GGCCCGCCCGATGGCCAGGTGCCGATCCCGGAGGCTCGGGGGTCGCTGGAGAAAGGGGGTGCCGTCTGGGTGGAAATGGCGGCTATGGCTCGTCCTGAAGTGGTCGGTTCATGTCACGTCGAACCCTGGGGCGAGAGGTTGCTTGTGAATAAATGAGTGGGTAAGTTGCTGCCGTCGGCGCGCTTGGATTCAAGGTTTGATCACAGCAGTGCTGCGTTCTTGCATTTCTCAGCGCGATGGCGTTGACTAGCTCGCGGAGTGACCATGTATCTAGCCCATTTGACCTTGTGCAACTTCCGTCAGTTTGGTGACAACGAAGAGAAGTTGGAGCTCACATTGAGTGGCGGTTTGACTGTTCTGGTCGGGCGCAACGACAGTGGGAAATCGGCGGTCATCGATGCCCTCAGGTACGTGCTCCTCACGCGAGACCAGAGCTACATCCGTGTTCAGCCGGAAGACTTCCACATTAACGCATCGGGCACACAGTCGGATGAGATTCTAATCCGGTGCCAACTGAGCGACCTGAGTGACGACGAGAAGGGGGCATTCGCCGAATACCTCACCTATGATGGAGCTGAAGTCTCGTTGATCGTCAACTGGGCTGCACGAAGGCGCGGTGAGTCTCCGAGCGCTCGTCGATGGGTAGATGTTTCCGTTCGCAGTGGTGCGGACGGCACGGGGCCTACGTTGGAGGCGTCTGCGCGAGAACTCCTGTCGAGCGCCTATCTTCGGCCGCTTCGCGACGCTGCACGCGAGATGTCGTCAGGGCGAGGATCTCGGCTCTCGCAAATCCTGGCGAATGTTCCGGAGATCAGCCGGGGCGAAGCCTTCGATGAGAACGCTCTTCCGGCAAATGCAGACGCCGTGAGTAAGCTGAGCCTCTTGGGTCTGGCGGACTACCTGCGTCACAGCGTGAAGAGTCACGAGGGTGTCGGCGGAGCTGAGACCGCGATTAACAACCAATACCTGTCTTCCCTATTCCTGCGGGGAGACAGCCTGCGAGGTAGGATTGATCTCATCGAGGGCGGGAGTGACGAGACTCGCATGCGTCGGATCTTGGAGCGGCTTGAACTGGGGCTATTCGAGGCATCGACATCAAGCGCGCGTGGACACTACGGGCTCGGATCGAATAACATTCTCTACATGGCGTGCGAGTTGCTCCTGCTTGGGCGCGAGCCTGATGGATTGCCACTACTCCTCATAGAGGAGCCCGAAGCACATCTCCATCCCCAGCGCCAATTGCGATTGATGGACTTCTTGGCGAGTGCTGCTTCCGGAACGATTACGGAATCGATCCGCCCGGTGCAGGTCATTCTTTCGACCCACAGCCCAAACTTGGCGTCGACCATATCGCTCGAAAATATCGTCGTACTGGAAGGAGGGCGCGGCTATTCCCTCGCAAAAGGTGAGACGAAGCTGGACGCCGGCGACTATCGTTTCCTGGAACGATTCCTCGACGTTACCAAGGCGAATCTCTTCTTCGCCCACGGTGTCATCATTGTGGAGGGAGACGCCGAGGCCCTGCTGCTCCCGACTATCGCCCGCCTTCTGGGCGCCGACCTGACCGAGCACGGGGTCTCCGTTGTTAACGTCGGTGGAACAGGTCTCCGCCGCTTCAGTAAGATTTTCCAGAGGTCTGCTGATGATTCGCCGCCTATCTCGGTCTCTGTTGCGTGCCTTGCAGACATGGACGTGATGCCCGATTGTGCGCCAGCCATTCTCGGATTGGTCGAAGGCGACGAGGATGAGAAGTGGAAGAGCTCCAAGCGGCGGTGGAAGGCGTGCCGCGACTTCGTAGATGGGGGTAAATCCGTCGACCAAGGGCTGGCGGAGCGACGTGAGAATCTAATCGCCTTGGACGGTCAGTCCGTCCGCACATTCGTCGCAGACCACTGGACACTCGAGTACGACCTCGCGTTCTGCGGCCTGGCCGAGGAGGTCTACGTTGCTGCCAGTTTGGCAAAGTGCGACGCAGCGATCATGGACGGGAAGAAGGTTGCCGCTGAAGTTGAGGCTGCCGCGAAGGCTGAGTTCGAAGATATCGTGGCGGTGGATGGAAAAAACTACGCAGTGCTATCGAGTCGCGTCTACGCGCTTTTTCACTCGGGCCACGCATCAAAGGCCATCGCCGCCCAGTACCTCGCCAACGCCCTTGCTGCCGAAGGAGAAATGGAAGGTTTCGACTCAGCGGTCTTCGCTGCCAGGCTGCCCCGCTACCTCGTCGAGGCCATTGCTCACGCGACTGGAGTACAGATTAAATGGACGTCTGCCGACGGTGCGTGTTCTGTGGCTGCGAAGGACACGGATGACTGACCTGCACTCTCATGTTCCAGAGGTCTCAGACGAGGATATCGAATGGGTCTGCCGCGTCATGGGTCTTTGCCAGTTCGACCAGCCTCGACGGAAGTTCCTCCGTGCGCGAACATCTCTCGATGTGTCGTCTTGCCCGGGGAGTGGCAATACGACTCTGATCGTCGCCAAACTTGCCGTCATGGCTCGGAAGTGGCCACACCGGACCAAGGGCATCTGTGTGCTCTCCCACACCAACGCTGCACGCGAGGAGATCCAGCGCCGCCTGAGCGGTACGGTTGTTGGTCAGCAGTTGCTCTCCTACCCGCACTTTATCGATACAATCCACGGCTTCGTGAACCGGTTCCTGGCGTTGCCATGGCTGAACTCAAATGGCTTCTCGGTGGCGATGGTCGACGTTGACGTGACCAGCGCGTACCGTCGTCGCGCCCTTACCAACTCAGACCACCGAACGGTCGAGAGCTACCTTCAACGCAAGTACAGCGGCTTCGACCGTATCCGCCTAAAGGACAGGAGCCTCAATATTGGGCTAGGGCTCGGAGTGCCGTTCCCTGCGGGGCCGAGCACTTTGACTCACCAAATCGCTAAGCGTGCGGCAGAGGCATCATCAAAGGCCGGGTACTTCTGCTTCGACGAGATGTTCATCTGGGCCAGGGCCCTTATTGAAGATTGCCCAAGCATCGCGCCATTGCTGCAGCATCGATTTCCTCTGGTCATCGTCGACGAAATGCAGGACACCTCGGATCTCCAGGTCGGTATCTTGGAGTCGGTGTTCCCACGATCGAGTTCCGAGGTCGTACTGCAACGTGTCGGTGACCCTAATCAGGCAATCTACGATGGAGTCCGGAATGTGAGCTCTGTACTTGATGTTTTTCCGGACGCCGCGACCTGCTTGAAGATCCCGAACAGCTTCCGATTTGGTCCGGCGATCGCGACGTTGGCATCACCGTTCGCGATCGATGCGGCGGGACCAGACGGTCTCCAGGGGATCGGACCTCGATCGGTTGATGGTGCTCCTAAATGCTGCCCAAACGCGCTGCTCATCTTTCAGGATGACGAAGCGCACAGAGTTTTGGATGCCTACGGACAGCACGTGCTTTCAACCTTTGACGATGAAACTCTAGCCATCGGAGATGTCACCGCGATGGGCGCGCGCCATAAGGACGCGACCGACGTTAGAGTTGGGCATGCCCACTTCCCCAAGACTGTGTCGCACTACTGGAGTGGCTACACTGCTGAGGTGGCGCGGCGTGATCCGCACCCACGAACACTCATTCAGTATGTCCGCACGGCCCGGGCACTAGTGAGGGACGCATGCGACCTTTCGCCCGGCGTAAACAAGATTGCGTCCGGACTGGAGCGCATTGGGCAAAGTGCGGGAAGTGGTGATGCTCTGGGTCGGCGGATTCCTGGGCATCGTACGTTGGTCGAGATACTTGCGACGAATACTGAGGCATTATCGGCATACCGACACCTCCTACGCGTGTGCCTCATCGAATGGGAAGTCCTGACGGAAAAGTTGTGGGAGCGGCTTCGGCCGGACATTCTATTGATTGTTACGGGACTCAGCGGATCAGGCACGCCCCTGAACTCGCTGGATGGATTTCTCGACTGGGACACAGATAAATATTCATTTGTCGTCCCCGGAACAGCCTCCCCGAAGGACGTTGGTCCGAACGTCTACCGTGTCGATAGTGGCGCCGGGCGAAGCGTAGACATTCGCCTCGGTTCGGTCCACTCGATGAAGGGTCAGACCCATCTAGCGACTCTGCTTCTGAATACATATGTGCGAGGACACTCAGCGAAGAGGATGCTGCCGTGGCTGTTGGGGGAGAAGGTTAACCTGAGTGGCGCGGGTGCCGAGGACCGCCTTCGTCTTCAGCAGACCTATGTGGCGATGACTCGGCCGAGCCATCTCATCTGCCTCGCGATTCCGGTCTCCGTTCTTGGTGACGATGTTACAGGCTATGTTTCGATTTTGCAGGATCGCGGGTGGCATGCGGCCAATGTAGTCGACGGCGCGCCGTGCTGGATTGAATAAGGAAAAGCTGAATGGCAGTGGATTCCGGCGATTCCCATTGCTTGCCACTCCAGGCCCCATGCTGTGGTGTGCAAAAAGTCAGGCAGCCTCCCGATGGTACGAACTGAGCGTATTTCCCACGAATCCACGTCGAACCACTGCCCCATCGGTGACCGAACTTCGGCGGTGGATCGGCGCCGGCATCCTGTGCCCCGGTCGGCTCTGATGAGTCCGCTCGTGATTGTAGTAGCGGACTGTAAGCAACCCCAACGTTAGCACATCCTAAAGTAGA
>JAQIBG010000162.1 GCA_027859175.1 Planctomycetota bacterium | reverse complement strand
GACCACGTAGCGGCAGCTGCGCGCCCACCGCCACGTGGCTGCCGCTACGTGGTCAGGCCAGTCGGCACGCCTCGCTCGGCCTCCTGCTGGCGCCAGACGCGCAGGCCTACGCCCAGCTGTGCCGCTTTCTCTCGTGGCGTCACGAAGATTCCGACGGCCACGCCTTGTGGCAAAGCGCGCTCGCCGCCAGCGCCGAGCGGCTCGATGGCGTGGTCGCGCTTGTTGACGACCCCGATTGGCTGCCACGCCTCAGTGCGCTGGGCGCCGAGTGCTACCTGCGGGCCAGCGATAACCCAGCCACTGCTAGCGGTGCTCCCAGCGGTGTCCCAAGCGTAGCCGCCCCCCTGCTCACCCACATCGCCGGCGCTGGACGCGAGCTCGGCCGCGTCCTCGGGCTGCTGCAGGATGCGCGCAGCGTGCGACGGCGGGTCGATGAAGTCAGCGCGCGCCCGCGCAACCTAGCCCTGGCCCAACTGCCAGCCTGGCTGGCTGGCTTCCAAGGTCACGAACACGAGCTCGAAGCCGGCCGTGATCTGCTCGCACGCTGCCGTTATCAACCCGGCGCTCCCGGCCCAGACGGCGCCGCCCCGTGCCACATGCCGGCGCCACGCTTCGCCGACCCAATTGCCACGCTGCGCGAACTCAGCGAGAAGGGGCTGCGCGCGCGCTACGGCGGCACGGTGCCAGCGGCGGCGCGTGAGCGCCTCGAGCACGAACTGCGCGTGATTGCCGGCAAAGGGTTCGCCAGCTACATCCTCGCGGTGTGGGATTTGGCCAAGGGCCGTCGCACCTGCGGCCGCGGCTCGGCGGCATCGAGTCTGGTCTGCTATGCGATCGGCCTGACCAACGTCGACCCGGTGCGCTATCAGTTATTATTTGAACGCTTCCTTGCACCCGAACGCATTGACCCGCCCGACATCGACATCGACTTCCCGTGGGACGAACGCGACGCCGTGATCGCAAGCGCCTTCGAGCGCTATGGCCACGAGCACGTTGCAATGGTGAGCACCCATCAAAGCATCCGCACGCGCGGCGCCCTGCGCGACACCGCGCGTGCCCTCGGCAAGAGCACCAGCGAAACCGGCCGCGCGGCGCGCGCGATGGAACTGCGCGATCGCTACCGTAGCGACCAGGTCATCGACGAAGAATGGCTGTCGATTGCCGCCGGAGCCGCCGCCCTGGTTGGCATGCCGCGCCATTACGGCCTGCACTGCGGCGGCGTGGTGATTACGCCCGAGCCGATCCGCGAACTAGTGCCGGTACACCCGGCGGCAAAAACCATCGCCGGCCAGCATGTACCAGCCATCGCTTGGGAGAAAGACGGCGCCGAAGATCTCGGTTTGGTCAAAATTGATCTGCTCGGCAACCGCTCATTGGCAGTGGTGCGCGATGCCACCCGCGACCTGCGCCGCGACGGCATCACCATCAGCGAAATGCTATGGCATCCGGAAGACGACATCCTGACCCAGCGCCTAGTACGTGACGGCAACACCATCGGCTGCTTTTATATCGAAAGCCCCGCCACCCGCCTCCTCAACGCCAAGGCCGGCCGCATCGACTTCGATCGCCTAGTCGTGCATAGTTCGATCATCCGCCCGGCTGCCGCTAGTTGGATCACCACCTACCTGGAGCGTCTGCATCAGGTCTACGCCACCGGCATGCATGACGACAGCTGGTATCCCCACCCGGCCCTGCGCGAATTACTGTCTGAGGCTTACGGCGTGCTGTGCTATCAAGAAGACGTGATGCTGGTGGCGCAACGCCTGGCCGGCTTCGGCTCGCGCGAACAAAACACGCTGCGCAAAGCCCTTGGCCGCAGCGATACCCCGCAACGCCTGGCCGCACTCGAACACGCTTTCGCCGCCGGCTGCGCCGCCAATGCGGTGACACCCGCGGTACGCGATCACGTGTGGAGCATGATCACCTCCTTCGCCGGCTACTCCTTCTGCAAGGCCCACAGCGCCAGCTACGTCATGGTCAGCTTTCAGTGCGCCTACCTCAAAGCCCATCACCCAGCGCATTTCTTTGCCGCCGTGATCGATAACGATGGCGGCTTCTACAGCCACAGCGCGTACGTGGAGGAGGCACGGCGCTGTGGCGTCAGCATTCACCCACCCTGCGTGCTCACCGGCGACTGGCATACCCGCGCCGAAGGCCCGGCCGCGCTACGCCTTGGCCTTGGCATGATTCACGGCCTCAGCCGCGCCTGCGGCGAACGGATTCTCGGCGAGCGTGACCTGTTTCGCTTTATTGGCGTGGCCGACCTCGCGCAACGCTGCGGCCCGAGCCGGCGCGAGCTGCGCATGCTGCTGTGGTCAAACGCACTCAGTGCCCTGATGCCTGATCGCAGCCCGGTTCAACAACGCTGGATCACCGCGCTTGCGGCTCAACTGCCGCGCCACCATCACGACGAACCCGGCCAGCGCAGTCTTGATTTCGCACCCGACCATGCGCCCGACCCCGAGCCACCATCCGATCTCACACCGCTGGCCCAACGCGACTGCGACCGGCGCTGCTACGCCGCCCTCGGCTGCCTGCCGCGCGCCCACCCGTTGGCGCTGTGGCCGATGCCTGAGCGCCATCACCGCTGTCACGACCTCAGCCCCGCCCTGCTCGGCCGCGAGCTCAGCCACTACGGCCGCGTCAACACCCGCAAAGAAATCAACGCCACGCAACGCCGCGACCGCTCGGGCAC
>JAQIBG010000139.1 GCA_027859175.1 Planctomycetota bacterium | reverse complement strand
GTCCTGTTCTACGGCGGCCACCTCGTCGCCAACCCCAAGGTCTACAGCAGCGACGGCGAGCTCGCCGGCTTGGAATTGCGCGGGGTCAGCATCGAACGCGAAGCCAACCAGGGCCTGTGGAGCGACGACGCAGCAGTCGTCGCCGTGGGCTGCAGCGGAATCGACTAGACCGGCCTCAACAGCCGGCCCTTGATTTAGAATCGATCGTTAACATAATGGGGTCATGACTGCTGCAATCGTCGTCTCCGTCTTGGCCCTCGGCTTGGTAGCCCTGAGCGGATGTCACCGCCTGCAGGGCTTCGCCGTCCATCCAAATGCCAGCAGTGAATACGTCGTGCTGCTGCATGGCTTAGCGCGCAGTCACCGTAGCATGGCGCCGATGCGCGCCTACCTGCGCCAGGCCGGCTACAGTGTGGTTGAGGTCGGTTACCCCTCGACCAGCGCCTCGGTTGACGCCCTCGCGGCCACCCACCTGCCCCCCGTTCTCACGGCCTGTCGTGCCCACGGCGCTACCCGCATCCACTTTGTGACCCATTCGATGGGCGGCATCCTGCTGCGCAGCTACCTCGCCGAGCACGACATTCCCGAGCTTGGTCGCGTGGTCATGCTGGCACCGCCCAATCGCGGCAGCGAAGTGGTTGACCGGATCGGCCACTGGCGTGCCTTTAAGGCCCTCAACGGCCCCGCCGGCCAACAGCTGGGCACCGGCCCCGACGGCATCGCGGCACAGCTCCCCAGCATCACCTTCCCCTGCGGCGTGATTGCCGGCGACTGGAGCATCAACCGCATTAACTCCCTGATGATCCCCGGGCCCGACGACGGCAAGGTGGCGATCGCGCGCACCCAGGGCGTGGGCGAAACCGATCACCTCGTCGTGCATGCCCCCCATCCCACCATCATGGGCCACCGTGGGGCACAACGCGCCACGCTGCGGTTTTTGCGCGGCGGGAGCCTCGCTCGGCCCTGATTGGTCCAAGCAGGCCTTGCGGTGAACCCGCCAGGGCCAAGCATTAATGCTATGGCCGAACCCCTCTACGCCGACTCACCACGCTCGCGCGCCGTCCGCCTGCTGCGCGAATGGATCAACACCGGCGTTCTCCCCAACGGCGAACAACTGCCCAGCGAACGCGCCCTGGCCAACAAGCTCGGCGTGCCCCGCACCACGGTCAACCGCGCCCTGGCCGAACTGCAGGCCGCCGGCCTGATTGAGGCCGTGTCTGGCCGCACTCGCATCGTGGTTGCCGATACCCCGCCGCGCGGCCTGCTAGCACGCTCAACGGTGATCCTGGCACCCCCGCATGAGGACCCACACACCCCCACCAACGGCATGGTGGAAGGCTGCCTGAGCGAATTACGGGCCCACGACCATCACGTATTGATCCTCAATGCGCGCGACCTGGAGAGCGACGACCTCGCCAGTCTCGCCGCCGAAGGCCCACGTGGGGTGATCACCGTTGATTTGGCCCTCGGTCGCCGAACCAATCCTGAACTCATCACCAGCCTGCTTGAGCAACTGCACACGGCCGGCATCCCGGTGTGCTGTTATGGCGCGGAAATGGCCGCTGATCGCTTCGATCACGTCGACCACGACCATGAAGCAGGCGCCTACGCCCTGACCCAACTGCTGATCACACGCGGACGCCGCCGCATTCTCCAGCACTTTGTTGCCGGACGCACCATGGTCTGGACCACGCAGCGCCGGGCTGGCTACGAGCGCGCCATGCGCGAAGCCAGCCTCGAGCCCCTGGCGCCGTTTGAGATGCCCGACTTCGAAAGCCCCGATGGCAATCTGGACGCGCAGGCGCGCCAGGAAACGGGCTTCCTCTATCCCCACCTCACCGGAGCCGAAGCCATCGATGGCCTGCTCTGCCTCACCGACATCTACACCTTTTCGGCCGCTGCCGTGTGCCAACTCGCCGGACGCGAACCAGGCGTCGACCTCGATATCGTTGGCTACGACAACTACTACCAAGGTGCGGCCGAGCGCTACCAAAGCAGCTTCCGGCCGCTGGCCACCATAGACCGGCAAACCGGCGCCAGCGGCCACAGCCTAGCCCGGCTCCTGGTCAAACGCCTTGCGCAACCGCACGATCCCAGCCCGCTGATCGAAGCGCTTGCCCCCAAACTGATCCAGCCCTGAGGCCCGCTCAACCGCGCTCGCTGCATTGAGCTCTCGCTCCATTGGTCCATATTGGACCTCCGGACCAGTTTTGATGTCCGGTTGCGGTTTGAGCCTGCGTCTTGGAACCAGACCAAGACCTCCTGCCTGAAACTCGATAGCCCGATGACACCCACCCCACCACAGCAAGTGCAGCTCCATCAGGGCTTTACCTTGGTCGAAATGCTGGTGGTCATCACCGTCCTGGTGGCGCTTGGCAGCATGTCGCTATGGATAGGCCCCAAGATGATCGACAAGGGCCGCCACGATGGCAGCCAAGCAACGGTGCTCGCAGTGGCCACGGCAATTGGCAACGATGGCCGCAGCCACCTCGATCTGTACCAAGCCAGCCTCGGCGGCAGCGTGCTGCTGCCAGCCTGGGACCTCAATAATGACGGCTGGCTCGATGGCGACCCCAGCATCAACGCAGCCCATCCCGACCCCAGCACCAGCACCAGCGAATTTGACGCCGCCACGCTCGCCATGGCCGCCACCCTCAGCTACCGCGGCCCGATTCACGACCTTGCCACCCTCACCCTGCCCGATCGGCGCCTCGACGCCGGCGCCCGCATCCTCGACGGCTGGCAGCGGCCGCTGCGGATCATGCATCGGGGTGCCGCCGCAGCGCCGGCCGGAGCCGGCACGGGTCGCCACTTCATTGGCATTTATTCACTCGGTGCCGACGGCATCGACCAAGCAGGAGCAGGTGATGATGTTACCAGTTGGTAAGCAACGCAGTGCCTTCACCGCGATCGAACTCAGCATCGTGGTCAGCGTTATCGCGATGCTATCTGGCATGGCGACCCAGGCCGTGGTCACCACCCTGCGCACCCACGCCGTCAACAGTGCCGCCACAGCGATTGAGCACAGCGCTGACATTGCGCGCGATCTGGCAGTGCGGGCCCACGCGATCAATTCCATCCCCAGCGAACGCGACGCTGCCTTCACCAGCAAACGCTACGGCGTGGTGCTGATCCCTGGCAACGCCAACCAAGCACCCGTAGTTGCCGTCACCTGGGGCGCCAGCGCCACCGAAGGCACCATCCTCAAACGCGATGGGCTCGCGATTCAGCGCACCGAACTCCCCGCCGGCGTGGCCTTCCTCGTTGATGACGGCACAGGCACCCCGAGCGCCCTAACCCAAACGCTCGGCTGGTGTTTCCAGCACGGCACCGGCCTCACCAGCGCCACTGCCAGTACCGGCAGCGCGTCCGCCTACATTGGCGACGACAGCACCGTAGCCGACATCGTGAATCCCTCGGGCATCACTCGCATCTCTGCGCCAATTCTGATCGCCACGCCAGACGGTGCGATCGCTGCACGCATGGCCGTGCTGCCGTCGGGCGATGTACGCATCGTGCGCGACTGACGCGCCACTGCGCTCCTGCCCAACCCTGTCTTCCCCTACCTGCGAGGCCGTCTCTGGTGATGCCCAGCCCCCGTCATGCCTTCACCCTGTTCGAAGTGGCGCTCTCACTCCTGGTGATGACGGCGGTGGTCACGATCACCCTGATGATCTTCCCCACCGGCCTGCATGGCCAGCAACAGGCCCGGATGCAATTATTTGCCGCCGAGGCGTTTCAGAACGTGCTCGAACGCCTGCGCGCCCCCCACTCAAGCGCCTTCGGCACCGAAGGCGCGGCCCTCGACGACCGCCCCTTCAACAGCGCGCGCCCGTGGCAGGCCGACGCCGACGGCGTGCTCCTCACACGGCGCGGCAGCTATCGCCCCGTGCCTGATGACATCGCCTGGCGTATCGATTCAGACGACGACGAGATTCTCCAACATCTGCAGGCGGGCGGTCAACTCTATTACGACCACGGCAACAACAGCACCAAAGACGTGGTATTTGCCATCATCGGTGCGCCGCAGCAGGGCATCGTCAAATGGCACCCGCAGATCAAGTGGCCATATTACGATTACCTCGTGTATCGCTACGCACGCGGTCAGGTAGACGCCAACCGCCCCTCACAGCACGTCTACGCCGGCAGCTACACCGGCGCGCGACAGCTTGGCGCAGACGCCATCGACCAGACCAAGTGGGGCATCGGTCACGATGGAGCCGTGCTGCAACACCTGGTAGATCGCGATGCCACCGACGGTCTCGACGCGAATTTTTACGACGACGCCACCGCGCGCGATGCCACCCGCATCGAACGCGCACTGGCCACGCTCTGGACCGAACTGCCGGCCCTTGATCTCGACGACGACGGCGTGGCCGACAAGATCGACCTCAACGCCGATGGCGTCGCCGACCTCTTTGATTGGGATGGCGACGGCACCCCCGAAACCGATTACCCACGCCTCGTCGACTTGGTGTTCCTCGATAGCGCCGTGGTATCGATGCGCGATCCCGCACCCGGCGCACTGCCGGCGCCCGTCTATAGCAACGCCAGCCAAGACATCGTGGCCGACCCCAGCGCCCTGTCGCTGTTCTGGATCTGCGACAGCCTCTATCAGCGTGACGACCTCGTCGCCACCGCGGCCTCGCACCTGCTGCGCTACCTGGCCTGGGAACGCGGCCAAGACAGTCAGGATTATACCCGCACCCGTAGCTTCAAAGGCGAGCCCTACCCCTACACCACCGATGCCAAGGTGCTGCGCTTCCAGGCCGCTCACCGCATGGCACTAGCTATGAACCGCTACCTGCAACTGCATCACCCCTACGATCTGCGCGCGGTGCGCGACGTCAGCCATCCCCTGATGACCGACCACATCCTGATCCAACACGACCTACGCGGCACGCCGCTGGCCGACCCCAATTGGACTGGTAGCCCCAGCACCAATCGCCTCGGCCAGCCGATCAATCAGGTGCTCAGCCATAGCTGGGACATCCTCACCGGCGGCAGCATCAAGGCCGTGCGCAGCGAGAGCCGTTCGCTCACCAAGAACAGCCCAGAAACCTGGATGCAGCGCAACAAGGACAACAATGGCGACACCTCGTTCAACGCCATCAGCTGGACACCAAGCCCCACGCCGCTGATTGACCCCGGCGCCGCCGCCATGGAACCCGGCCGCATGCGCAGCGCCCTGCTCAGCGCCAGCGACGACCTCGAACAACGCTGGAATCTCACCGCACACTTCCACGCGCGCGATCGCTGCCGGCAGTTTGTGGCCTGGCAGGTGCCGTGGATGCGCTACGAAGATTTTGAATCGGTGCCGGGTGCCGCGGTCGATGCCGCCAGTTATCCGGTACAGGTCAACAGCAATCGCAATCTTGCGCTGTGGCATGCTGCGCTCGGCAATGGCGGGCAGTTGCGGTACGCCAAAGACGTGGCGTGGTGGCAAAACGGCAGGAGCGAGCGCGATGCACTGCACCCAGAATTTATGAGCAGCTGGGAAACCGACTCGCGCCGTTCGCAGCCCGTGCTGAATTTAACCAGCAAGCTGGTCGTTTGGAGTCGCAAGAGCTGGGCCGGCCTAGACCTCGTCCGCAACCTGTCGACCTTTGGCTCCGACCGCAACGGCAACGAGGGCTTTGACGCTGGCGACGGCAGCGCCGTCACCAAAGCCTCGCGAATCCGCGCCACCACCCTGGCCCGCTTCACGTTCTACGATCCGCGCGCCACGGTGCCGGGGCAATGAGCATGCACGCACGCGGCTTTACCCTGATCGAACTGATGATCGCGATGGCGCTCGGCGTATTCATCCTCCTGGTCGCCTTCGCAGCGATTCGCGGTACCGAGCGCGCCTATCAAAAGGCGGTTGCGGCGCGTGAGGTCAATGCGCTGATGGCCGATGGCTACCGCAGCGCGATGACCGAGATGGACCGCTGGATCGCCATCGACGACCCCGACCTGAGCGCCGGTCAAAGCCTGCGCGCTGCCGGCTATGCCATGGCCCCGCTCAGCCTGCCCGACGCCGCGTATCGCGTCGACCCCAGCGATCCGCGCTGGTGGGATTGCTCCGGCATGCGCGCGATGAACATCCGCTACCGCAACCAAAGCGACAGCTGGCATTACTGGCCCGACCACGCTCAAGTAGCCGGAATCAACTTCCAAGGCGACAGCGCGCACATCCACAATCTGCAAAACAGCCTGTGGGCACGCGGCCAGCTACCACTGCTCCTAGCCTACACCCCCGGGCATCTGCCCCTCGGCGCGATCGATGCTCACCGTGGTTGGTACAATGCCTCGTATAGCGGTGATCGCTACGCCACCCCAATGACGTGGGCGCAAAACGGCATGTCTAGAGCTCTGATCTGGCGCACGAAAGATACCAGACACTGGGATCGCGGTGATTATCAAGCCGGCTTCAGCAGTGCGCGCTTCGGCACCTTCCAATACAGCAAGAAGGCCTTCATCGCGCCACGCGAAGGCTGGTCCGGCGTCAACACGGCCAGCAACACCCTCTATCAAGACATCGGCAGCAATTACTTCAAGATTGACGGCGAACGACTCATGAACGACTTCAACAAGAACAGCCTGATCTGGCAAGACCGACTCCAAGCTGCCGCCGGCAGCCCGGCCTTCCGCGGCGGTGACAGCGGGCGCTTTGGCCACCGCTTCCGCGTCGACCGGTATTATGACAGCGATGGCTTCACCCAGACCGCATCAATCACGGTGCAAGACAACGAAACCGGCGCTCTCACCACCCTGGGTTTCCGCCCACTCGCCACCGACCTGCGCGGAGCTCGCCTGTCACGGGGGCTCGACCAATGAGCACTGCCTGCCGCCAAGGCGCCATCCTGCTGATCGTGGTGGGGCTGAGCATGATCATTCTCACCGTCACGGTGAGCTATGTGAGCGTGGTGCGATCGGATACCGGCCAAGTTCAAGCGGTGCTGCAAGACGTGCAAGCCCGCGCCATGCTCGACGCAGCCCGCGCTTACATCGCCGAATGCAGCCGCATCGGTTGGTCAACCGTCGACCCGGCCAATACCTCATCGAGCGTGTCCAACGCCCTCGCCAATGCGCTGCCGAATCACTTCGCCATTGAAACCATGGGCTGGAACGACATCCGCAATGGCGCGATCGGCCCGATCCCCCGGGTGACCCTCAACGCAAGCGGCGCCCGCATTGCCGAACCGCAGGAAGCCGGACTGAGCCTGGCCACCGGCGACAGCACGTATCGCATCGGTCGCGGCAGCGGCGCCTGGCCCGACCTTGGCTCCACCGTGCGCATGGACCTCCACGTTGCAACGCGGGTACCCCTTGCGATTCACCAGATGCCGAATCAGCGTCGCATCTATCTCGACGACAGACTCGTGCCACCCGAGGGCGGATTTTATTTTAACGGCACCGGCCGCACAATTACCAGCCGTGGCAACGCGTACCTGCCCGACGGCAGTGTGACCAGTGGCGCCTGGAAACTCGGCGGCTGGCATCACCAAAGAAACACCCAATATGCCGGCGGCACCTGGAAACTTGCCGCGCTACGACGAGCCGATCCGCTGCCACTCGATACCACCACAGTCGGTTTCCATACCGGCGACCCCACGCCACGCTCCGGCACCGCGCGCCGCACTTGGTTTCGCGTCTACCGCGAAACAGCAAGTGATCACGATGGCAACGGCAGCCCCTGGTACGACACCACCAACCTCAACGGCGATGGCACTCGGCCACCCAACGGATCAGTGTTCGTCATTACCTGCGGCGCCGGTGGCACCATGGGCTTCCGCAATTGGACCGACGTCACTGCCGCCAATGCCAGCGCCCTATTCGGCAGCGAAGCCGCGTTCTGGGACTTGCGCCGGTCGGAAACGATCCTGTGGTACCGCACCGAATGGACCGCGTATACCCAACAGAATTTGGCGCCGCACGGCGCTCTGTCTTTCAACCCCAGCCCCCACGCCGACAAGCTCGAGCGACCGAACCAGCAAAAGGGCTCGCCCAACCCCGTTCTGTTCGACTATAACCGACTCGACAACAACACCGTCGTGCGTTTCGAAGACGAAGTCGACATGGTTACCGCACCCGTTCCGCTCCCCTTCGGCAGCTTCCTATGGCTGCAAAGCCTCGATCGCGAGCCGCCGCAATGGTAGGGCTCCGTCGTGGTTTCAGCTTGGTCGAGTTGCTGGTGGTTATCGCCATCATCGGGGCCCTCGCAGCCCTGATCCTGATTGGCGCCCAAACCTTGATGGACCGCACCAAGCAGGTGCGCACCGAAGCCATCATCGGGTTGATTCAACAAGCTGTGGGCGTGGCGATCAGCGAAGGGCGCGGCGCGCCCGAAGCCACCGAACACCCCCTGGCCGGCTCGCTGGCTGGCTCCGCAGGCCGCCCGGCCTTTCGCCGCCGCGATACGATCACAAGCATCATCGGGCCAGACGGTGCCTACGAAGGCATCGAAAACCCCACCCTGTTCCCGGCATCGCTGCGCAGCCGGCTTATCCTCGGCACCGATCTCCACGCCGAAAGCCGCTTCGCGACCCTGTTTCTCGTGCCCCGGCGCGACATCGGCATCCTCGGCGCACCGCAACAGTTGGTCACCCGGAAGCGGCGCATGGTTGGTAACGATACCCAGATCGCGAGCCGTGTATCGAGCCTGATCAGCCAAGGGCAGACCCCAAACGACGCCATCGATGCCTGCAGCGTCATTATTGAAGGCGACGCTAGCCCTGAAGACCAAGGCCGGATACTCACCGACCTGTGCGGCGCCTTCGTGGCTGAACTGAGCGAACTCGGCGCCTGGCACGCCCCCGACCCCAGCTACTCAACCCCGCTGTACGACAACCGCGTACTCAGCGATGGCTCCAGTTCACCCACCTGGCAAGCGCATAGCATGCTCGATGCCGGCAGCTGGAAGCCCTATCGCCTGCCCGGCGTGGCCCTGTACGACGCCTGGGGCACCGAACTACTTATCACCAACGCCGAACGCGGCGCGCGCCTACGAATCCAAAGCGCCGGACCCGACACCGTGTTTCGCTGGCATCCTGGCGCCAACGGACAGATCGACGCTAGCGTGGAAGCCGCCGCAGCCAGCGTCTACAACGACGTCACCAGCGCCACCACGGCCATCGGTGACGACCGACGGGGCGACGATGACAACATCACGGCCCTTCTAGAAGCACAGCCATGAAACGCGGCTTCAGTCTGATCGAACTCTTGGTCGCCATCGGCATCATCATTGTGCTCGCCGGCCTGTTGATTCCGGTCGCCGGCATGGTGCGCCGCAAGGCTCGCTGGGTCGATTGCAGCAACCGGATCGAGAACCTGCGCCGTGCTCTGCTGGGTGCCGCGGGCAGCGAGCAGAGCGCCGCCAATTGGGTGCTGCGCACCACCAACTCCGGCGCCCACGGTCTCAGCTGGAACCTGAACAGCACCGACCCACTGCTGCGCGGTACACTCGGCGTCACCGCCGGCGCCTTCTTCACCTATCAGAACCCCTGGGAACTGCGCTTCCCCCTCGGTCGACCCAGCGCGCGCTTCGACCAGCAAAACGCCTACACCTATGACAACGGCCACAGCCGCTGGGACTTAAAATTACTGACCGAGGCCGAGCCAATCAGCTTTGGCCTCGATGACAGTAGCGCGCAATGGACCGCTGCCCTGATCCTAGGATGCGAGATCGCGCCCAGTCTCGCCGCGGTCACCACCGATCGCGGTCCGCACCAAGCCTGGAACGACCCCTGGGGCAACCCGCTGCTGATTGGCACCGCGCTCTATCAGTATGGCCCGGCCAGCACCGCCAGTGGCACGCGCTGGCCGTGGGCGCATGGCCCCGGCGAACGCGCTTATCCAAGCCAAGACTTCACTGATCAATGGAAGAAGGTGCACGCGTATTACGGCACCAGTGCCCAGGCCTATCTCGCAATCGGCGCGATAGGCCCCAAGCCCGACTCCGCCACTCCCAGCAGCATGAACGCCGCCACCTACGCCGCGGCGTGGAGCGCCGTGCTCAGCCGCTGCAACCGCGCTGACGACGGCTCGCAACTGTGGCGCGTCGACCCGCAAGCCACACCGGCAGTTGATGCCCTAGCCACACCGCCGTGGGACGGCCTGCGACAG
>JAQIBG010000127.1 GCA_027859175.1 Planctomycetota bacterium | reverse complement strand
CGTTGCGCGAGGTTGCGCACTTCTTCGGCCACCACCGCGAAGCCCTTGCCGGCTTCGCCGGCACGGGCCGCCTCGACGGCGGCATTGAGGGCCAGTAGGTTGGTCTGGAAGGCGATCTCGTCGATGGTTTTGATGATGCGGGCGGTTTGGTCGGCGCTGGTTTTGATCTGGCCCATAGTGTCAGACATCCGGACTACGGCGCTGCGGCCTTGCTCAACCGAACCGCGGGCCTCTTCGGCCATGCCATTGGCTTGACCGGCATTATCGGCATTGGCGCGGGTCATGGACGCCATTTCCTCAAGACTGGCACTGACTTCTTCCAGGCTCGAGGCTTGTTCCGACGCGCCCTGGGCCATTTGCTGGCTCGAGTCTGACACTTGGCCCGATGCCCCTTGCACTTGGCTCGAGGCCGCATCAAGGCCGGAAATGACGCGGCGAATCGGACGGCTGATACTTAAGGCCAGGATGACACCGAAGGCAATGGCCGTAATCGTGCCGCCAATCATGCCGATGAGGCTGACGATGGTACTGAAGCGCACCATGTCGTCGCCTTCGGTGCTAGCGACATGGGCCAGTTGGCGGTTTTCTTCGATAACGAGTCCGAGTTTGTCGAGGGCGGTGCCTTGCAGTGTGCGACATGGGCCGAGGGCCTGGGTCTGCATGGCATCAAAATCATTCATCGCGGATTCGGCGACGCCGCGCATTTTGGTCATGGTCTCAAAGGTGGCATCCATGGCTATTTCCATGTCACCGTGGAGTTCATGCTCGGCTTCGGCAAGTTTGCCTTGCGTGATCAGCCCGTTGATCTCTTTGACGTGCTCATGGAAAGTGTCGTGCGTGCCGTGGAGATCGTCAATGTGGCGCGCCATGATTGGGTTGTTGCTGGTATGACCTGCAAGCCACTTGCCTAAGTTGCACTTAGCGCTGTCGGTGCCATAGCCGAGGGCTTGCCCTTTCTTCATCGTATCAGTGAGCTCGATCACCAGTTGGTAATGATCGCCGCGAAATTGTTGCAATTGCCGCATGAGGTCGGTTGGGTTATCGATACCTGTTTGGACCAGTTTATCGTGGGCCTCGAAAAACACATCGTTGGCTTTGGCCCAATCGCCGACGGCCGTTTTGAAATCGGCGTATAAGGCGGCTTCCTTCGACCCGCGTTCGTGTTTACCGTACGCCTCAAGTGCGGTTATGTAGTGCTCGCGTGCATCGTGGAATTCTTTAACTTGGGCTGCTCGTTCAGAGCTGGTGAGTGTGGGTACCAACAGCGTGTGTTGGGCCTTGGCTAGTTGCTCTAACTCGGTGCTCGCTGCGTGGAGTTGGTCGATGCTGGGCAGACGGACCTCATTCGCTTCATGCAGATGTAAGCCAAGGTTCGACACGCTCCACATGCCCATCGAACCAACGATGAGGGTGATGGCGGCGGTCATGAGGAAGCCGCTAATAATTTTTGGGGTGAGTCCGAGGGCCATGGGGCCTCCAATCTGGTCGATGTGAGGGGTAGGCGTTGGTAAGGGTCAGTCGGCGGCTTCGGCGACGGTTTGAATATCATGTGGGCGCAACACGTGGTCGATGTCGAGTAGGGCGACAACGCGTTCGCCGAGTTTACCCATGCCGAGAATGAAGCTGGTGTCGACTTGGCTGCCGAAGGAGGGTGCTGGTTCGATCGCATCGCCTGCGATGTCAACCACTTCGCAGACCTCATCTACGATGACGCCCATCACCACCGGATCGCCATCGCGCTCAACTTGCACCACGACGATGCAGGTGTGATCGCTGTCGTCGCGCGCTTCGAGTTGAAATGATGCGCGCAGGCTGACCACCGGGATGACCTTGCCGCGCAGATTGACCACGCCGCGGATGAAACTCGGGGTGCGCGGTACGCGGGTAACCGGCATCAAGCCGAGGATCTCCTGAACCTTGAGGATTTGCAGCCCGTAGTCTTCGGCGCCGAGGCGGAAGGTTAGGTATTTGCCAGCGACTCCTGGGCTTGGCGTGGTGCTCATGCGGGTGCTCCTGCGGCTATATGTCGTTGCGAACGAGTGGCCAGGTGTGCGAGTTCGATGATGTCGACAATCAGTCCGACGTTTCCGTCAGGTAGGATCGCGCCGCCAGACAGCCCTGGTTGCTTGCGTAATGCGGCGCCGAGACTTTTGATCACGACTTGTTGCTGGCCCAAGAGTTCATCGACCAGCAAGCCGTAGCGTTGGTCTTCTGATTCGGCGATGACGATCAGGCCTTGGCATGGATCAACGATAGCGCCGGGGATGTCGAACAATTCATGCAGCCGAAACACGGGGATCAGTGATTCGTGCCAGCGCAGCATTTCGCCGCGACCGGTGACGCTGGAAATATCTTCGGGTTTGGGTCGCAACGAACTGACGATGGAGAGGGTCGGGATGATGTAGCGCTCGGTGCCGGTGCCCACGACCATGCCATCGATAACGGCCATGGTCAGCGGTAGGCGAATCGTGAACAAGGTGCCGTGCCCGGGCGTGCTGGTGATGTCAACTTGGCCGCGCAGGCTTTGAATAGAGCGGCGGACCACGTCCATGCCAACGCCGCGGCCAGAAACTTCGCTGACATTTTTGGCGGTGGAGAAGCCTGGTTCGAAAATCAGGTTCCACACCTCGCGATCGGCGAGTTCGCTGTCATCGCTGAGCATGTTATTGGCGCGGGCTTTGGCCAGGATGGTGTCGCGATCGAGCCCGCGACCGTCGTCTTGGATTTCAATGTAGATGCTGCCGCCGCGGTGGCTGGCGCGCAGTTTGATGTGTCCGGCGCGCGGTTTGCCAGCGCGTTCGCGCTCTTCGGGCGTGGCTTCCAGGCCGTGGTCTACGGCATTGCGGACCATGTGCACCAGGGGGTCGCCAATTGCATCGACCACGCTCTTGTCGAGTTCGGTGTCTTCACCCGACATATGGAATTCAAGCGGCTTATTGAGCTTGCGCGACAGATCACGCACCATGCGCGCCATGCGCTGGAAGGTTTGGTGGACTGGCACCAAGCGCAGGCCAGTGGCGAGTTCTTGCAGTTCGCGCACCAGTTTATCAAGTGCAGTGAGTCGACCACTCTGGTCGCCAAGTGCGTGCAGCATCTCCTCATCGTGGGTGATCATGGAGGCGCCGATGACCAACTCGCCGGAGAGGTCAACGAGGCGGTCGAGGCGTTCGGCGTCAACCTTGACTGCTTCCCGGAGCTTCGGTGTTTTGGTTTGACGGGCGGAGCGCATCGCGCCCGCCACCTCGCGCGCTGAGGCCACGCCGGCGTCAACCAGGGCTTTGGCGACGGTTTCAGCGTCTGCGTCGTCAGAGCTGATGCCTTGCTTCTCGAGTGCCCTGGTGATTTGACTCCGAGTGGCGAGTCCGCCCGACACGATGGTTTGGGTGAGTTCCTTGGCGCTGGCACGAACGATCGCGGTGTGGCTGTCGCCACGCATGACGGCTTCGATGCGAGCGATCAGGGATCCGGATTCGGTGCTACTTCCCGGCTGGGTACCCTTCTCGACGTAATCGGTGAGGGTTTGGATTTGTTGCCGAATCACGTCGACCGCATCGAAGATCACATCGATTGCGGCGCCGCTGAATTCAAGCTCGTGTTGGCGCGCACGGTCGAGCAGGTTCTCGGATTCGTGGGCGACGCGTTGGATGACGTTCGCGCCAAAGAAGCCGGCTAAGCCTTTGAGGGTATGAAATGATCGGAACAGGGCGTTGAGGGTTTCATCGCTGCCGCTGCCACCTTCGAGCTCGAGCAGGTGACGGTCGGCGGCTTCGAGGTGCTCCTTGGCTTCACCAAGGAACTCGGCGAGTTCTTCGGTATCACGGCTGAGTTCGAGCGAGCTGGGTTCGGCGGCCGGCCCGGTGGCGCCCTCGGGTATCGGGATGATGTCGCTTGGGGTCAGGTCACCGCCGTCTTGCGGGCGCTTGATCTCAATTCCGGCTAGGCGGTCGTGCAGGTCGTCAAGGCCAGATGGTGCTCCAGGTCGGTCACCCGCAGCAAAGGCGCCGTAGGCACGTATCCAGTCGACTGCAGCGAGTAGAGCATCGCAGCGGCTGTCTTTGGCCAGGAGGGCCTCCTCCATGGCGTGGGTGAGTTCTTCCAGCGGGGCCATGCACAGGGCGCCGCTTTCGCCCTTGATGGTGTGAATCAAGCCTCGGGCTTCGTCGCGCGCCGCCTGATTGGCGGTTTGCTCGTGCCGCATCAAGTGGCCTTCGATGTCGTCACAGGTGGACGGTAGCCGAGTCAGGAATTCGCACACAAGTTCTGGGTCGATGAAGCTGGGAATGCCAAGCGTGGTGGTCGAGCGCTTGCCGGCGGCCACCACTTGGGCGAAGGGCTCACACCAGGTCACTCCCTGCGGTTCCTCGCCGTGGGCCATTAGTTGGAGGCCTGCCACTAAGCCGTGAAGGCTAGCAGCGGCAGACTCGATGTCTTCGGGTTGGTGCTCCATCAGGCCATCGAGCCAGGCGCGGCAGGCATTGCCCAGATCGTGACAACAGGCGGCGATCTCGTCGTCGCCGGGGAGTTGGGCCAGGGCGTCGCAGTGTGGGTACAGCGGCATCCACGTGGTGAGGTCGGTCCACGATACGGCAACCGCATCGGCTGCCATGGCCTCGCTCAGTTCAATCAGGTGGTGACGTGCGTCCATTGACCAGTCCTGTGTGGGTCTGATCTCTGGCAGCATTCGTGCCAAGCGCGCGTCGCCAGCGCATAGGCTTGTAGTAAAGGACTTACAGCGTTTGATCGGTTTGGTAGGCCTACTCGCCTGCCACTCTGTCATGACATGGGCGTCAGAGCTGCCAGTGTGGCAGCCGCGGTCAGCCGAGCCCTTGCAGGTCGGGATGCTCGTTGATGCGTCGGTACAGGCTGCGTTCGGAGATGCCCAGCAAGACCGCTGCGTCGCGGCGGCGGCCCTCGGTTTGGGCTAGCACCGCCGCGGTCTGTTTGAGGTCGACCTCGCTTAGGGGCAACACGCGTTCGCCGTCTGCTAGCGGCCATCGGGAGCTGGCGGGAATCGCGAGATTGGCAGCCGAGGTCTGGCTGGCTTGGAGGAAGCGCAGGTGCTTGAGGTGGATGGTGCCGGCTTCACTGCGGCGTGCGGTAAACCAGGCGCGCTCGATAACGTTACGCAGTTCGCGCACGTTGCCGTGCCAGTGGTAATGTCGTAACAGGCCGTGGGTATCTTCTCCGAGGGCAATGCAGGCGTCGCGCTCGCTGGCGAGCCGATCGAGGAAGTACTCGGCGAGGGGAATAATGTCGTCAATGCGCTCGCGCAGGGCCGGCACCCGAAGCCTGATGACCATCAAGCGGTGGAATAGGTCGGCCCGAAAGCGCCCAGTCTCGACCTCAGCTTCGAGGCTGCGGTGGGTGGCGGCGAGGATGCGCACGTCGACCGGGATTTCGTGGCTGGCGCCAATGCGGCGCACGCGGCGTTGCTCGAGCACCCGCAGCAGGCGAATCTGGGCCGGCGCGGTGATGTCACCGATTTCATCGAGCAGGAGGGTGCCGCCGTCGCTGACTTCAATCAGGCCTGGTCGGCTTTCATTGGCGCCAGTGAAGGCGCCGGCTTCGTGGCCGAAAAACTCATCGTCAACCAGGGTTTCGGGCAGGGCCCCGCAGTTGACTGCGGTGAAAGGGCCGTTCTGCCGTGGGCTGAGGCGGTGGATGTAGCTGGCGACGACTTCCTTGCCGACCCCGGTTTCCCCTTCAATGAGAACCGGTGCGTTAATCTCAGCGACCGCGCGCGCTTCGGCCAAGACTTCGCGCATCGCTGGCGAGGCCGCTACCACCGGGCCGGCCTCGGTGCGGTCGCGCTGCAGCGCTGCGCGGAGATTGCGGTTCTCAAGCCGGATCCGCCGCGTTTCCAGGGCTGCGTGGATGGCTACAACCAGTTGGTCGCCGCTGACCGGTTTGGTCAGAAAGGCGGTGGCGCCGTGGCGGATCGCTTCGTGCGCCAGCTTGGGGCTGGTGGCCCCAGTGAGCATGATGACAGCCGGTGCACTTGCCTCGGCGCCGATGTGCTCGAGGAGATCGAAACCATTCTCCAGGCCGAGGTTGAGATCGAGCAGCACCGTGCCGAAGTTCTGTTTGTCTAAGGCGTCGCGGGCGCCACTCAGGCAGGACGCAAACTGCGAGTCTAGGTCAGCCTGCTTAAGAACCCGTGCCATGTTTCGGGCAAACTCGGGGTCATCATCAACAATGAGAACGTGGCGTTCGGGCATGGGGCAGGTGCGGCTAAAATGTGGACTAACGGATGAAGATAATCAGATCGTGTGCCTTCTGTATCCGATACAAGGTTAGGTTTTGCATAAAAAACGACCCACGCCTGATGGCGTGGGTCGCATATTCGAGCTGCCGAAGCGGCGGTCTACAGGTTGTAGAAGCTCTTGAGGCCAGCGTACAGGGCGTCGTCGCCCAGCATCTCTTCGATGCGCAGCAGCTGGTTGTACTTGGCCATACGGTCCGAGCGCGAGGCCGAGCCGGTCTTGATCTGACCGGCGTTGGTGGCCACGGCGATGTCGGCGATGGTGGCGTCTTCGGTTTCACCCGAGCGATGCGACAGCACGCAGGTGTAGCCGGCGCGCTTGGCCATTTCGATGGCGTCGAAGGTTTCTGACAGGGTGCCGATCTGGTTGACCTTGATCAGGATCGAGTTGCAGGCGCCCATGCTGATGCCCTTCTCGAGGCGCACCGGGTTGGTGACGAAGAAGTCGTCGCCAACCAGCTGAACCTTGTCGCCGAGCTCCTGGGTCATCTTCACGTAGCCATCCCAGTCGTCTTGGTCGAGGGCGTCTTCGATCGAGATGATCGGGTACTTGCTGCACCAGTCTTTGTAGATGCCAACCATCTCTTCGGCCGAGAACAGCTTGTCGGGGTTGGACTTCCAGAACTTGTAGCCCTTCTTGTCGCCTTCGTCGAACAGCTCCGAGGAGGCGCAGTCGAGGGCGATGGCGAAGTCCTTATCGAGACCAGCCGAGTAGCCGGCCTTGTCGATCGCTTCCATGATGAACTTGAGGGCTTCTTCGTTGTCGATGTCGGGGGCGAAGCCGCCTTCGTCACCAACGTTGGTGTTCTTGCCGGCCTTCTTCAGCACCGACTTGAGGGTGTGGAATACCTCGCAGACTTGGCGGATGCCTTCCGAGAAGCTGGACGCGCCGATCGGCATGACCATGAACTCTTGGAAGTCGATCTTGTTGTCGGCGTGCTTGCCACCGTTGAGGATGTTGGCCATCGGCACCGGCAGCTGGCGCGCGTTGGGGCCGCCCAGGTACTTGTACAGGGGCAGGGCGTGGGCTTCGGCAGCGGCCTTGGCCACGGCCATCGACACGGCGAGGGTGGCGTTGGCGCCGAGCTCAGCCTTGTTGTCGGTGCCGTCCATGTCGATCATCATGCGGTCGATCGCGCGCTGTTCGGCGGCGTCGAGGCCGATCAGCTCGGGGCCGATGCGATCGTTGACGTTGGCAACGGCCTTGAGCACGCCCTTGCCGAGGTAGGCGCTCTTGTCGCCATCGCGCAGCTCAACGGCTTCGTAGATGCCGGTGGAGGCACCAGAGGGGACCGCAGCGCGGCCAATGGAGCCATCTTCGAGGAGGATGTCGACTTCGACGGTGGGGTTGCCGCGGCTGTCGAGGATCTGCCGAGCTTTGACGTCTTCGATGTACATGTGTGTTCCTGTAATCGTGGGGATGGGCGCCGAGGCGCCCGGTTCGAGTGGGCATGCTTGGAGTCAGGACCCCGCTGTGAAGAGGGAAATGCCGGTGCTGGCGGCATTTGCAGCGTCTTGACTTGTGTGCCATGCATCAGACGCACGATTCAGGGCTGTGGCAGATCTTAGTGAGCGGGCTTTGGCCCAATTGGGCGACCGGATCGCCCCCGGCGACCGCGACATTCTCGAGCGCATGCTGCGCTATTTCGACCGATCCAGCCTGTGGCTGGCCCGGGCCGAGGGCAGCGGCGAGGATCTGGTACTCTATCTCGCCAATGAGGCCGAGCGCTTCCGCCTACCGCTGGCCACGCTGCGCGCCCTGTACCAGGGTATGAAGCAGGGGCGGGCGGTGGATTGGGATAATCTGGAGCGGATTCGCTGAGGAGCGGGTTCCTGGGGCCTGGTACGCGCTTGGCGGCGCTTGGGTGGTATGGGTCCTAGGTCCTGGTACGCGCCTGGCGGCGCTTGGGTGGTATGGGTCCTAGGTCCTGGTACGCGCCTGGCGGCGCTTGGGTCGTGGGGACAGCCCTCGTATACAGGCATGTGGCGGGGTATCGGGGCGGGGAGCCCCGCGTCTAAGCCTGCTTGCAGGCGTTCCAGGACCCAGGACCTGAAAGTGGTATGGGTCCTGTACGCGCCTAGCGGCGCTTGGGTCGTGGGGACAGCCCTCGTATACAGGCATGTGGCGGGGTATCGGGGCGGGGAGCCCCGCGTCTAAGCCTGCTTGCAGGCGTTCCAGGACCCAGGACCCAGGGCCCCAGAGGCCTAAACGCAAGAAGGCGGCCACAGGGGCCGCCTTCCGCTAAGCTCAAAACGAGCGCTCTCTCAGCCAGCGAGGCCGAGGATGTCTTCCTTGGTTGCCTTGGCGGCCGGCTTACCGAGCTTGTCGGCAATCCAGCTGGCAACGGCGGGCGTGAACGGGCCTTCAGGGTTGGCCTTGATCACGGCTGCGATGCGAGCGTCGCGACGGTCGCGCTCCTCGCGCTTACGGATGCCGTTGCGATCGCGGGTCTGCTTCTGCAGGGCGAGGCGGTGGTCGAGACGGACACGGCGGCGGATCTTCATGGTTACAGTCCTTCCTCTGGGCGAGGGGGCGGAAGGCTATTGGGCAGGGAGGAAGTGCAAGAGCCTTTTGTGACTTTGCGGTCACGGGGGTGTTGAAGGTGGGTCGTTTTAGACCTAAGAATCAGGCTGCAGAGCGGCTTACAACTGCTCGGCGATCTCTGGGCTGGGGGCGAAATTGGTATGAACGCCAGTGACGTCTTCGTGGTCTTCCAGGTGATCAAGCAGGCGCTGGATGCGCTCGGCGACCTCCAGGTCGGTCACTTCGACGTCGTTGTCGGGGATCTTGGTGAGATCGCTGCGGTCAATGCTGAGGCCGGCTTTGCCGAGGGCGGTGGCGATGGCTTCGTATTGGTCGCTCTGGGCCACGATTTCCACGCTGCCGTCGTCGTCGGGGGTGATGTCTTCAGCGTCGCAGTCGGCCAGCAACAGGGCCTCCAGGACGGCGTCTTCGGTGCTGTCGGCAACCACGAACACGGCCTTGTCATGAAACTGCCAAGCTACGCAGCCGGGCGCGCCCATCGAACCGCCGCCGCGCTCGAACAGCTTGCGAATCTCGGGTGCGGTGCGATTGCGGTTGTCGGTCATGGATTCCACCACCACCGCAACGCCACCGGCGCCATAGCCCTCGTACACCAGCTCTTCCATCGCGGCGCCACCGGCCTGGCCCTTAGCCTTGGCGATGATGCGATCGATCGCGTCGTTGGTCATGTTCTGCGCTTTGGCCTTCTGGATCGCCAGGCGCAGACGCGGATTCATGTCTACGTCAGGGCCACCAACTTGGATCGCGCCCTTGATCAGGCGGCCCATCTGGGTGATGACCTTGGCCTTACGGGCGTCGTTGGCGGCCTTCTTGTGCTTGATGTTGGCCCAATGGCTATGACCGGCCATGCGCGCAGCTCCGAGTAGCTAGCAGGCTGCTGTCACACAGTCTGCTGGGGTGAAGGGGGTCCAGTCGGCTCAAGGAATCCTGGCAGAGCGACCATCAAAGTCGCTGGCAGGCACGATGACGCGCAACAGCTTGCTAGCGGCGGAAATCCGCCCAGGAGACTACTTCTTGGGGGCCGCTTTCTTCTTCGCGGCAGCCTTCTTCGCTAGCGGATCGGGCTGATCCCAGCCGTAGTTGATCGGCTGGGGGTCGTCTTCCTCGGCTTGGTACAGCAG
The DNA here is from genome assembly GCA_027859175.1 of Planctomycetota bacterium. Classification (GTDB taxonomy): domain Bacteria; phylum Planctomycetota; class UBA11346; order UBA11346; family UBA11346; genus GH22. The sequence continues at coordinate 7,350 of JAQIBG010000127.1, read as the reverse complement.
GTCGGCATGCTCGCGCAGGCCGCGCGCCAGGCGGATCATCTGCTCGCCGTCGAGGAGTTCTTCAACCACCGCGCGATGGGTCTCGAGCTCGGCATTCTTGGGGACGCCACCCAGGTACTTGAGCAACTCGAACTGCTCTTCGTCGCAAGGGAAGGTGTGCACGTGGCACACCACCAGCAGGGCCCGCTCGACCATGTCTTCACGGATCAGGGTGGTGTCAGGCAGGGCCCGGAGGGTTTCGATGCCCTCGGGGGTGCGGGCCATGTCGCACAGGTCCATGCGGCGGAACGCGGTGTACAGGTCGGCCAGCAGGCTTGACAGGTCTTCGGCCTTCTCGCGGCAGCGCGGGTAGCGCGTGCCGAGGATGTCATGGATCTCGCGGACCGTGGCGACCCGCATGTCGTTCCAGTCGACATGTTCCTCACGAATGCGCTTGAGGGCGTCGCGGGCGGTGCGCTCGGGGGTCGCGAGTTCGAGGATCTGGTATATCAGCGACTCGATGAAGTCGTTGAATTCGGTCTGCTTACGCTGTCCGTAGCGAACTTCGAGGGCCTCGCAGATGCGCATCAGATCTTCAGGAGTGGTCTTGGCCATGAGGGTCGATTCCTGCCTACGGCGGGGCACATACGGGGCGCTGCCACAACCGATGGTTGGGCAGAACGGGGGCACGGTTCTAGGATGCGCGCCGGGGGGGTCAATGGGCTGGGTGGCCGAGTCTGGCCCCCGGCGGTCTGAATCTGGCCTCCCGCACGTGCGTTGACCGGCAGGTCCCGGTGGTCAAAGTGCATTAACCATGTCGTCAGACGAGCAAACCGATTCACAGCAGCCAGATCCGCAGCCGCCAGCCAAGGCGTCTGGTGGTGGGCAAAACGATGACACCTTGGTCACCAATCCAGGCATTAGCCCAGTGCGGCCTGTCGACGATACGGTGGTTACCAGCACCGGTGCAGACGACGTCACTCGAGCCACGCTGCCCAATGCGGCCGCAAGTGCTCAAGACGGCGAACAGCCGACCCTGGTTGCCGACCTGAATGACCCTTTGGCCAGGACCATCAAGACCCCGCCGCAGGGCATTGATATGACCCTGGCAACCCAGGCCGGTTTCGACGCCGACGTTACCGCGGCAACCCAGGCCGCTAGCGGCGCAGCCCCGGCAGGGGCAGCCAGTTCGAGTGACGGCCCAGCGCCCGGTGTGGTGTGGGGCGACTACGAGTTCGGCAAGCTCCTCGGGCGTGGCGGCATGGGCTCGGTGTACTTGGCCACCCAGCGCAGTCTCGATCGGCCGGTGGCGATCAAGGTTTTGCCTCAGCACCTTGGCGGCAACGAAGACTTCCGACGGCGCTTCGTGCTTGAGGCGCGCTCGGTTGCGCAGATCGCCTCGCCCCACGTGATTCAAGTTTTCGCGGCCGGTGAGCATGAGGGCTCGTTGTTCTTCGCGATGGAGTACGTTGCCGGCAAGGATCTCTCAGAGCGAGTGAAGAGTGGATTTAGGCCCACGGTGAACCAAGCGCTCGACTTAGTGCTCCAGGCTGCTCGCGGTTTGGCGGCAGCTGGTGATTGCGGCATCGTTCATCGCGACATCAAGCCATCGAACATGATGGTGACCGAAGACCTGCGCCTGAAGATAATGGACTTTGGTTTGGTGAAGATGACCAAGTCCGAGCATGGCTTGACCATGGCCGGTACGGTGATGGGTACCGTGACCTACTTCTCGCCTGAGCAGGGGCGCGGTGACGACATTGATCATCGCACCGACATCTACGCGCTTGGCGTTGTATTCTACGAATTACTGACCGGGCGCTTGCCGTTCACCGGCGACGACCCGTCGGCGATTATCTACCAGCATCTGCATGCTGAACCCAAGCCGCCGAAGGAGATCAACCCGTCGATCCCCGAGCGTTTCCAGGCGGTGGTGCTCAAGTGCATGCAGAAGGAAAAGGAAGATCGCTACCCCAATGCCCACGAGTTGATCGCCGATTTGGACGCAATTCTCGAGGGGCGCGAACCCGCTACCGCTTTGCTCCACCCGTCGCAGTTACGCACCGGCGCCACCATTGTCAAAACCAACGAGTTCAAGCGCGAAAAGAAGAAGAGCAGTGGGCTTGGTTTCGTGGTCAGCCTGGCGGCAGTCGCGGCAGTCGCGGTTGGTGGTTGGGTGGCCTACAACCGCTATGGCAGCCAGTGGTTTGGCGACCCCGGTGCGGCTACTGTAACCGATACCGGCCTCAGCTCCGGCAGCCTCGATACGACTGAGTTGGAGCGCGCACAACGCTTGCTCAGCGAGGGCGACTTCGCGGCTTTAGAAGCCATGCTTGCGAAGCAGCGGGCAGCGGGCGACCTCGGCCCAGCGTGGCAGGGCATCGCCCGTGATGCAGCACTTGCGCAGGGCGAGGTTTTGGTGGCCGAGGTGCGGGACACGATTGCCAGTGGTGACGCTGTTGAGGCTGCTTCAGCGCTCGAACGCTTGGCGGCGTTCGATGCCGATCATGCGGCTATCGTTGAGTTGCGGGGTCAGATTGAGGCCCTGCAGCAGGCGCGTGGTGTAATGGCGTCGGCCAGGGCGGCGCTGGCTGATGGTCGCCCGCAAGACGCAATGACCGCCTTGGCAGGGGTCAATGTAGCGGGCTTACCAGACACCGAGCGTGATCGACTCGAGACTTTGACCCAGGATGCTCGCGCTGTGGGGCAGTTGTTGAGCACTGCTAGCGACGCGCTGGCCCGGGACGATCTCGATACCGCACGGCAATCTTTCTTTGACGCTTTTGAGCGCTTTGAGAACGCGGCTGCGGGCGAAGGTCTCAAGGCGGTTGGTCTGTGTAAACAGATTGGCGAAGCTATTTCTGCTGGTGATCTGGCGAAGGCTCGACGGCAGATCGATGAACTCGCTGCGATCACGCGCTTCGGTGACTTGGCCGGCCCGCGTCAGGCTCGTATTCGCAGTGCAGAGTTGGTGCAGGCCGTGGAGCGTGCCCTGACCAGTCAAGACTTCGCAGCGGCCGAGGCCGCCCTGCAGGATTTGCGTGCCACCGAGGCGAGTAATCCTCAGATCGAGCGCCTTGAGCATCAGGTGGCGCTGGAGCGTCAGGTGCTGCGCTTTGATCGCGCTTTGCGCGACAAAGACTTGGTTGCCGCGCGTGCCGCATTGGAGGCGATTAAGGCCCACGATGGCGAGCGCTTGCCTTGGCAGCGAGCCAGCGAACGTCTCGCGGCCTCGCGCTTGGAGCAGAACGCCAAGGCGGCTCGCTTGGCTGAGCGGGAACAAGCAGTGCGCGATGTGTTGGCTGCTCCCGAACCTGATTTTATGGCGGCCGATAAGGCCCTGGCAGCTTTTGCTGAACTGGCGGGTGCCGAGACGCCGCAGGTGGCAGCCCTGCGTGCTGAGATTCACGGTCGCCGTGCTGAATTGGCCGTGGCCAGCAGCTTGCGGCTCCTGGATGCTGCGATTCTCGCCGGTGAGCGCGATAAGATCGCAGCGCTGGTGTCAGACGCCGCGCATGCCAAGGCAATTGATGGCCTGATCGGTCAAGATGGTTTGGCTATCGAGCACCAGGTGCAAGGCATCGCGCTCGATGGCGACGCCGCTTCTGTTGAGGTGTTGGTGCAGGTGGCGATGACGGTGGCCCCCGAGGCTATGCTGAATTATCGCTACCAGATGGAGCGTGGCCCGGCGGGTTGGCGCATCATTGGTGTGGAACGTTTATCCAAGTAATTAGGAAAGCGAGTTGAGTCGCATGATCCGCAGTCTCCGTCTGACGGTTTTGATCGGTGTCGCCTTGGCCTGTGCGGCCGCCGAAGACCTCCCTCTAGGAACCCTGGTGCAATCGGTTGATGGCGCTGTGGTGGTGGGCTTCGATGCCCCCAGCACCTTGTTGCCAGACGATATGGTAGCGATTTATGGACCGGGCAGCGTGACCAAACATCCGCTGACTGGTGAGGTCACCATCGAACAGCGCAAGCTGGTGGCGAAGGCGCAGATCCTCGAGGTGTCTGGCACGACCTTGCGTGGTCGCGTGACCTGGGCCGGCGAGGGCGTGGTCCTTGAACCGGGGTTTGACGTGGTCCCGATGCCCGGTGAGGCCAGCCCTGATGCGCCGCCTGTGCTGTCTGGTGCCGTTGAGGCAGTAACCGTTGAGGCCCAGAGCACGGTGACCCTGCGCGTGCCGGTGCAAGATCCCGAGGGCGGGCGTTTGGCGGTGGTGTGGTCAACCGAAGGCGCACTTGGCGCCCAAGGCCGACTCTGGGCCCGCACCACGGTGCGCCCGGAAGTGCGGTGGACGGCTCCGGCCGTGGCCGGCACCGTCACCGTTCGCGCAACGGTGACCGATCGTCGCGGGCAACGCCTCGATGTGGACTTGCCGGTCACTGTCGCCGAGATCGGTGACGGATGGCGCCGGCGCACCTTGGTCGGCTTTGCCGATCAGGGCGGGCGCGAGGTGCCGGCTTGGCACAATCTCAACCGTGGCGCTATTGGCGCCTGGTGGGGTGTGTCGAGCGAGGAGACGGTGCACCGCATCGCTGCCGGGTGGAATGAAGTTAATCAGCTCGCCGTTCAAGATGGTGTGCGACTGTCGGGTGCTTTGGCTGTAGTGCCGCGAAATGCTGAACTCTTTGTGTTGGATGGCAGTCAGCGCAGCGTGATGGTGTTGGCGCACGATGGCGTATTGCGCCGTCAAATTGGCGCGTTTCAAACGCCCACCGACTTAGTGCTCGACAGCACCGGTGCGGTATACGTTGCCGATCAGCGCGGCGGTGGCGTGCAGGTCTACGAACCCGAGGGCAACTTCCGCCTGCGTCTTGGACGTCCGGGTGAAGCCGAGGACTCTTTCACCAATCTGACGCGCATTGCGATTGGCCCGGCCGATGAATTATATTGTTTGGATGCCGAGGCTTTCCGCATTCAACGTTTTGACCGCTTCCATCGCCGTCTTGGGTCGTGGGCGATTCAGGGCGATCGCGAGAATCCACCGGTAGATTTGGTGGTTCATGCGCGTGGCCTGCTGGTGTTGCTGCAAGACGGCACGATTCAAGTGTTCAATCCCAAGGGGGTTGCTAACGAAGCGCTCCGCCCGCTGTTTGATGAGGGCTGGTTCGACGATCTGGAGGCACCGGTCGCGATCGCGGTTGATGGCACCGGTGATATTTTAGTCAGCTATCCTGAAGAGGGCCTAGTGGCGCGCTATCAAGCTGATGGCCAATTTGCTGGCGTTCGTGGTGGCAGCTTGTGGGCCGCCGATCGCTACGCCGCCGATGGGCGCGGCCGCGTATTTGGGCTCGATGAAGACACCGGGCTGATTTCAGCATTTGACGCCGAGGGCTGGATGACTGCGCGTTTCGGTGGCACCGAACGCTACGGAGGCCCGTTTGAGCGCCCTGGTGCGATGACCGCCAGTGCCGACGGCAAGTATCTCTATGTTCTTGATACGCGTCGGATCACAGTGATGCGGTTCGATCTCGAGCGCACCGACGAGCGCCCCTTTGTGTTTGGTCAACGCGGCGAAAACCCTGGCCAGTTTGAAGAGCCGGTTGCCTTGGCGGTTGATGGCTCCGGCCGGTGTTACGTGCTTGATGCCGACCTGCATCGCTTTGCGGTGTTCAATCCCCAGGGCGGATTTTTGTTTAACGTTGGTCGCTATGAGCGCGGCCGGGCCAGCGACGAACTCAACGAGCCTATCCATATTGCGGTTACCGACGATGGCAGCGCTGCCTTTGTGTACGACGCCGACCGCTACGAGGTCATGAAATTCAGCCTCGATCAGGCCGGCAAGCGTGGTGAGCACGTTTCGAACGCTGGTGGTCGTGGTCGTGAACTGGGCCAGTTCTATGGCCCGGTGGGCATGGCCTGCGACCGCACCGGTTTGCTGTACGTGCTCGATAGCCGTCGCTATGATCTACAAGCCATCGACTTCTCTGGTACCAACGCGGTAACGGTTCATGCCGCCGCCCTGCCCGACCTCGGCATGCGCCGCCCAGCCGATCTCGCGCTCGCGCCCGATGGTTTGGTATGGGTTGCTGGTGAGGGCCGGGTTCTGGGGCTGCGCTGGGAGCGGTAACAGAGCTGGTGAGCCCTCAGCCGAATACGAGGTAGCCGCCGGTCATCACTGCGGCGATGCCGGTAAGCAGTATCCACACCATGACCCGCTCACGCAGCGTGGTGTGGATGACTTGGCCCCCGTCGTGCTCTGAGGTGTAGCTGCCGAGACGCGATTCGAGGAATGCGCCAAAGCCGCTGAAATCACTGCTGGAGCCAGTTCCTGCGTTGTTGTTGCTGCCGCTGGCCCCGCCGCCTGCTTTGCGCCGCGCCTTGCGTTGCCGCGTTTGCAGTAGTCGGCGTAGATCGGCCGCGGCCGCGGCCATAGACTGGTAGCGATCTTCGGCCGCATGGGCCATTAATTTTTTAATGATGCGAATGCATTCTCGGCTGCACACCGTGGGGCGGTCCCAGCGCGCGTTGCCACCTAGGTGACCTTGAATGGTTTGCTGCAGGTCGCCGGTGTAAGGCATGTGGCGGAACGCCAGTTGGTACGCAATCACGCCAAGCGCGTAGATGTCGATGCGGTGGTCGCTGGGCATGCCCTGGCTCAAGCTTTCGGGCGCCATGTAAGCCGGCGAGCCAACCGAGACCTTTTCTCGGGTCAGCCCTGGCATTCCGGTTTCACGCGCAAGGCCAAGATCGGTGACGCGTAGTTGGCCCTTGCGGCTGATCAGGATATTTGCTGGTTTGAGGTCACGGTGAATGATGCCGGCGCCGTGAGCGGTTTGCATGCCGAGGGCCACCGCTAGCAACAGCTTCAACACGGTCAGCTCAGTCATCGGGTCTTTGCGGCGAGATAGGAAGCGATCGAGCGAGAAGCCGTCGACCAAGTCCATTACCAAATACAGGACGCCGTCTTCCTCGCCGAAGTCGATGACGCGTACCAGGCCGGGGTGCTCAAGGCGTGCGGCGAGACGTGCTTCGCGGCGGAAGCGCTCGCGATACTCCGGATCGCTGCCGGCATTGTCGCTCTTGAGGACCTTGACTGCCACGTCGAGGCCGAGGGTGGTATGGTGTCCGCGGTAGACCGTGCCAACCGCGCCTTCGCCAAGCCGGGCGTCAATGCGCACGCGTCCGAGGGTGGCGCCGACCAGGTCTTCGGTTGCGAGCCTCATGCTCGGGCTCCGCGCACTTTGGCCAGCATGCCATCAAGGTTCTGCACTGCGGATTCAACGCCGCGCCAGGTGGCGAGGTTGCGTGGCAGGGTTTCCATCAGCGTCACCAGTCGGTCGCGGGTGGTCGCGAGCAGATCACCCATCAGAGGAACTGCCGCGTCGGCTTCGCGATGTTCGGCCAGATAGGCCAGAATGCGGTCTAGA
>JAQIBG010000059.1 GCA_027859175.1 Planctomycetota bacterium | reverse complement strand
AGACTTGTCATCGCATGCCCCCCGATGAAATCGAAGGAGCATTTTGTCTCCATCAAAGCCGGCGAAGTTACCACAATAGAAAGTAAACGTGAGGTAAGTGAGGGTAAGTGTTGCCTTTGCGGCGGAACGATCGGTCCTGACGACCCATTTCACCACATCGAACGCCTCTCAGCCACATCTGCCACCCTGATCCACGGCAATGCCGTTGGCGATGGCAGCAAGCTCGGCGACAACATGTGGACCGATAAGAAGCAGCACCCGTGGTACCTCAGCGAGGCCAACAACATTGGCAAGCACGGTGGCATTGAAGCCCACCACCTGCTCTCAAGCGAAATCTTCTCGGGCACGGCAAAGCGCTCCACCGGATCCAGCGCGTCACAGGGTGAAAGGGACGCTGAACAGCTCGACACAGATCTGTGGGAAGCCATTTGCCATGCAACCGGCTACAACGTCAATCGCCGCGAAAACGGGATCTTCCTTCCGCGAATCATGGCGCTGGCATGCCATCTCAAGGTGCCCCTTCACTTCGGTCCGCATGGCGCGATCAGACAGCCGCACTATCCGTCAGAGGTCTATAAATTGGCCGACAGCGCACTTCAGAAACTTCTCAACGGCGAATTCTGCCCCAATGCTGCCCATGGGCTGATCGAGTACCTGGACACGCAGAGCCGCCTCGCGAGCAGGAAGATCAGTGGGTTCCACTGGCTGCTCACGGTCGACGGCATGCACTATAATCCGAGCAGCAGGATTGGCTGCGCCAACGCAGCGAAACTCAGCGACAAGACCCACGCCGTTGACAGCGATGGGCTTTCAGGGGATGGCTCAGTGACCCAAGTCAGCATCGAGGTAACCCTGGCTAGCCTTGATGAATGCGGCAACGAGCACTACAGCAACAGGAATCACCTGGCGACCGGCAAAGGCAAAGACAACACCTTCGCGTTTTACCACTTCAACAACGCCCCCAGTCCCGGCCAACCACCCGCCTCCGAGCCTGTCACAAATCGCATGAATACGCCGTTCTCCATGCCCCTGAGACCAGCCGATGAACACTTCGCCGGCGCGCCCGCCAACCGACGGGATGCACCACCCGGGACCACCAAGCCCAAGCGCCACATCCCCGATAACGCCAAGGGAGAACGGCGTTAACTCTGTATTCGCCGGAAGGAATTAGCATGCCAATGACCTACACCCAGAACGATTACCGCATCATCGAATCGTGCCGCACGCGGTATTCACCAATGTTCGAGTTCGGAAGCAGTGCCGCCAAAACCCAATTCGCGCAACACAAGCCTATCTCCCTGACCCCAATCCAGCTGGTGGACACAAGCGGCACTGGTGCGAATTCGGTCTACAAACACTTCGGCCTCCTGCCCATGCCATTCACCAGCAAGGTCATGACCGCTCTCATCGCGAGCCTTGCACTTCATGACTCGCACCTCATCCCCGTCACGTCTGATGACCTCAAGGCCGAGAACGGCTGGTCCATATGGCAGTTGCTCAACTGCGCGGAGGTGTTCGATATAGCGGCGAGCGAACCTGCGTTCGTGCGTGACGAGGAATTCATCCTGGCATTTCAAGGCATGCAGTTGGATCAGAAAGTCATCGACGAACTGGAGCCCGAACGGCGCCTGGCGATCGCGAGCCGCTCTAGTCATGCTGAGCTGAATGACAAACTCATCCTTCACACCTCTATCATCGAGAAAATGGACGCCGCTGTGGCCAAGCCGAGCCTGCGCGGTTATAAGGCCTACCCGTTCGAGGAGTGGAATTCCAACATCATGTTTCACGACCCAGACCTGCAAGTCTAGGCGCGCAAACCTAATGGGAAAAAGTAGACAAAGGCAAAAGCAGACACGCCACTTTTGAAACACAGTCTCGAGCAAGCATGCCATCTTCTACCGACAACTACTTCGTTCTCGAGGGTGCCAAGTCAAACTTAACCCCCATCCTAGGCTTCGCTGACGTCGCCCAGCAGCAAGCTTATCGTGCGCGCGCAGACCTTCCCGGCCCGATTCTACTGGATGAGATCTCCAGCATCGGCGATGACATGACCCTGACCGACTTCGGCTACCTACCGTTTCCCCTCTCAGGTCCAGATCTCACGGCCATGAGAAAAAAACCTGCCGCCAACCAGCAAGCTGGTTCCGGTAGCGATCAAGGATCAGATCCCAGCAAAGGCCATTTTCTGCCTGTGGATCAATCCGCTGTGTGACCCCTGGGATTATTCACCAGCAGCAACAGCCAACTGGCGATTCGGCGACGAAGGGCATCTGTCCGTGGCGAGCGGACCAGCCCTCGACCCGCAGTTCCTTGAGGACACGCCCCAGGCCGAACGGCTCGTCATCGACACAACATCGAAGTATGGCCCGCTACGCGGCAAGATCATCATCCACAAGAGTATCGCCACTCCTATTCAGAGCCTGCTTGACGCCGGCAAGTTGGGGCAGATGAAATTCTACGCGCTTCCCAACTGGGCAACGAATACCGTCTTCACCGACAACGACCTTAGCTTCGTCCTGGGAACCAACGAGGAGAGCCTGGACGACGCTTTCGATTACTGATTTGCCAAAGGCGCCCTCAGCCACAAAGCGAAAACCTTGACCACATCCACAAGGGGAGCGCCAACAGCACGTTCCCCGCACCAGACCCGCCGATACAGTGGCCCGCACCATGTCTGACGATTATTGGATCATCGAGGGCGCCAAGTCCAACCGCTCGGCCCATCTCCGCGTTGCTGGCGCCGATGCGCCGAGCGCTTGGCTCGATCAGTCAACAGGCAGAGCGCCGCTCGGAGTCATCGATGACTCTGGCCACGGCGCCGATATTTTTGTGCAGGATTTCGGCTATCTGCCTTTCCCAGTCATCTCGCCGCACTTCACTGAACGACTGCGCGCGATTCCGTTGATCAATTCGATCTTCCAGGTCATATTTAGTGACGTGATCCCCGCGGACTTTGAACTGGCCATTTGGCGCCCCCTACTCAGGGCCGACCCATGGGATTACAGCCAAGCGGCCACCAGCGACTGGACCTTCTCCTCGCGAGGCATGCTTGCACTAGCCAAAGCGCCAAGCCTCTCGCCGACCTGGCTCGCGGAGTTAAACGAACGCGACCGGCAGGTGTTGCTGACCGTCTCAGAGCATACGCCGCTCGGCGGCAAAATTGTAATGCATGCCCGCATTGCCGAGCAGATCACCGCAGCGATCGCCGAAGACGAACTCGAAGGTATGAAGCTCTACCCGCTTACGGATTGGCAAACCAACATGGTCTTTGAAGATGAAGACCTGACCTTGATCTTCGATAACTAACGGTCGTGGAAAAAGCCGACAGGGAAGGGCAGCGACACACAGTCGTCGCGACCTCGTCCTTGGTAGACCTGCGCCCGGCGTGCGTTTGGGTCCCCGTTTGCGGCCGACCCCGATGTGCGCAAGTTGCACTACACGAGGCCAGGCCCGCGCACGATCACGCAAGCAAGCGCATACCCGTGTTCCTCGGGCGCATGTCGCTGAGGGCAGCGACACTCCCAGGCACCGGCATCGCGCTCAGAGCTTCTCTGCACGCCCGATTGTTTCCACGTGCCCGACCACACGTCCGGACTCACCAACCGGCCGTCATCTAATGTTTCCTAAATTCCTAAAAATTCCTAATGCGACTCTCATGCGCGAGAGCGAGCTTCGCCCCCTTGCGGGGGCCATGATGTTGACACCGTTCAACGCACACCAAGCCTCCGTGTCGAGGCGCGTGCCGCCAAGGAGTTGGGCTCATGACTCTCGTTACCAGTCACCCGGTACCACACTGTGACCGCGCTGCCGTTCAGGCCACGCGCTGGGTCAACGCCGCCGATCACCCGCTGCAAGACAATCAGCAGGTACGCATTGAGGTGCTGCCACAATTACTTGACCAAGTCTTCACCGGGTTCGGGGGAGCCGTTTCCGAGATAGGCTGGGATGCCCTGAGCGCCTTGAATGCGCGCGACCGTGACGCATTTTTCACGCATGTTTTTGGGTCTGAGGCCTGCGCCATGCAATGGGCGCGCGTGCCAATTGGCGCCAGTGACTTCGCGCGCGATGCCTACAGCCACTGCGAAACGCCCGGTGACTTTGAAATGGCCGCGTTCTCTATTGAACGCGATCGCACCGGTCTGCTTCCCTACCTGCAGGCGGCCAAGGCAGCCAACCCCGCCCTGCGCCTGCACGCCTCACCGTGGTCACCCCCGGGTTGGATGAAACACAGCGGGCGCATGGACGGACCCGAGGGCGGCGAACTGCGCGACGAACCGGCGGTGCTCCAAGCCCATGCGCGCTACTTGCGGCGTTTCTGCGAGGCCTACGCCGCCGAAGGCCTGCCTGTCGACCGGCTGATGGTGCAGAACGAGATGGACAGCGCCGGGGGATTTCCGACCTGCCGATGGCCGCCAGAGCGTTTTGCGCGTTTTCACCTCGAGTATCTGGTGCCCGAGTTTACCCAGGCCGGCCTCACCACCGAACTCTGGTCTGGAACCTTCCGTAGCATCACCGGCGCCCAGGCCCACGCCTGCCTCAGCGAGCCACGCTACCGTGGAGCAATCCAGGGCGTGGCGGTGCAATATTGCTTTCCACAGCTTGTCCAAGAGCTGCGCGCGCGCTTCCCGGGGCTCGCGGTGATGCACACCGAAAGCGTATGCCACCGCGGTGACAACAGCGCGGCCGAGGCGGTTGGTCAGTTTGACGACACGATTGCCTACCTCGCCGTGGGCGCCGATACCTTCAGCTATTGGAATCTGGCACTTGACGAACGCCGCACCAGCAGCTGGGGGTGGACGCAAAACAGCTTAGCCACCATCGACCGGTCTGACCACAGCCTGCATTGGAACCCCGACGCCGCGGTATTCGCCTTCCTCGGCCAAGCCCTGCCGCCTGGCAGCCAGCGCGTCGCCAGCTTCAGCTACCTGATGGACACGCTGTGCGTACGCACGCCCACCGGGCAACTGCGCCTTCTCGTTCGCAACCTCGAAGGGGCGCGCGAGGCCCTGGTGCGCATCGGTGACAACGAACACAAGGTGTCGCTCCCCGGACACGCGCTGTGCTCTCTAGACTTGCCCTAGTACCTCAGCGCTATCTCAACGCAAAGTCCCACAAGCCGGTTTGGCTCTGATTGCCGGCCGCGTCGGTGATGCGAATCCAGGCCCGAGCCACACCAGGCTGCTCAGGTACAGCAAGGCTCCATTGCTGCTCACCGTTTGCTCCGGCGCTGGCGCTGTACCACTGCGTGGGCTCCGCCACCGACACCGCAGCCTCAACCACTGCCGGCTGGCCCGCGCCCAGTTGCGGCGTCACGCGCAGCTGCAGGGCAACCGGCTGCCCCGGCACCGCGGCGCCATCCTGGCGTAGCGCCAGCTGATAGCCCGGCAGCGCCCGCTGCTGCTCAGCCAGCTCACCCGCCAACTGCGGGGCGGCGGGGTCTGACGAACTGCCACCGCAGGCCGCCAACGCCACCAGCGCCCAGCCCAGTGACAACCTCGTTAGCATCACGCTTCGCATCGCTCCTCCTTGTGCCGGCGGCAGCTTATTCATCACTGACCGGCGTGTGCTGCAACTGGGCCAATTGAGCGCTCGCGGCTGCATCGCTCAAGCCGCCGGTCACCACCACGCCCAGCCGGGCGGTAGCGGGCAGACTTATCGCACGGCTTGCGATCAGCGACCAGTTGACACCGTCGTTGGCATACCAAGCGCTAAGCTCGTTGCCGCGACGACTCAACTTGAGCCAACAGGGCGCGCTAACCAGCGGGCCAGCCACATGGTAACTCACCCCGCCAGCAAGCAGGCGGTAACGCAGCGCCACGCCGTGCGCAGGCGTCACCGCCAAGGACAGGTGCGCTGCATCTGCCGCGCCATCAGCACGTAGCATCACGCCAGCCAGGGCCCACGGATCGGCAGCGGTTTGCGATACCACTCGCGCTTGATAATCAAAGTCGCCGGTGGCGGACCGCCACACCGTATAGGCCGCATCGGTCTGCCCCCACAGCCCAGCGCCCATAACCGAAATAAGCATGGCAGCATCATCGCCACTCACCGACCCCGAGGCCCCCGCGCCGAGCGCGCCGCCGGTGGCTGGCGGCGGGTCAGGATCAGGATCAGGATCAGGCGGCGCCGAACCAACAAAAGCTGGCGCCAGCGGCTGAAGCGGCGTGCCGCCGCCGCCAATGGCATCAGGCGCATTGTTGGTGACCACGTGCAGGGCCTGCATCAGCCGATTGACCTCGGCCTTCCAGGTCGCGCTGCCCATGTTGAATCCGTAGGCGGCGGCGAACTCAAGTTCGGCATCGCGCTCAACGATCAGATCCCAAGTATCCCAAGCCGCGTCTTCGGTGAAATAGGTGCCGTAATTCTGCAAGGTAAACAGCAACTTGCGCCCAGGCTCGGTGGCCAAGCCAAGGTCGGCGGCGGTGACCCCAAGTGGAATCGCGAACAAGGACCCCATCACAATGGCCGGATCGGCATCGCGATTATAACCGCTAGCCGCGTACCCATCAGCCATGCGCGCCGGCCAGCGCCAGCCGGGCACCGCATCAGAATAATGGCAATACTTCTCAGCCCAGGGATTGATTTTGATCGCATGCCGAATCGGCGCGCTACCGGTCAACTCACCACGGCGCAGCGTGCCGCCCAAGGCCGACATCCCGCTCGCGCCCTGCCCAGCCGAATGCAGGCCGTCACCAGTCAGGCTTTGCGTCCTACGATTCGCGGGATAACGCATGAAATCGGGAATATAAAACGGACCACCAGCCACGCTGCGGGTAATCATCACGCCTTCGTGAATGAGACCGGCATCATCGCCCCATAAACGCACGGCGTAATTACTATTAGGCGTGTTGCCATACGGACTGTCGCCGGCATCGGGCACCAGCCAGGCATCGGGCAGACGCAGCCAGAAATCGATGGCCTCGGTGCCTTCGTCGCGGCCTGGGCCAAAAGTGGTCGACAGATGCGCCTGCCGCAAGGGATCGCTGGCCTGGAGTTCCAGCAGGTGCTGGATG
>JAQIBG010000475.1 GCA_027859175.1 Planctomycetota bacterium | reverse complement strand
CGTTTGGAGTCGCGCGGTGCGGAAACCAAACTTTCCCCACCCCATTCGGACCTCAACTCCCTCGACTCCCTCCTGCTAATCTAATCTTCATTCAGCCGCCGAAGGCGAACCAGAGGGCGGCGATGACAATGATGATTGCGAGCACGAGGGCGGTGATTTTGAGGACGCTATACGGGCGCTCGGCTTCAACCGTGCCGTTTTGGCCGTTGATCGCGATGCGGTAGACCTTGCCTTTGTAGCGGTAGGTGCTGTGCCATACCGGCAGCAATAAGGATTTGAAGGTGATGCCGCTATGCGCGGTATCCACGCTCAAAAAGCGCTGGGTGTCGCCGCCGAGGCGGCGCGAGCAGACTTGCCGGAGTTCGGATTCGATCTCGCGCCGGGCCGGAGGCCAGGCGGCCTTGGGGTCGAGCTCGTAACGCTCACACACGAAACCGGCCAGCACTGCCGCATCGTAGGGCTTGGCCGATTCGATCTGGTAGCCACTGGGCTGCAAACCACCCGTGAAGCCAGCTGTGAGCACATCATCAAAAAAACGTTCAACCGTGCCGCTGCGACGGCGCCATCGCGTCTTGCGCTGACGATAGGTTTGGGTTTTGCCGTTTACGGTGCGCGTTCGGGTAACGTAATAATAGGTGCCCGCCTCGCCCGACCAGCGACTGAAGGTGCGGCTGTCGAAGGTCCACCAACTGCGATAGACACCCATGAAGCGATCGGCACGGGCTTCACGCTTAAACGCGCTAGGCGCAAACCACCGCGAAGCCAACCAAGCCGTGAACACAACGCGCGCTCGCTCGCGCTCGATGCGAAACGGTACCACGGCCTCTGGGCGAATGCGGTCGTCGTGGGCGGTCTGGTCTTCAACCATGGTCCCGCAAAACGGGCAATCCTGCACCGCCACGGTGCGGTCCATGTCGATAATTGCGGCGCAACCCGGACAGTGGCAGGCCCGCGCATCGATATCCAAGCCGCGCTGCTTGTCAGTATCGCTGAGGTAGTCATTAAAGGCGTATTCGCGAATCGCCGTTTCATCCAAGGCGAAGGCCTCGGCATGACCACAGTACGGGCAGGTCAGCGCTTGCTGGCCTGGCTTCCATTCCAAGTCGGCGCCACATCCATGGCACGGGAAACGACGCTGCCGGCCATCAGCTTCGGCGGCCTCCGCTTCGGGAGCGTCTTCCAATACCTCTGGGTCATCGCCGCCGTCTTCAAAATCGTCGTCGGGCATCTGCGTTACAGGCCAAACACAACAGCGGCCAACACGGTGCCGCCGATCAGCTTCCAGGGGATGCCCACCGGCAGCAGCGGAAAGCCAACCGCCTGTTCCGGCTCACTCGGAGCTTCCGGAATACGCCGCGCTGGCTCCATGAGGTGACTGATGGTTTCGGTACGTAAACCCGCCATGGCGATAGGATATCCTCAGGCCGGGCGAGACAATACATCGGCCAGGGGGCAGACTGCCGGTGGCAATCAGCGACTTGCCGTTGGCGTAGGCCGTCAGAGCCCCAGCATGGCGCGGATGGCCAAGCCTGGTTCGGCGTTTTGGCGACGTTTCAGTCGTGTGATGCTCGTGATTGCCGTCACTGCCACCCTTGGCCTGTCGCTGTGGAGCATGCTCGATGGCCCTCGCCACACCCTCGTTGCCCGCCGAGGAGCCGGCCCTGGGGTCAGCATCACGCTCAACGATGACGTTAGTCCAAGCCGCTGGTGGCGCGTCGAACTCCAGCTCGACCGACACCTACGCCCCGGCCCAGCCTGGACCATCGATGCCGGCCCGGCCGATGGCCCCGGCCATCGCCTGCGCTGGGACCCCACCACCAGACGCCTCCACCTGCTGCATCGCCACCCGCCCGGCGCCGGCCCGGGGCCGATGCAGGCCCAGGCCCTACTACTAGCCACCATCCCCCTCGAGCAGGTACCCGATCAGCTGCATTGGCGCCGGCGCGATCACCGGATCAGCCTCCACGCGGGCGATCGAGAGCTCGGCGAATGGGAAGACGCGCTCGCAGCGCCGGCCGTCAGCACCTGGACCCTCGTCACCGCCGGCGACCTCGGCCGTGGCCAACTCGCCATTCATAACGACACCCACCTCCAGACCGTGGCCAGCCGCGATCAAACACCGCCCGAGCAAAGCGCCACCATGGGGCCGGCCGAAGTCCGCGCCCTGGTCCGTCAGGCACTGCGCAGTGACGCCAGCAGCGCGGAAGGCGTGCTGGCGCGCGAACGTGCCACCAGCGCGGTTTCCATCCTCGGAAGCAGCACCGAACCAGGCCGCAGCTTGGCCAATTGGCTCGACTGGGACCGTGGACGCAGTGCCCTGGCTGGCACGCCAGACCTACCCACTCTGCCCATGGTCGACGCCATCGACGAGCTCGCCAGCCACGACACCGACCCCGGCCCGGGCCTCGCAGTGCACCTGGTGCCCGGTGCGGTGTGGCGCGCCGTGCGGCCAAGCCCCAAGCCGGCCCGCGAAGGCTTCGAGCAGCAACGCGAGTGGCTACGCCTCGCTGCCCGCAGCGCCGATGCCCACACCGGCATTGAAA
>JAQIBG010000396.1 GCA_027859175.1 Planctomycetota bacterium | reverse complement strand
CAGCTCAAGCTCATCACTTGCTACTCGGCCCTCAATCTCCGCCAGACGTGCCGGCGCTTGCCCCTGAAGTTTCCGTCTTTCGTCGATCAAGTCTTCGAGGCGCTGCCGGCGGTCGGGATCGACACCGCCGCCGAAGATGCGTCGGAAATCGTCAATCGCAGTGATGGCCCCTGACCAACTCCCGGCATCAATTTGGGTTTCGATATCATCGAGCGTTTGTTTTCCCAAGCGCAGGCGCGTAGCCTCAATGCGGGCGCGCAGTGCGTCGAAAACAATACGCGCTTCCTCACCGAGCCTATCGGCCTCGGCTCCTAAGGAATCTGGCACCAAGGCGCTGAGTTGGACAAAATCATTAGGTGACACCGCTCTGGCAATGTGATCACTTACTTGACGCTCCAAGGTTTCGACACGCTTCTTAAAACCGCGCAATTCGTAGATCGGCTGCACAACCAGCCACCCAACCACCAACAGCAGCGCAACGGCCACACCATAAATGAGACTGGTAAACTGACTGCTCTTACGAGTCGAAACAATCAGGTCGCGCAAACGTTGTGAACGGGGATCATCAAGCGCAATCGCACGTTGGGCGCGCTGGTAAGATGCCAATGCGGCGTGATAACGTCGCTTGTGCCGCAGGTTGTGACCGCGCTCAATTAGGCTCTCTACTTCACTGTCGTGAACGAGGCCCTCGAGCTGACGGATGTGCCGTTGCAGTCGGCGATTATCCTCCTGCCCAAGCGATAGATCTTTCCAAATTGCCAGGGCGTCAGCATAGCGCGACTCGGCCTCAGCAGCCTTGGCTGCGCCCATCCGGGCCCGCACCGAATCGTGCTTGCCAGACCCAACATCTTCTTTGCGGATCAGGGTCGTTGTGCTCGGGGCAATGAGCTCACCACCCTTGCCAACGGTCTCTACGTGCGGGTTAACGCCGCAAAACACGCAAATACGGTCGGAAATAGCCACCGCCCGATTGCAGCTGCGGCATGTCAGATGCAGCGGTGCTCCGCACTCGGAACAAGAATTTTGGCCACGATCATTGGACGCGCCGCATTCAACACACACCACAACCTGAGCACTGTGCTCGCCACTGGTTCGCGATTGGATTTGTGCCAATTCGTGGCGCGCATCCTCATTGCCCGCGTCGAGTTGAAGAACCTTGAGCAGTGTGCCGCGCGCATCCTCTAGCCGGTCTTGCGTCATCAAACGGGCGGCAATCGCCATCAATTCAACGACCGCGGCCCCGGTGTCTCCCGACTCAAGCAGACAGCGTACCAGCACCAATTGCTGCGAATCGGTGGCGCCCAATTCGCTGGCGCGCCGAGCCGCCCGTACAGCTTCGTCCTGATGGCCTTCGGCCAAATAACTCAGCGCCAATTGGCTAAAGCAACCGCTCGCCTCGGCACCGTCACCAGAATGCTCCAGAGCCTCGGCCAACAACCCCATCGCCGACTTACGCTCCGGCTCTAAACTCAAACACGCTCGCAGTAGACGCGCGCCACGCTCGAAGTCTTGATTCTCAATCAGGGCCTTGCCGCGGCTCTCCATCTGATCAACCGAGAGCACCTCGAGCACGCCTTCGCACACCGCATCGTACAACACCGAATGCACATCCATGCGGGTGATCGGGGTATGGAAGGTGATTTCGCCAATACTGCGCACGCCATCGATCATCGCCATGACCGGGCGTTCAGGGTACTCACCGAAGCGCTGCTCGCGCTCCATCTCGCGGCCGGGCGCAAACGCCACCACCGCATCATCGGGCGGTAAGTCAGGCAAAACCTGATGCCATTCATCTAGGCGGCGCGCTGATTCCATCAGCAAGGCCTGGACCTCAATTTTCACATCGAGTTTGCGCGCCTGGTCGAGCGCCTGAACGATGGTGGCGTCGTCTGCGGTGTCTTCGATAAACACGAAGTTCGCGTTATCCCAAGTAAACAGATTACATAACTCATCAAAGGTGTGGTCATGCAGCGCTTCAACGGCCTGCTGTTCGGTCAGATGGCCCTGCAGAATCAAAGCCTGCATGGAGCCAAAACTGCCCGAACTCGACGCGTCCATGGCCTCCGGGCCAACCACACCCATCGCCACCAAACGTTCGATCAGGGTCCACATCCGGTCTTTGCCGCGATGCAACATGTCGCGCACCACGCCATTATCGAACACCACGTCGACACGGCCGTCGACCGAGGTCAGCCGTAAAACGCCGGTGCCGTTGGAGCGCCCGAGAGTCTGAAAGATCTCGGGGAGCGAAAGTGTGCGTAGACTGCCGCTGAGAGCCATCGCTGCGCACCTTAGGAGCCCACGCAATCACTGTCAACGCAAGCACCTGGGTTTCACCTACGGTTGTGCGCACCGCTGCCACACTTGACCGCAGTGAAACGCCTGCGAGGACTAGTAGCATGCAGCATTGTGTACTCTCATGCCCTGCATATGCGGCATCCAGTGACGAGCAGATCGCGGCAGCCCTGCAGCGCATTGGGCCAATCTGCCAACAATTGGGCTGGGAACTCAAGGCCAGCCCTCTGCTGGCAGACCCGCAGGGTCCCGGCGTGTGGCTGCCGGTAGAGCGCCGCGCCGCCGATTGGCGTACATCCTGCGACACCGCACAGGCCATCTGGGCCCTGCGCGGCGGATATGGTGCCATCGAATTGGCCCTGGCACTCGGCCCCGATGGGCCGCAACCGCCACAACTGATTGGCTATAGCGACATCACAGCCCTGCATGCCCTACGCTTCGGCCAAGGGCTTGGCGGATGCTACGGCCCGATCGCTGGACAGGCGTTTCCCGAACGCAGTTCAGCCTCGCTGATAGCAGCGCTAAGCGGCGAGGAGCAGTCATGGGAACATCATAAGGTTAGCCAGGTTATATCCTTACATGATGGGGACGGTAGCGGTCCGTGCTTTGCAGCCTGCCTACGCGTACTCACCGCCCTGGTCGGCACCCCGCTCATGCCCGACCTGACTGGCTGTATTCTCGTGGTCGAAGACATTGATGAACGGCCCTATGCGGTGGCGCGCGATCTGCTGCAACTGCTCGCCGCGGGCTGTCTCGACGGAATTCGTGGGATCGTTGGCAGCAGCTTCCCGCACGATCCGATCCCTGATTACGCGGGGCCAGACCATGGCGACGTCATCGCTGATCTCGCGGCCGGCCTCGGCATCCCGGCGCTGTGGCGCTTCCCCTGCGGCCACGACGACGAGCCCCTGAGTCTGCGCCAAGCCGTGCCGACCGAACTCCAGGTGGCAGGAGCGAGCTGGTCCCTCCAACAAGCCAGCGTCTAAAAAAAGCCGCCACACAGGCCACGCTGTGCTGCGTAACGCTACCGTCGGCGGCCTGCCAGAGCAGGTTCATATTGACACTTCCCTGTCGAATCGAGGCTGACACACTGCCGCCCCGGAGAGAATCAGCATGCCGAAAGCCCGTCGGAGCCCCCCTGCCGCCGTTGCCGAACTGCCTGTTATCCAGGTCCGTGGTGCCGCCGAGCACAACCTCAA
The DNA here is from genome assembly GCA_027859175.1 of Planctomycetota bacterium. Lineage (GTDB taxonomy): Bacteria > Planctomycetota > UBA11346 > UBA11346 > UBA11346 > GH22. Next base: position 33,780 of record JAQIBG010000396.1, on the reverse strand, counting down.
GCAGGTTGACCTCGACATCCCCAAGAAGCGCCTGGTCGTTTTCACCGGTCCGTCGGGCTCGGGAAAGAGCTCACTGGCCTTTGATACCATCTACGCCGAGGGCCAGCGACGCTATGTTGAGAGCTTGTCGGCCTATGCCCGTCAGTTTCTCGGCCAGATGGAGAAGCCGCACTACGAATCAATCCGCGGCCTCGCGCCCACCATCGCGATCGAACAGAAGTCAGCCTCAAAGAACCCGCGCTCAACGGTGGGCACCATCACCGAGGTCCACGACTACCTGCGCGTGCTGTGGGCACGTTGCGGCACCCAACATTGCCACCACTGCGGCGCCGCCGTGGGCAAGCGTAGCAGCGAGGAGATCGTCGACGCGATTCTGAACCTGCCGCAAGGCTCGCGTCTCCTGGTGCTGGCCCCCAAGATCTCAGCCCGCAAAGGCGAATACCAAGACCTGTTCGACCGCCTGCGCAAGGGTGGCTTCGCCCGCGTTCGTATCGACGGCGAAGAGCGCTCACTTGACGACAGCATCGCCCTCAACAAGAAGCTCAAACACAGCATCGAAGTGGTGGTTGATCGCTTGGTCGTTAAAGACGGCATCCGTTCACGACTCGCGGACAGTGTGGAAACCGCGCTGCGCGAGGGCGAAGGCAAGCTGATGGTTGCCCCGCATGTGCGCGGAACTGAGAAGCCTCCCTTTGCCGAGACCTTCTTCTCCGAACATCTGTACTGCGCCACCTGCGACCTCAGTTTCCCTGACCTCGAGCCCAACAGCTTCAGTTTTAATTCGCCGATGGGGTTTTGCCCCTCGTGCAATGGCCTCGGCACCCGCGCCGAAGTCGATGTCGATAAATTGATTCCAGAGCCGAGCCTGTCGATCAACGACGGCGCCGTGCTCCCCTGGGGCGCGCTTGGTGATGAAGAGCGCACCGCGTGGCACGTTGAATATCGCCGCGAAGTCTTGCGTAAACTCGGCGTGCCGTGCGACAAGCCGTGGGGCAAACTCAGCGAGAAACAACGCCACATCGTACTCAACGGCGCCGACAAGCGGGTCAAAGTCAATTGGACCACCACCAACGGCGAAGGCGCCTTCAACACACGCTTTGACGGCGTGCTCGGCTGGCTCGACCGCACCCTCAAGGAAACCGCCTCAGAAGGGCGCAAGGCCCGGCTGGCGCGCTATTTTTCAACCCACAATTGCAGCGATTGCGGCGGCGGCCGCCTGCGGCCCGAATCGCGCTCGGCACAAGTCGGTAAACGGAGCCTGGTTGAGGTGGCCGGCATGACCATCGGCGAGGCGCAACAGTTTTTCGATGCGCTCAAATTGAATACAGCGCAGCGCACCATTGCCGAAGGCGTGCTGCGCGAGGTGCAAAGCCGTCTGCGCTTTTTGATCAACGTGGGCCTCGATTACCTGACCCTCGACCGTTCTGGCCCAACACTCTCTGGCGGCGAAGCACAGCGTATTCGCCTCGCTTCGCAAATCGGCTCGGAGTTAACCGGTGTGCTCTACGTGCTCGACGAACCCTCAATCGGGCTGCACCAGCGCGACAACCGACGCCTGATCGAAACCCTGCAACACCTCCGCGATATCGGCAACTCGGTGCTCGTGGTTGAGCACGATGAAGAAACCATCCGCGCCGCCGATTTCGTGGTCGACTTTGGCCCCTTGGCCGGCGAACTCGGCGGCGAAATTGTGTACGCCGGCGAGGTAGACGGCCTGATCCGCAAAGAAGGTGTGATCACCGGCGATTATCTCTCCGGCCGCAAGGCGATCACCACCCCAAGCACCCGTCGCGCCGGCAAAGGCACGGCTATCACCGTGCGCGGCGCGCGCGCCAACAACCTCAAGAATATTGACGTATCGCTACCGCTTGGGCGCTTCGTATGCCTCACCGGGGTTTCTGGCGCGGGCAAATCTAGCCTGCTGAACCAGATTCTCTACCCAGCCCTCGGCAACCACTTCAACGGCGCCGACAACACCGTTGGCGCCCACGACGGCATCGACGGCCTCGAGCACATCGACTCGGTGATCGCCATTGATCAGCAACCGATCGGTCGCACGCCGCGCTCCAATCCAGCCACTTACGTCAAGGCCTGGGATGAAGTGCGTAAAATATTCAGCCAAACCCGTGAAGCCAAGCTCTACGGCTACTCGCCGTCGCGCTTCAGCTTTAACGTCAAAGGCGGGCGTTGCGAGGCCTGCGAGGGTGACGGCGTCAAAAAAGTGGAGATGCACTTCCTGGCCGACGTCTACGTGCCGTGCGAAGTATGCCACGGCAAGCGCTTCAATGAGCAGACCCTGCGCGTGCACTACAAGGGCAACACGATTCACGACGTACTCGCGATGTCGGTGCGCGAGGCAAAAATCTGCTTCGATGCGCATCCACGCCTGAGCCGCATTCTTCAGACCCTGATCGACGTTGGCCTCGACTACATTCGCCTCGGCCAGCCTGCCACCACGCTGTCTGGCGGCGAAGCCCAGCGCATCAAATTGTCGCGCGAACTCGCCAAGCGCAGCACGGGCGACACGCTGTACATTCTCGACGAACCGTCCACCGGCCTGCACTTTGAAGACGTCCGCAAATTGCTCGACGTACTGGCGCGGCTGACCGATGCCGGCAACACCGTGGTCGTGATCGAACACAACCTCGACATTATCAAAACTGCCGACCATATCATCGACCTCGGCCCCGAGGGCGGCGAGCGCGGCGGCACCGTGGTGGCAACAGGTACACCCGAACAGGTAGCGGCGGTCAAGGCCAGTTATACCGGCCAGTTTTTAGCTGAGATGTTTGCCCGCACCGGCAACTCCGCCAAACCAGCCGCAACGGCACCGCGCAGCAAAAAGCCTGCGGCCCCCAAAGCTATGACCCCCAAGGCCGCAGCAAAAAAATCGGCCGCCAAGAAGGCTAGCAGCAAGAAAGTCGCAGCCAAGAAGAGCAGCAAAACCAAAGGCTGATCAGAAGCGAACGCCAGCGCCGGCCTTGATCTGCCAGGTATCACTGGGATCAAAGTCAGCGACCGTGCCATCATTGAGCCGAATCGGATCATTCGAGTCTTGATCCACAAACTCGAAGCGACGCGCAAAAACCCAGCCGCCTTCAAGCCGAACATCGATCAAGGGCATCGGGCTGTAAACATAACTCGGCCCCAGCACGAATGAACTATACGCCAGCGCCACTTCGCGCGCCGGGTCTATCACGTTTCCATCGGCATCATGGTCAGCGTAGGTCTGACTGAGAATTTTGAAATTATAGCCGCTCAACTGGGCGAACAATCCGATCGAATGGCCTTTGGCAAAGCCATAGGCGTAACTTGCACGCGGCCCGGCAATCGACGCACGATGCTTCCGGTCGCCGCTCATGTAGCGCACAAACGGAAACGGCAACACCATCGGCTCACCCAGGAATTCCTGGTAATACAGGCCAAGGCCAAGCGAAAGACCTGAATCAAAATGATAGGTCGCCTGCGGCCCACCAACAAACTCGAGGTCGCCCAGGTCGGCCTCGCTGACCTTGTCTGCCGATAGCGTTGCACCGGCCACAAAGCCGAGCGACCACTTGCTGTCGGCCAAACGATGATCGAAAAGCGCACGGTACCCGAGTGAGGTAAAATCGTCGATCTCGTCGGTGTCCACTTGCAGGTCGTAATCGATATCAACGAAGCTAACGCTGACCCCATGGTCGAGAAAGGTCAACGGCATCGCAATTGGCGAGCCTTCAATCGGCTGCGAACGAAAAGTCTGACGCTTCCCCACATCCAGCTTCAAGCCGGCTACGCCAAGGCGAGCCGCTCCACCCACTGCCGGATTGTTGATCGGCGCATCCGCGATCCAGGTTCCTTCGGCGGCAATGCGCCACCCCAAAACAGTGAACGCAGCCCCAGGCGCAACCCCAAGCGCCTCATCCGTCATGGGCTCAGGCTCCGCACCAGCGTCACCACCCGGCGCCACTTCTGCAGCCGACACCATGCCAGAGAGTAAACCGAGCGATAGGCTGAGCGTACGCAACATGGCAGCAGCCTAAAACGACCCAAGCATTTGGAAACCCCATGTCTTGATGAGGTTTCCATGCCGGTTAACACCCTAGTCTGTTGCCCCCCAAAATATGGCCCCACGGCAAGCAAGCGATGGCCTTTCGCAGCAGTGCGCTAGCGTCCTGCCATGCGCAGCTTTCCCACCCTCGCGAGTGTCGACGCTTGGCTGGCCGAGTCGTTTAGCCGCGAGGCAACAGGCAGCTACGACGACCTTAAGCTCGGACCCCTACAAGAGGTCCTCAACCGCCTGCCCACGCCACCTGCGCCCGTAACCATCGCCGGCACCAAGGGCAAAGGCTCCACCCTGTGCCTACTTGAGTCCATCCTCCTAGCCCATGGCCGCGACACCCTGGCCTTCACCAGCCCGCACGTCCACAGCATCGCTGAGCGCTGGCGCATCAATGGCGCGCCAGCTGACATTGCAGTGCTTGGCCCCGCCGTGGCCGCTGTGGCCGACGCCGAGCAGCAAGCCGGCCTGACCTATTTTGAGCGCAGTTTCGCGATCGCCGTGGTGCTGGCCGCAACTCGCCCTGAGGCGATCTTCTTTTGCGAAGTTGGCCTCGGTGGCCGCCTCGACTGCGCCAACATTCTCGACACACGCCTCGCAATCTGCACCCACCTCAGCCGCGACCACTGTCACGTACTGGGTGACACCGTCGCATTGATCGCGCGCGAGAAACTCGCCATTGCCAGGCCGGGCGCCCCCCTGCTGATCGCAATCCAAAGCTCTGAAGCCAGTGCTGCCGTAGCCGCCGCTATACCGCCCCGGGTCAGCGCTACCCAGGTGCAGCGCTTCCCTGAACAAGCCGGGTGGACGTGCGGCCTCGCGGGCAATCATCAACACGACAACCTCGCCACCGCCCTCACCGCCGCACGCATTTTACTCGGCAGCGATTTCAACTGGAAGCTAGCCCGCCTCGGTGCCGAACAAGCGCGCCTCGCCGCACGCTGCCAATGCCTGCTGGTTGCCAACCGCGCCGAAGTGATGATCGACGGCGCCCACAACGGCCCGAGCATCGCCGCCACCCTGGCCACCGCCCACGAACGCTGGGGCGCTGATTTCGAACTGATCATCGGCCTCGCCACCGACAAAGAGCTCGACGAGATCCTGACCGTCATCCCTGCTGACTGCCGCGTTCGCCGCTGCGGTTTCCGTGGGCCGCGCGCGCGCCGCGAAACCAACTGGCCCGGCCGCGCCGCAACCTGGCCCTGGCACGATGACATCGCTACCGCCCTAGCCGCCACCGATCAAACTCGGCCCTGTTGTATCACCGGCAGCTTCTACCTCGCCGGCGAGGCCCTGGCCTTGGTCGCACCGAGCGATCGGACCCCAGGATGACCCCCAAGCCCGCGTGCGAGTGCGCGCCATGACCGCTGAACCCACACCCAAACCCAGCCGCCTAGTCCGCTGGGCGCGCGCGCTCAAGGCCGACCTCGCGCTCTACACCCTGGCGTTTCGGCATCCAGACACGCCCTGGCTAGCTCGGGCCGTGCTGCTGCTGACCCTGCTCTACGCGCTATCCCCAATCGACCTCATTCCCGACGTCATCCCAGTCCTCGGCTACCTCGACGACCTGATCCTAATCCCGCTCGGCCTCGCCCTCGCCCGCCGCCTAATCAGCACCGCCGTCCTCGACGACTGCCGCCGCCAACTCGCCGAGCGAGACTCCGCTCCCAAACCAAGCTGGCTCAAGCGCCTCGGCGCCGCGTGCGTGATCGCGGTCTGGGTACTCGTGGCCCTGGCCATCGGCTACGTGCTGTACAACTGAGGCCACCGCCAAGATGCCGGGGCTGCAAAAATAAAAAGCCTAGCCGGTTAAGGCTGGGCTTTTTTGGCTCGGCAACATCCTCTATACTGGTCGGATCCGCTACGAGGGTCAGATCTATGAGGGCGAGCATCCGGCGATCATTGACATCGCCACCTGGAACGCGGTGCAGGCGGTGCTGGCCGAACAGCGGGTCCACGGTGGCCCACACTTCCCGCTGCTCAAGGGCCTGTTGCGCTGCAAGGCCTGCGGCAGCGGCATGACCTACACCTACACGCGCAAGGCCGGCAAGCTCTACGGCTACTACGCCTGCGCCAGTGCCCGGGTCAACGGCAACGCCAGCTGTCCCATGCCCAGCCTGCCGGCCGGTGAGTTGGAGCGCATGGCGGTGGACGAGGTCGCCGTCATCTGCCGCAGCCCGACGCTGTCAAACCGGGTCCTCCGCGAAGCAAAGGCCGACCACCGCAGCGCTGTGCAGGAGGCCAAGGAGCGCCACCGCGATGCCCAACAACTCGCCACCAAGGCCGGGAAGGCCGCGGAACGGTCCCCGGCCGACAAAGCCGCCGCCGCCCTTTGGCAGCAGGCCCAAGCCCAGCTCGCGCAGGCCGAGTTGGCGCTGGAGGAATTCCAGCTCATCAATCCCGACCGCGCTGACGCCCGCGAACTGCTCCAGGCCTTCGAACCGATCTGGGCCGAACTCGGACCGCGCGAATGCCAGCAGCTCCTACGTCATCTGGTCGACCATATCACCATCGACGGCGAAGAGGGCACCGCCGCCTTCACCTTCAAGGCCGAGGGCATCGCCGAACTCGCCCGCCTCAGTGCGGAGGCCCAACCATGAGTGCCACCATTGAACGCCGCTTCCACCCCGGCACCGCCCGCGGCCGGGGCGGCGGCAGCCGGCGGACCCTTGCGTCCACGCCAGCGCCGGTTCCTGGGCCCGAGCGCTTGAGCGATGATCCCGACCGCGTCCATCCACTCGCCCGCCGGATGGCCATGGCCATCCGCTGCCAGCAACTGATCGACTCAGGTGTGGTGGCGGACCAAGCCTCCCTCGCCGCCGGCATGACCCGGGCCTGGGTGACCGTGGTGATGCGGTTGAACCTGTTGGCGCCAGATATCCAGGAGGAGATTCTGGAGATGGGGCCTGATTCGCCTGCTGATCACCGCGCGTTGGATCGGGTGGCGCGCGTAGCGTCGTGGAGGAAGCAGCGAGTCGCTTGGCGATCGCGAAAGGATGCTCATGCATCGCATCAGTATGGGTCACGGCCTCAATGATGCCGATGATGGATATCTGGCCAGTGTGGGTGCGCGTGTCGCTGAACATGGTGCTCATGTGGATGGCTGTGCACCTGATGGGGCTGCAAGCCTGGGTGGTCGTGATCATGATGACCGTCATCGTGTCGGTGCTCATGGTCGTGAAACATCGATGCGTGCTCATGCAGGTGGTCGTGACGACCGAGGAAAATCATAAGAATCGAAGCGATCAACAGTCCGCAAGCGATCCACTGCAGCCCCAGCATGGGTTCACCCAACAGCGTTGCCGACAGCACCACGCCAAAGAAGGGCGCAGCGCTGAAGATCATTTGCGAACGCGATGCGCCCATCGCCTGGGCCGAGCGGATGTAGAGTGCCACGCTAAGACCATAGGCAAAGCCACCGACAACGAGCGCGCCAAGCCAGGGCAAACCAGGAATGCTTGGTTCGATGGCCAGGCCGAGAGCGAGGTTGATGGCTCCGGCGATCAGCCCTTTCCAGAAGGTGATGTCTTCGGCGCTGATGGAATCAATAGTCGCGGTGAGGTTGTTATCGATGCCCCAAGCCAGTGCGGCGCCTGCTACACAAGTGAGTCCGAGCCAACCCGCCCATCCTCCTTGGTAACCAAGGAGGATGCCGGCGAATACTACCCCAACGTTGCCAGTCCAGGCCCAGCGACCGATGTGTTCGCGGAAGATCAGGGCAGCGAGGATGGCGGTGGCCACGGTCTCCAAGTTAAGCCACATGGACACCGACGAGGCAAGCGCATGGCGCAAGCCGAAGAGCAGCAAAACAGGGCCGATAATCCCGCCGAAAAGCACCGCGCCCCACAGCCGACGGCGATTGAGGGCATCGGGAGGAAGGATAGAGCGCCCCCGGTGCCATCGCCAGATGACGATAGGGCAGACGAATAGGGCGGCTCCTAGGTAGAGCAAGCCAGCCAATTGATAGGGGCCGATATCCTGCAGAAGGAGCTTGGAAATCGGTGTGGCTGACCCAAACAAGCATGCCGCCAATAGTGCTTGAAGAAACGGTCGCATGATGGTTTACGTAGCGGTCGTAAACGGCGGTGACCGCAATGGTCAAATCCAGCGGGTGGTGCGGTTCATCCGTGTACGGCTAGTGGCGATGGTGAATCTTGGCCATTCATTGCGGCAGATCAGCTGGGCGCAAGGCCTGCATGCAGTGGCCGGCTTAGTGTTGGTGACCGTGGCTATGCCCATGCTCCGTGTTCTCGGTTGCGGCGGGTTGCGGAGCTGGCTCTGTGGGTTGGGTTTCGCTGATGGTCGATGTGGATTCAGCCGCGGCCGGTTGCTCTTGGCTGGGTGTCGGCGTCTGCACTTGTTCGACTTCGGCCGGAGAACCGGTGCAGCCGACACAAAGGACGAGGCTGAAACCGCAAGCGGCGATGGTGAGGGTCTGAGTAGGTTTCATAGGGGCTCCGAGAAAGAAGTGGGTGGTTGGGTTGAGGGCGCTTGCTCAGCGCTTGCCAATGGAGGTATAGAATCCGGAGGTTTGCAAAGTGACCGTGATTGGGGCCTTGGTCTTATTAGCCCACCACCAGCCATGGGTGCCAGCGAACGGTGCCACAAAGATGCCTTGGGCTGCCGTCTCATTTTGGCCTTTGCGATGGCTGGTGAAGTTGCTGCCGTCACCCGGTGGCTCGCCGTGCATATCCAAGCTGACGGCGCCGCCATCGGTGACCCACGCGAAGGTCATCACCTGGCCCGCCTCCATAACTGCTTTCACCTCGAGACCCTGACCCGGGGGCAGGGTGACCGTGGTGATGTCGGTCTGGTATGGGGAGCTGACATTCGTGAGTACTTGGGCAAGACCGCTGGCAGCGCCTGTATCCAGGGCAACGGGCGCCTCGGTGCTCGCTTCGCTGATGCCGGTCAAGCCCATCAAGCGGCCGGCCCCGGTCGGGTCGATGCCATACTCGGCTGGCATGATGGTGGTGACCAGCAGCACTCCAGCCACGCTGAGAGCGATGGCCATGGCCTTGATGAGTTGAGCGTGCGACGGGATGGCCTGGGCGCCTGATGCGGTTGGGGCGGTTGTTGACTCAGACATGCTGATGTGCTCCTAGTTGACGGGGCTGGCGAAATAGCCGGTGAGTTGCCAGCCGAAGAGAAGAAAACCGGCGGCCATGAGGGAGACATTGCTGGCAAAAGCGTGTTTTTCGTAGGCGGGGCTTTTGCGCCAGTAGCTCATTGCGATCAGGACGAATGCCAGGGCCAGCAATTGGCCGATCTCCACGCCGACATTGAATGCGAGAATATTCCAAACCAGCCCATCCGAGGACAAATTGAAGTCCTGGACCTTTGCAGCCAGACCAAACCCGTGGAAGAACCCGAAGATAAGCACCATACCCTTGGTGCTTGGCTGGAATCCAAACCAACGTTTGAAGGCGTTGATGTTGTCCAATCCCTTATAGACCACTGAGAGACCGATGATTGCGTCTACAATGTAGGAGTTGACGTGAAAGCCGCCAAGCACGCCAAGGAGCAGGGTCAGGCTGTGGCCGATTGAGAACAGCGTCACGTAGATCGCGATGTTCTTCATCCGGTATAAGAAGAAGATGACGCCGATCAGGAACAGGATGTGGTCATAGCCCGTCACCATGTGCTTCGCGCCCAGGTAGGCGTATGGGAACAGATGCACGCCCTCGCTCTGCTCCATGAAACTCTGATCACCCTCAGTGACACCATGGGCACATGCGATGGCCGGCAGGGCCATAAGCAGCGCGATGGGCGTGAGGACGGTCAACCACGAAGGTCGATGCTGAATTCCAAGCATGAGCGATTCCCTACAGATAGCGGGTGATTTCTTTGAATGCGTTGAGTTCGGCCTCTCGATCCCCGCTGGGCATGTGCCCGTCGGTCTCGACCAGATCATCCAGGCAATGGTTGATGTGGTCGTGGATCAAGGTCGATTTGGCCTTCGCTACCGCTTTTTCAACCGCATAGAGCTGCTGAGCCAAATCCACGCAGGGCCGACCATCCTCGACCATGGTGATGACCCGCGCCAGATGGCCGTGGGCTCTCTTGAGACGCTTCACAAGGCTGGGGTGCGTACGGTGGATTTCTGACATCGCGGGGAAACCTATCCCCCCTGGGGGGATATCAAGACCATCCCCCCAGGGGGGATAGCGGATCTCATGAGAAGCCGTTGTAGGAGTGGCCGAGCTTCTGCTTCTTATGAAACTCCAGATCGGCGGCCTCCTTCCGTGGCGTGAGTGCCGGCAGGGCATCGGTCGAGAGCGCGCCGTTCCCAATCGGTCGCTGTCTGCCCGCTTCGGCCTGAGGGTGCTGATCTTCGCCTGAGTATTGACGGGGGGCAATCAAGCCGATTGTCAGAATGACCCGGAATCCGGTTTGCGTCCCATCTCGCCCACCAAGCCGGACACGGCTGTTAAGCAAGCCCGGCTGGACCCCGGATCTCGGCTGGAGAACGGGAGAATTCTCCGTCCTCTTGGTCTGTCTCGCTTGGCAGGCCAAGATGCCGACGCGAACCGGAGAAAGGGGCGGCGCGTAACGCCCCTTGCCACAAGGGCTTTTACGTCGGCTTTCCGGGGGTCGGCCGTTAAGCAAGAAGCCCCGCTCTTTCGAGCAGGGCTTCGATGGCTCCCCGGGCTGGATTCGAACCAGCGACCAAGTGATTAACAGTCACCTACTCTACCGCTGAGCTACCGAGGAACAGACATGTACCGCTTGCGCGGAGGCGCATTGATATGGACTCGAAATGGCTTGTAAAGGACTTGTTTGCTCTGGGACTGGACCCTTACCCACCAAGCACTTAGCATGACGCCAGAAACAGCTGCAACGAACGGTCTCGATGCGGCATCTTACTAGTGAACCTTGTGAGGAGTCATGCGTTGACCCTATCCATGAAGGCCCCCCACCTGCGCGCCTGCTGCGTGTTGGCCCTGGCCGCGTTTTGCGCGGCCGGGTGTGGCGGTAATGCCGGAACCGACGTGGATGTGGACACCTATCAGCGCAACGGCGGCAACACCACTGGTGGCGGCCCTGGCTCCGGTGGCGGCGGCCCTGGCGGGATACCGCTTGGCCCACCGGGGACAGACCCCAATGGCCCCGATCTCGTCGTGAGCGCCGCGGTGGCGCCGCAGATGGTCCTGGCCGGATCGGCCTTCCTGATCAACATCACCATCGACAACGATGGCCCTGGGATTGCCCCCACCAATGTCCCCTGGCGCCTGTATCGTGACCTGCCGGGCGGGCGGCAACTGCTCGATGGCGGCACCATCGATCGCCTTGATCCTGGTGACGCCACCGTGGTCAGCGTTAATCAGCCGACCCAAGGCCTCGCTCTGGGCCAACTGGCTCTGTCCTTTGTAATCGACCCCACCAACTTGGTGGTTGAGAGCGACGAAGACAACAACGAGCGCGACTTCAGCGTCGACGTGGTGCAACGCATCAACAACTGAAGCCGCGCGGCCGCTTAAAGCTAGGCCTCAAGCAGCTCGGGCGTGCCAATCGGGCCCGCAGTGGAAAAGGCCTCCTGGTGGGCCGTGCGCAGGCGGCGACCATGCACCAGCCAGCCCGGACGCCCCACACTCTGCCCCTGCAGTTGGTGATTCTCCGGATGGCGGTAGCCAACCCGCACTAAACGCCGATTGGCGCCTGTGGTGTTGATGTAGCTGCCGTGCACCGTGTTGATGTTGAACAGCACCACGTCACCCGCCTTAGCGCTGACCGGCACGGTATCCGCCAGCGGCCATTCTTCGGCCGGCAAATGCGGCTGACAGGGCGCACCACGATGCTCGCGCACGTGCGGCAATGGCCCATCGCGATGGCTGCCTGGCACGAAACGAATCTCACCATTCTCGTGACAGGTATCATCAAGGTGAAACAGCGCGTCTACATAGCGCGCATCGTGATGCGGATAGAACCAGTAGTCTTGATGCATCGGGAACGGATGACCCGTTTCAGGCGGCTTAATGTGCATGGTGGTATGGTGCAACTCCACCGGTCCGTCGAGTAACTGGGCAAGCGCCCCACACAGCTCCGCTTTGGCGACAGCCGTGGCCCACGAGGCGGCGTACAATTGCAGGTCGTGCATGTGGATCAGCTCGCTCTTGGCGCTGAGTTCTTTGCCCATGATATGATCACGCCATGGGCCATCCCAACCGGCACTCCGCGTGGCCCAGTCGGTAATCATCCAATCAAGGTCGCCCTGCAGCGCGGCTGTTTCAGCAGAACTGAATACGCCCGGCAGATGCAAATAGCCCTGCTCATGAAAATGTCGGATTTGGTCGGGACTGAGCATGTGGGTTCTCCTGGGCGTGCCATGTGGTTGGATATGTGGTTAGAAACGATCCTGGCGATCGTGCGGCGCGCGATGTCACCCAGTATTCATAGAAAAAATCACCACCACAATAGGGCCCATTCATTCCATTGTGGTTGAATTTCAACACTACAGATCAGACTGAACGCATGGATTCTGCAGCCAGGCCCCCGGCTCATCGCTGGCCCACAGACGGCCTGCCGCAGGTGCAGCGCGCCGTGCGAGCCCTGCTCGACGACCGCAACTTCGCGGTGCAATACGGCGGCGCGATCACCAGCTTTCACCTCTATGACTACCACGGCTTGATTCGGATCGACGGCCATACCTACCCAATCCGGCCTGGGGTGTGTACGATCACCCCCTACGGCAGCCACAGCGCCTACGATATGCCGGCCCCCGGGCGCCATTGGTGTTTACACCTGCACGCGGCACCCAGCTCCGAACACGATGTCCTGGTGCCGGTCTGGCAAGATCTGGGTACGGCCGCCGCCCGATTTAGTGACCGCTGCGCCCACATCACGCGCTGCTGGCAAGCTGGCGACAGCGGCGACCGCGCCGCCCAAGCCCAGGCCCAAGCGGCCAGCCAAGACCTGATACTCGGCCTCGCCCGGCAGGCCCAGGCCAGCACCGAGCACACCAAGCCGCGTGGCCACTGGGCGCTCGAAGCAGTGGCGCGCCATTGCCACCAGCAGTTACACGGAAGTCTCGACATTCCGGCGCTAGCGGCCGAGGTCGGCCTCAGTCAAAATTACCTCAGCCGGTTGTTTCGCGCTGAGCACGGCTGCACCATCCACCGTTACTGGCACCGAGTGCGGATTCAAGAAGCCTGCCACCACCTCGCCCACAGTACCTTGGCGATCAAAGCGATTGGTGCGGCCTGCGGCTGGAGCGACCCACAATTATTTAACAAAGAGTTCCGGCGCCTAACCGGCCTCAGCCCCAGCGCGTGGCGCTCCGCCCATGGCAGCCCGGTACTGCCAGCATTACTGCTATCTCAGCACAGCCCGGGCAGGTCAGCCTGGCAGTCGAGCAGCTCAAGATCGCCCGTGACCTCGGCTTGATAATCGGCACTGAGAACCGCGCTATCAGTGACACGCAGATGAATGTCTCGGCCAGGATCAGCAAGTTCGACCACCGCATGCGGCCCCGTATGCGGTCCCGCATGTCGGAAGGTGCAGCCCTGGAAGCGCAGCCAACTCGCGCCACCCGCTGGTACCTGCGAGCGATTATGCACGCGCACCTTATGGTCGCCGATATCGCAGTTGCTGAAGCTCACCACGTCGGCCGGCGTGCCAAAGTTAAGCAGCGTCGCATCGCTCTCGTGCAACACCCGCACACCTTCGAAACGCAGCCCGTCCTGACTCACGGGCGCTGATCCCGGATAATAGCCACGGCTGTAGCGGCCGGCGTCGAAGTGCATGGAAAAGGCAGTGCGCGCCTTATGGAGAAAAATACCGCGCATCGTGACGTTACGAACGCCAGCCACATACTGCACGTCGTTTTGCACCACGCCCCAGTTGATACCATCCAGCACGGCACTGCCGTTGGTGTGGGTGGGCTGCGTCTGCGAGGTATAGAGCGTGCCGTCGGGCTTGGCTTGCACCCGATACACGCGACCCTCGCTCACCACGCTATCGCTATGTTGGACCTCCATCCCGGCACGCCAATCGCCCCACGAACCGGCGAGGAAGCGGCAGAAGAAACCAACGATCTTGCCTTCATCAGCCAGATCGTGGCAGTTCTCAACTACGCCGTCTTCGATCCACCCCAACTCTGGATTCGACGTGGCATAATCATGCGCGTTGAGCGCCACCGCATCGTCTGTGGTCGCAAACACGCAATTGCGGATCGCAAAGCGCTTGCCGCGCCCGAGGTGCACGCCGTCTTTAGCGCCATGAATAATTACATCATCAACGATGAGGTCTTCAAAGGTGCAGACATGAATGCAGAACTGCTGCGACTCAAGGTCATAACAACGGAAGCGCTCGATGCGCAGGTCGGAAACGTAGAAAAACGCAATCTGACCACGCAGGCCGTAAATCTCGTCAAAAACTTTATCGACGCCATTGACCGCAATGTGCAGGCCTTCAACCACGATGTGGTGATCCCAACTCTTGCTGAGCGCACCCCTGTTAAGTAGTACGTGGCTGAAGTCGCCGCACTTACGCAACACCACGCCCTGTGCACAGCGCAGGCCGGTGTTGCTGCCAATCAGAACGGTGGCGTTGAGATCGTAGGTCCCGGGCTGACTCACCACCACGGTGCCGCCCTGGTCTAAGGCCAGCTGCAGCGCCGCCACGTTGACGCTGGCACTGGCCTCCGGCGCAAAACCAAAGGCGGCCGCGTCGGTAAACCCACTGACCTCGTGTGCTGCACCCATCCCATGCCCCCTGCGCCGGCGGCGCTTTACCCGTGTTTACCGAGTAATGCCAGGATGGTGCCGTTGCCACTTGAGAGTTCAAGGCCCTGCCACCCCGCAGGCCGACAACGCCACCAGTGCTTGGGCTCGGATTCAGGTCCGCCGGTTCAGTGATTGCCGCTGCCGTCGCAAATGTGCTGCTTCTGCAGACTCATGCGTCCCTCGGTATCAACCGCCACTTTGTTGGCTTGATGGAAGAAGGCGACCACCTCATCAAAGGTGAAGGCGCGACCAGAACAGGTGCTGTAGGTCGTGTCAGCCCCGAAGGTCTCGGTGGCTTGGCTGCGTAACTCCTCAACCGACAGCCCCGCAGGCGCGGCATCGATCATGTGGAACAAGACGTGGGCGTGTTGTTGGCTGCTCATGCAGGAGTATGGCCACCAAACGGCGCGCCGGCATTGACGCTGGTCAAGTATGGCCAACGGATGCGCCTAGCAGCGACGAGCCTATGCAAGGGCGGCAAACCTACCCCCGCAAGCCGATACTACCAATGCAGACGTAGCGCTTCGCGAGAGCAATGCGCAATCAGCGTGCTACATCCACACAGCCAATGCGCCTGTTTGATCCCCGCTTTCCGTTCGACCCCAGCCGCAGCCCCGTGTTCTATGGCTGGGTTATTGTGGTGGCCGCCATTGTGGGCGTGCTGTGCTCGATTCCGGGCCAAACCATGGGCGTCAGTGTTTTCACCGACCACCTAATGAGCGCCACCGGGCTGAGTCGCCTCGCGCTGGCCAACGCCTATTTGATCGGAACCTTCGCCAGCGGCTTTCTGATTCCCATGGGCGGGCGCATAATCGACCGCTGGGGCACACGACCCACAATATTGGTGTCGGCCTGCTGCCTTGCCGCCACCCTCGCCGCGCTCACCCAGTGCGACCGCGCCGTCATTGCCCTTGGTGGCAGCGCCGCGGCCGGCACTGCGGTGATGTCAATCGGCTTCTTCCTGCTGCGTTTCTTCGGGCAAGGCATGCTCACGCTCACCAGTCGCACCATGCTGGGCCGCTGGTGGGACCGCAAACGAGGCCTGGTCGCCGGTATCTCTGGCCTGTTTGTGGCCTTTGGCTTCGCGGCCTCGCCGCTCGCCTTTCAGGGCCTGATTGACTTTGGCGGGTGGCGCGGCGCGTGGCTTATTCTTGCCGCAACCACACTCGGCTTTGCCGGCTTCGCCTGGACCCTGTTTCGTGACCGCCCAGAACAGGTTGGTCTCCACATGGACGGGCTCAACGCCGACCAAGCCGCCGCGGCTACCCAAGACACCAGTCGCATTGAGCGTGGCTTTACCCGCAGCGAGGCGATGCGCACCCGCGCCTTTTGGGCCCTGGTGCTGCCGCTTGGGCTCAACGGTCTCACGGTGACCGCAATCACCTTCCACATCGTAGATGTGGGCGCGCTGGCCGGTTTAGACCGCCATGCCGCGGTTGCGATTTTTCTGCCAATGGCGGTGGTCTCTACCGCCACCGGTTACCTCACCGGCCTGGCTGCCGACCGCTGGCCACTGCCACGCCTGATCCTGCTGTTCTTGGTGCTGCAGGCTATCGGCTACACCGCCACGGTTGGATTTGGCTCGAGTCTTGGTCGCTCAGTCATGATCGCTGGGATCGGCGGCGCCAACGGTTGCTTCGCTACCTTGGTCACGGTCGGCCTACCGCGCTTTTTCGGACGCACGCATCTTGGCGCCATCGGCGGCGTTCAGATGTCGGTGATGGTGATTGGCAGCGCCATCGGGCCGGCCGTATTTGCCGCCGCCAAGCGCATCACCACCAGCTACGATATTGCACTCTACGCCTGCCTAGTCCCAGTGGTGATGCTAATCGGGTTGGCTCTCGGCGTTCGTAACCCACAAAACGATCAGTACTCCCGCTCCTAGACAGAGCGCAGCAGAACCCGCTGATCGGCCTCGAGTAGCCATCGCAGGTCTTGGGTCTGGACCACTTCTACCATCAAGGCCTCATCATGGCTCGCCGCGAGAGTCTCAACCAAACGATAGCGCAGTTCATCTTGCGCAACCACATCAAGTGAGACCTGAGGTTTAACCACAATAAGCCACACCGCTAGGCCACGGCCAATACGAAACACGCGGCACTCCACGGTCTCGGCCTCAATCGACTCCATAATCGAAGACAACTCACCGAGCACCTGCTCGCGCTCAAGGTCTGTCGGCGCCATCAACAGCAACTGACGACCATTGAGCAGCAACACACGAATCGGCATAATCACCGCAAAAAGGCCAAGCACAATCACCAGCACTTGATCAATATACCGCGCCGCGGGCTCCCAGCTGGTGCCCTGAATCAACCATGCTGCGAGAAACGCCGCCAGAACAACGGCGCTCAGAGCAGCGTCTATGGCCCAGGTTTTCGCATCAAGTGCTAGAATTGAGGATCCTAAACGTTTGGCGACCCCACGTTGAAGCAATGCCATAGTTAGGCACCCCACGGTAATAATCAGACCGTACACCACCGCGACACCAGCAGCAATATCACGGCCCCCAGCAAGCATGGTCGTTATCGCCGTACCAACGGCCATCAGCACCAACAACAAAGCCACTCGCTTTAATCGCATTAATCGCATTAACCCACGGCTCGAATTGCGTATAACCCAAAGGGAAGCGCTCGTTGGAAGGCCGTGCAACCACCGTGGTGGCCCAACACGAAAGCAGAGCAGTCCCAAAGGCAACCCAGGAAAACGCGCTGTCCATTAGCACGGCTGTGGAACCACTCATTAAAGCACCAACAAGGCCCGCCACGCCCATTACAGCGTTGGCAATAACTGAACGCAATAACACTCGCGATTCTTGTCTATCAGTCATGCCCATTACTTGCCCTTGCCCTGCATGCTGGGCTTGCGATCAAGCAAAGCACAATAGGCTACGTAGGTACTCACAATCTCGCGCACATAGGCTGTTGTCTCACGACCACGCACATAACCATACCGGGCCTGCTTGGCGTAGCGCCGCTGCGAGAGCATCTCAATCGTCCGCTCCACGTTGCCAACCACACCAAGGGATCGTGCCCCTGTTGTGTGGCCAAGCGCTGGGCATCGCGAATATGCCCAATGCCAGCGTTGTAGGCCGCCAAGGCGAAGTCCATCCGGTTCTCCAGGCTGACGGAAAAATGATCACGGCCCCAGGCTAGATGGCGAACGCCAGCAGCGATATTTTGCGCCGGATCATAAGGGTCACGGCATCCAAGCGCCCGCGCCGTTTTGGGCATCAATTGCATCAAGCCCTGTGCGCCACGGTTTGAACGTGCGCGAGGCTTGAACTTGCTCTCACGCTGCATCACAGCCACCACCAGCGGCCAATCGATGCCATAACGCTGCCTGCGGCATCACCAGGTCATCGTACGGACTGATGCGACCCGGCGCGACCAAGGCCGGTGGCTCGTTGCTCCTGGCGCGCGGTGAAATTTGCCTTGCGGGCCATATTGTATTCGATGCCGCGATAGGTCGTGTCCCAAAAACCATCAAGGTGCTTGCGCAACACCGGGTTATTGGCTCGCACATACCACACCTGGGCAGTATCGGGCACCACTGTGCCAAGTATCGCCAGATCGGCGCGGCCCTGCAATTCAAGCTCGGCTATGACTCGGTCGGCGACCGTGAGATCAAAGCCCCCTTCGGCAACCGTGTTGAGAATGGTTTCGGTTTCCATGTCGGCATCAACAAACGCCACATTCAAGCTAGCGCCACGCTCTTGCAAAGCAGCCAGATGATAGGCATAACTCGACTGCGGCCGAACGTGGATCGTGCGCCCTGCCAACTGGGCATGATCAGTAATCACCGCTTCGCCACCACGGCCAACCACCACCTCATCTGTACGGTGATAGAAACGGGTTGGGGCCAGATCAGCAAATACGCGGTTTGGGGTGTCGGTCAACATCGCCCCAATCGCATCAACCTTACCCTCGCGCAGCATCTGCACCATTTGCTGCAGATCATCGGCCACCACCACCTGCAACATGAGGTCGTTCTTGGAAGCGAATAGCCGCGCCATTTGATACTCAAACCCACGCAGGTTGCCGTGATCAATCCAACAACTCACGGCATTATTACGCGTCCCAAAACGGAACACCCGCCGCTCGCGGATACCGTCCCAGTCGTCGACACTCGTTTCGGCGGCGGTCACATCAATCTGATAGCGCATCAGGTAAGCATTTGGCGGCAGCCAGCAGGTCTGGCTGGTCCGGCGCAACCCCCCATGCAATTGGCCTATCATGCAAACTCAAATCCAGAGAAGCCACTACGCCATCATGAAAGGGCCGCAAACGATTGAATAAATTGTCATCGAGAATCGTGTAATCGATCCCACCCGACGTCACCCGCTCAAGCACCTCATCATAGCTCAAGTCAGCTGGAATCTGCACAAAGCGATTACCCGGATACTCAGCGCGTAAGGCGCGTGCCGTGTCTACGTACGACGTGCCGGCCTGAACTCCGATGGTGGTGCCATTGAGTTCGTCCAAGGAGCGCGGTTGCTTCTTGCCGGCACGTCCAACCAGCAATTCATGAACACGCCCAAGCGGCTCGGTGAACTGCATCTTCTCAGATCGCTCATCGGTCACGGTATAGTTGGCTGCGATCAGATCGCCCATACCAGTCAACAGAGCATCGCCGAGGGCGGCATAGCCCCCCACTGCCACTATCTCAACGGTCCAACCATTTTTGGCCGCAAAATCTTCAACGACGGCGCGCTCATGCTGCAAGGGATCATGCCCCCGTGGCACCGCCAGCGCACCCACCGGCATCAGCACCCGCAGCACATCACCGTTCAGCTGAACCCCTGAAGCGGGATCGCGCACGGTATCCCCGTCCGCCTGCTGGCTTCCGCAGCCAATGAGCAGCAGGGTCAAAAATGCGAGCACGTAGGGCATGGCCGCTTGTAGACGCTTACCCGGATAGCACCACCCCCGATCAGGCACCAAGCCCATACAGTTTCGAATACCGAATCTGCGCGTGGAACGCGTAGTCGCGTGCAGACGTGCAGACGTGCAGACGTGCAGGCTTACTCGGGTTAAGATTGTACGTCAGCACCTGACGGTGGATGGGTCGCCCAT
Source organism: Planctomycetota bacterium (assembly GCA_027859175.1). GTDB lineage: Bacteria > Planctomycetota > UBA11346 > UBA11346 > UBA11346 > GH22. Next base: position 13,945 of record JAQIBG010000396.1, on the reverse strand, counting down.
AGGCAAAACACCCGAAAGTCACTGGCCCGAATAATCTATGCGGTTGATACTGAGATATGCTGCGCCTTGCCCCCATTCTTGTCGTCGCCCTGCTGCTCACTGCTTGTGGCAGTGATGGCGGCGGCGATGCCCCGCCGCCATCACCGACTCGCCCCTACTACGGACCAACCGACATCGGCGCCGGCACGCCCTCCCCTCCGGCCAGCACCACCGCCACAGTCACGAGCCTTGCCGATGCAGGAGCAGGCTCGCTGCGCCAGACTCTCAGCGAGGTTGGCCCGGATGCCACGATTGGCTTCGATGCATCGCTGAGCAACGGTCGGGTACAGCTCACCAGTACAATCACGCTGAGCAAAGACGTGACCCTCAACGCCGCGGCTGCACCAGGGCTCACCATCGACGGTGGCGGCGCGCGGCGCCTGGTTCAAGTGCAGACCGGCGTGGACGCCGAGTTTGTTGGCCTCGCCTTTACCGGTGGCCGCGCTGTGAACGGCAGCAACAGCCCCGGCGGCGCGATCAACACCGGCAACGACGCCACCCTCACACTCCGGCATTGCACCTTCACCAACAACGTCGCCGACATTGGCGGTGCGGTTCGTGCGGGCTATGACACCGACACCCTGATCGAAGACTGCACCTTCATCAACAATGATGGCGGCGGCGCCCGTAATGGGTTTAGCGCCGGTGCCGTGAGCACCAATGGCCACGGTGTGCTCACCGTACGCCGCAGTTGGTTTGAGGGCAATACAGGCCATTCGGGCGGCGCAGTCTACAATCTCCTGCAGCCCTTGGAGATTGAAGACTGCGTGTTTCTCTCCAATAGCTCAAGCGGGCCGGGCGCAGCCGTTTTCACCGATGAAGGCAACTGGGTTGGCCCCAGCGCCACCGTTGGCGGATCGATTGCGGTGCGCCGTTGCTGGCTCGAGAATAACCACGGCAAAGAAGTGGGCGGCGCACTGTTCCTGTGGGCCAACAAGCTCGACACGGTCCTGGTTGAAGACTGCGTCCTATTTGACAACAGCGTCCGTAATGATGGCACTAGCAGCGCAGCCAAGGGCGGCGGCTTACGCACCCGCGGCATCCTCACAGTACGCCGGTGCAGCTTCGTGAAGAATCTGGCCGAACAGCAAGGCGGCGGCATGTGGATCGATGGCGCGGGTCCGTTCCTAATCGAAAACTGTCACTTCTCGAACAACACCGTTGAGCGTGACGCCGGTGGCGCCATGAACCTCAACGTGTCAGGCCCCATTCTCATCGACCACTGCACCATCGTCAGCAATTTTGCCGGTCGCGCCTGCGGTGCGTTCTGGTTCGGCAACAAGGACCTCGACATCACCTTGCGCAGTTCGATTGTCGCTTTCAACACCGCCGGGCAGGATCACGCCCAAGATCAGATCGGCTATCAGCCCAAGGATGGCGGCGGTAACATTGAGTACCCAGCGCCTGTTGGCAGTGGCCGGCGCGTGGCCGCGGGGAGCCTCCTGACCAACCCACAACTCGGCGCTCTGCAAAACCTCGACTACATGCTGACGATGACGCCGGAGCCGGGCAGCCCTGCGCTTGGTCATGCAGTTCCAAATGCGCCCCCAAAAATTGACATCCGTGGCTACACGCGCGACGGCAGCCCTGATTCCGGCGCCGTTGAGCGCGAACCGACGGTCAATCAGTAGCAGCGATCAAGGCATCAAACCAACAGCGGGCAATCGCCTCGAAGGTTTCTTCGCGGGGATGCACGCCATCGTCTCCCAGTTCATCAAGTGAACCGATGCAGCTGTAGACGTCGACAAAATGCACCGGGCGGCCCTGGTCACGCAAGGCACTCAGATAGCCAGCAATGCGCCCATTGTAGGCTGGGATGCGTGTGGTGACGTCTTCCGCCACCACCATATCCCAGGGCTTTGGGCCAGGGCGAACGGGAAGAATGGATCCAACAAAGAGTGCGAGCTCATGCTGGAGGCAGCGATCGATCAAGGTTTTGATACTTGCAAAGGCAACTGCCGGATCGGCCTCATAAAGGTTATTGGTGCCCACCATCAACAACAACTGTTGCGGCTTAAAACGCTCGAGCGTCACGCCGATCTCCTGCGATACGCCCCAGTTTTCGGTGACACGGCCGTCTATTAGATGCTCGATACGAAACCCCGGATAGCCCTCGTGCAGTCCGCATGACTCCTGCGCCCCCACAAACTCGTAGCTCAAGCCGGCTTCGGCCAGCATGCCCGCCAGATGCCGCCGGTAGCCGCCCTCGGGGCCCTTGGTGATCGAGTCGCCCATGCACATGATTGTTGTCATTTAATTGTCATCCTTTGCCAGTTGCTGCGCTTTCGCTGTGTCGCTCAACACAGTCGCGCACACTTCGCAATAAACGCATTTGGTCGCGCACACCGCACGTGCGCGACTTCTACCACAGCACGTTTGCAAACCAAGGCCGATGCGCGGTGCGAAGGACTAGCGAGGGCGACGCAAAGCCCACGTGGTCATCGTTCGCAACTCATCCACCAAGGTGGTCTTGAGCGGATCAATGCGCTCGGCGCCCCAGCGCTGCTCGCAGTCAGCGATGTCAGCCCCATCCGCAAGATAGCGAAACCCAGGCGGCTTAGCATCGGGCAAACCAATGCGGGTCGACAAGCGGGCCAGGAACACACCCCCCGGAGCCAACTGCCGCCAACAAGCATCGGCCCAGGCATGGAACTGCGTCTGGTTAGGTGCGAAATGCAGCACCGCATTGCTCAGCACCACGTCACAACTGTGCTCCAGGTCCAAATCGGGAAGGCTCCCGACCAATGCGCGATGCAAACCCGGCAAACATTCGGCCAAACGCGAGGCCGCTGTCACGGCAGCCGGATCAGCATCGACAAAGGTCACCGAGCAGCCAATTTCCGCCAGCACCGCAAGATTGCGGCCGCCACCACAGCCCAGATCGGCAACCGTGTCGCCGGGCTGGATGGTCCCCCGCAGCACGTGATCAATCAGGTAGATATCGGCGTGGCGCAATGGCGCCCAGGCAGCTGGCACAGACATACTGGCGAACTATGCGCCCTGTACGCGCAGCGCAAAGCGCTCAGGCGGTACGCAGCGCATCGATAGGCTTCATGCGTGCCGCCATCGTGGCGGGATACAGTCCGAACACGATGCCAACTGCGCACGAGATACCGAGGCTCAAGCCCACCGACCCCAGCGTTACCACCGTTGTCATCTCGGCGTAATGGTGAACCAAGAAGGCTCCCAGATAGCCTGTCCCAACGCCAATTAAGCCGCCGCATAAACTCAGCACCACCGTCTCGACCAAGAATTGCATAATGATATCGTAACGGCGAGCGCCGACGGCGCGGCGAATGCCGATTTCACGCGTTCGCTCCATCACCGTTGCCAGCATGATGTTCATGATGCCGATACCACCAACCAGCAGTGAGATCCCAGCGATAGAGCCCATAACGATTGAGAAGATGCGCTGGGTTCGCTGCTGCTGCTCAAGCAATTCCAGGGGCACCAATACCGAGAAATCAGTATTCTTGTGACTACGCGCCACGATGCGCTCGATAAAGCCGGCCGCGCGACGCACATCGGAACCTTCTGCCAGGGTCACGATCAAATTCGAAATCTCAACGCGCGAGCGCTCAACGCTACCGGCCTCACGGGTCATCATGGTGATACCAAACTGAGCGGTCGCTGCCGTTTCAGGCAAGTAGATCGCCCGATCGAAATCGCTGGTCGCCATGCCGGTACTGGCCGATGACGAGCGTTTCGGCGCCAACACACCGATGGTGCGAAACCATTCGCCATCAAGCCGCACCGGCTTGCCAATCGGATCACGATAGCCAAACAGTTCGCGTGCAACTTCAGCGCCCAGCACCGCCACCGACTGCGCCTCGGCCATGTCGACACCACTAAAGAAGCGACCGCGCGCGACCTCGAGGTTCGCGACCGACCGATAGGCTGGCTCGGTGGCCACCACCTTGGCCTCAATCCGCGCGGCTCCACGCCACACCCGCAGTGGCAAATCACGCGTTGCCACGGTGCCCTGTACTTCCTCAACAACGCTGGCGATACGACGCTGATCACCAAAGGTGATGCCGTACACCTGGATCCAGCCATCTTCATTGCCGGCCTGACCAGCCGGTGGTTTGCGGCTTTGGATCAACACGTTATTCAAGCCCATGTCTTGGATGTAGCGCAGGGCCTCAACACGGGCCCCCTCGCCGATACCAAGCATCGCAATCACAGCACCTACACCAAATACGATGCCCAACATCGTCAGCATCGAGCGCAACTTGTGATGCGACAAGCTGCCCAGGGCCATAACGATCATCGCGAAGAACTTCACGGCGTCACCGCAATCTGACTCACGGTTTTATCGTCGACCAAGGCCCCATCACGCATGTGAAGCACACGTTCGGCCTGTTCACCTACCCCGCGATCATGCGTCACCAACAACAAGCTCACCCCCTGGGCGTGCAGTTGATGGAATAACTCCAGGATCGCCTTGCCGGTCTTCGAGTCGAGATTGCCGGTCGGCTCATCGCCAATCAGCAATATAGGGTCGGTGATCAAGCTCCGAGCGATAGCCACGCGCTGCATTTCGCCACCGGAGATTTGATTCGGCCGATGCCCAACCCGGTGCGCCAAGCCAACACGCTCCAGGGCATGCTCAGCGCGCTGGCGACGTTCACTGCGCGACACGCCCTGATAGAACAGCGGTAGCTCCACGTTTTCGCGCACATCAAGCTGCGGGATCAAATTAAAAAATTGGAACACGAAGCCGATCTTGGTGCCACGCAAAGACGATAGGCCGTCGTCATCGAGTTCGCCCACATTATCGCCATCAAGAATGTAGCGCCCCTTGTCATGACGATCGAGGCAGCCAATGATGTTCATCAGGGTTGACTTGCCGGAGCCAGATGGGCCCATCAGGGCCATAAACTCCCCAGCCCGCAAGGCCAAATCGATGCCGACAAGCACTTGGACGTGCCCTTCTTTGCCGATGGGGTAGCTCTTAGTGACTCCGTTGAGCTCAACAATGGGCCTGGCGTTCGTGGTGCTCATGCCTCGCCCGGTTCAATCCCCAGCACCAGTACCGTCTCACCCTCGCTGAGCCCCTCGGTAATCACCACAAAATCATCGTTCGCGTCGCCCAGCGTTACCGGCGTCTTCACCGGAGCGCCACCGCGCTCAACGTACACATAAGTGGCGCCATCACGCTCGTAGACGGCGTCGAGCGGTACGCTCAACACGTCCTTATAGGCAGCAATCTGAATCGTTACCCGGGCGCTCATGCCAGGGCGGAAGGTGCGACCGCCGGTATCGCCCATGGTAATCTCGGTCTTATATTCCTTAACGTCATAGCGCTGCGAGGCCGTAGCGGCAATCTTACGCACTTCGCCTGGAAAGCTCTCGCCGAGGCTTTCAATCTTGGTCACCGTATGCATGCCAACTACGGCCTTGTCGATGTAGACTTCGTTGATGCCCACCTCCACGATCATGTCGGTCAGGTCGGGCAAACTCATGACGGTCTGGTTCCATTTAATCTCATCGCCGATCGCGAAATCCTCTTTGGCCTGCCAGTGGCGACGCTGCGGATTGCCGTGCACCACGATCCCACGGCGCGGCGCGGTAATCACCAAGTTGCTGACATGCTCCTCAACCTCGCCCTTCTCTTCGGTTTTGCGCTCAAGGGTGTAGGTGTGCTTTTCGACCTCGGCCTGCTTTTCAGCACGCTGCCCGGCAACGCTCTGCGTATCGCGTTCGAGTTGAATCTCCGCGCCAGCCACATCCGCAGTTAGCCGTTCGGTTTCTTTGGGGCGCTCAAACTCTAAGAACACTTCGAGGTTGCGGACATGGGTGTCGAGATCTTGGCGCATCTCGCGCACCCGCAGCTTGCTGTTGTTGAGCTCTGATTGGGTCACAAAGCCCTCTTCCAACAAAGCGGGCATACGCTTGAGCCGATCCTCTTCTTGCTCCAATTCGACCTTGGCGCGCTCTACTTTTAGGCGCAGATCGTTCTCTTTGAGACCAGCGGTACCCTTCTCGTATTGCTCAAGCTCAAGACGTGCAAAGCGCAGCTTGCGCTCGGCATCAACCAAGGTTTTGGCTGCTTCCAGTTCATGCAGCTTCAACTCAGACTTGGCCTTATTCAGATTGCGTTCGGCCTCGCCGAGATCCAGCCGCACGCGCTCGAGCTTGTCAACGCGCTCGGAGTTCTCGAGCTCCATCAACATCGCACCTTCTTCCACCTGCGAGCCATCTGGGATGACGAAGGTGAGCCAGCCCTTGGTGCGCGCCACGATGTGCGTGGCCTCGGCGCTGCGTAGGCTGCCACTCTCGGTAATCGTGACCTCTAGGTCACCACGCGCGACCTGGTAGCGCGCCAAGACATTGGACCCCTCACCCGACACTTGCTCGCCGCAGCCAAGCGCCATCAGAAGCGCAGCTACACCAGCTGCCAGTATGCTATTTCGCACCATCGTCACCCATCGCTCCCTGCTCACCATCACGCACTTTGATATAACTCGGCAATGTTGTTCGCCACATGCCGGCAGCGTCAACCACCAGCACCCCGGTTTCGCGCCGCAGGCGCAATTCGGCTGCTGTGTAATTGATCCGCGCCTGGAAAAAGGCGACCTCGGCATCGCGCACTTCGCCCTGTGCCTCAACTAAGTCACGGTTGGAAATCAGTCCGTCTTCGAAGTCCATCTGCGACTTGATCAAGCGCTTGCGCGACTGCTCGATATTGCGCTCCTGAATCTTCAGGCTGACTTCGGCGATGCGCAGATCACGCAGCGCAGCCTGCACCTCACGCACCACTTGGCTTTCCTTGAGATCAGAAGAACGACGTGCCTGTGACAGGTCGGTCATTCTCTCGGCATAGCCAAACCGCTCCCGATAGCGCTCAAAGGGAATCTCAAGCGTGAGGCCGACAATATAGTCAGGTCGATCATCAATGACGTCGTCCCAAGGCCGCTGGGTATTCTCGCCCCAACTTGCGCGCGCATCGAGGTCGAGATCAGGCAAGATATTATTGCGTGCTAACGCCACGTTGCGCTGGGCATCGCCAATCCGATCCTTGCTGGTCATGAGGTCGAGCCGGTTATCCAAGGCTATCTGAATCGCCAAACGGCTATCGACATCCAACAAAGGCCGCTGCGGCGCATCACCAGTGATATCAACCGGTGCATCAACAGGGAGATTCAAGTCGATCTTGAAGCGATCGAGCGAGGCATCGTAAGCCGCGATCGCATCAACCAGTGATTGCTGCGCCTGTAAGAGGCTGACCTCAGCCCGAAACACATCGTTCGCTGTTGTACGACCAAGACCCAAGAAGGCCTTGGCCTGGTCGAGGCCAAACTCGTTGCGTTTGACGTCATCCCGACTGCTCTCAACCCGATACTGCTGCACTTGCAGGCGCCAAAAACTGTCGGCAACATCTAGGCTCAAATCTTGCAAGAACTGGACATGGCCACGTTCGGCATACAGATACGCGCGCTCGGCATCGGTGAGCCCCTCGCGCCACACCAACTGGCCCGCATCGCGCAGAAGCGGCTGAGTAAGCACCACTTCAAGATTCTGATTATAGCTGCCATCGCCATCGGCCGGTTCCAAGCGCCGGGTGCTGCCGGTAACCGATACGCGGCCGGCGGTTGGCAACTCTTGACTGACGGTCACCGATGCGCCGATTTCGGCATCTGGGCTCTCGGCTTCATCAGCCGACAGATCGCCGTCTATCGTACCGCTGAGACGCGGGCCATAATCACGCCGTACCACCCGCAAGCGGTGGGCCACAAGTGTTAGGTCTTCATCGCTAGTCTTTTTGCTGCGGCCCTCAGTAAAGGCCAGGCGCAGTGCCTCAGTCAGATTGACCTGAAGCGGTGGCACATCCTCAGACACCGACGGAATCGGCGTACCACGATCGGCCACAGACAACTGACCGACCTCGGCAGGCTCAATGACATCTGCCTCAACGGCTAGGGCCGCCGATCCGCACGGCATGACCACAAGCAGTAATCGCAGCACCCACATCAAACGCATAGCCCGCCACACTGCTGCCCAACTCACCGATTCAAGACCAGACCGGCCCCACACCTGCTGCATGCATCTTGTTACGACCGAAACGCTTGGACGTTTCAAACGTCTTTGGGGCGCAATAGCTCTGAGCGCAGCGCGGCCGGGCTCAACAACGCACAAACCCGAGGACATAGCCCTCGGGTTTGTGCGTTTTTGTCGAAGCCAAGTTTACTTGGCGGCGTTGTAGCGGCCAGTCACGGCGGACCAGTCAACCACGTTCCACCATGCCTTGAGGTAAGCCGGACGCTGGTTCTGGTAGTTCAGGTAGTAGGCGTGTTCCCACACGTCATTTGCCAGAATCGGCGTTTTGCCAACGCTCAGCGGGCTGTCCTGATTGGGCGTGCTCATGATCTCGAGCTTACCATCAGCAACCACGAGCCAGGCCCAGCCGCTACCAAACTGGGTTGCACCAGCGGTATTGAACTGTTCCTGCAGGTTCTCGAGGCTCCCAAAGGTGCTGGTGATGGCCGCCAGCAACTCACCCTCAGGGCTACCGCCGTTGGGGCCCATGATCGACCAGAACAGGCTGTGATTGGCATGACCACCACCGTTATTCCGAACCGCACCGCGGATCGACTCGGGCACCGCATTGAGGTTGGCGATCAGCTCGTCGATGGTCTTTGACGCCAACTCCGGATGGCCCTCTAGGGCTGCGTTGAGCTTGCCGACATAGGCGGCGTGATGCTTGTCGTGATGGATTTCCATCGTCTTGGCGTCGATATGAGGCTCGAGCGCATCGAAGGCGTAGGTCAGGGCGGGCACTTCGTAGGCCATGGTATGCTCCTTGGCGCGCCATAAGGGTCGGCACGTCGTTCGTGGGTTGGCTGCTTGGCTCTGGATACGTAGCAAAGCTGGCGGTGTGGGTTCATGGTAGGTCCATGCACCAAAGTTATCAAGGGCCAGTTAGGTCCTATTTGGATGGCTTTATCCGTTTTGCCGGCCCGAAGCGTTTGTCGCGAAGCAGATGGTGGTAGCCACGCGAGAACCGATGGGCCTCATCGCGAACATACATCAGCAGTTTCAGGCCAGGATTACGTCGCGGCAACCGATGTTCGGTGCCATCTACCTCGATCAGCAACTCCTCCTGCTTGGCCAAGCCAATCAGACGTGGTGGCTCGATGCCGGCATCCTTGAACGCCGCCGCAGCAGCGTGGACCTGACCAAGCCCACCGTCAATCAACACCAGATCGGGCAGCGGCTGCCCATCGTTATGCAAGCGCCGGTAGCGCCGACCCACCACTTCATTCATCGCAGCAAAATCGTCATTGCCCGGGTCACCGTCTCCAGCCCCCGCCTCGCCGCGCACCTTAAACCGTCGATAACCATCCTTATTGGGCACGCCGTCTACAAACTGCACCAAACTCGCAACCACGTCAGTGCCCATCAAATGGGCGATATCAAAGCCCTCAATCACGCGCGGGACATCCACCAGATCCAAGGCCGTGGCAATAGCATCGAGCCCCCTATCGGCCGCCACCACCGGCGCGGCCGGGGCGTCGTAGTCGCGCAAACGACCGCGCTCTTTCAGGCCCTCGAGGGCCTTGAGTTGATCCCGGAAACGCGCGGCATCTTCATAAGCCATCGCCTCGCTAGCCAAGCGCATGCGCTCGCGCAGGCCGTTCACCACCTGCCCCTTGCTGCGGCCAGACAGGAACGCTCGCAGGGCCTTGACGTCTTCGGCGTAGCCGGCTGCGTCAATACGGGTGGTGCAGGGCGCGCTGCAGCGCTTGATGTGATAATTCAAACACGGTCTGAACGAAGCCCGACGCTTGTCGTCTTCACGAATGTCGAGGGTGCACACGCGAAACTGAAACACGCGCATCAAAAAGTGATAGGCCCGCTGCAGTTCGGTTTTGGAGCCAAAGGGCCCGTAATAATCAACGCCGCTGAGCCCGCGATCGCGCGTGATAAAAACTCGTGGGAACGCCTCTCGGCTAATTGCCAGGAGCGGATAATCCTTGTCGTCTTTGAGCCGAATATTGAACCGCGGCTGCAGCTCTTTGATGAGATGGTTTTCCAGTAACAAGGCCTCGACCTCAGAATCTGTCTCCAAGATCCGTAGGTCTGCAACTTCTTGCACCAAACGCAGCGTGGTGGCCGGATGCCCTTTGCCGCGCTGGAAATAGCTCGAAACCCGTCGTTTCAGGTTTTTTGCCTTGCCAACATAGATTTCATCACCAGCCGCGTCGAGATACACATAGCAGCCGGGACCACTGGGAAGCTCGCGCAAGCGCTCACGAAAATCGACTGCACTCACTCGATAATAACGCGCCCGCTATGAACCCGCCACCATTCGGCCCAGGTCTCGCGCAGCGCGGTTCCGTGCTTGTCGTGCCAGCGAATCCATGACTTCATCCAAGCATCAACATCCAGGTCGTCGGGATTGGCCGGTGGCACCGCGGGCAATCCGTTAGCGCTGACACCTTCGTTGGGGATCTCCTGATGATCACATATCACCCGCAGCAGATACATCGCCTTAAGCGCCACCAAGTAGTGATTGTCATCCAGCACGGCAATCAACGGTTCGACACTGGACCGCGTTCCCACACCGTCGAGAACATTGATCACTCCGTAGCGAATCGCCCAGTCTTCCGAGCCGGCAAGGGCCTCAATCAGCAGGGGCTCGATACTTGAACCACGCAAGGTCAGATTCTGGACCGCGTCATTGAAAACCGCCTCAGCGTCTGGATCTTCTGGACTCGCCGCCGCCGATAAGTTGGCGATTTGCTCCTTCACCTCAGCCTGCTCCTCCTCACTCAGGGGCCCACCTTCTTCAAACAGACCGTCAGACTCGCGATCGAACACGCTGGTGCAGCCAGCGAGGACGCACATGACGAGAGCAATAGACAGCAGGGCAAATCGGGCCATTACGGCACCTCCAGAACTAGGCTTGAACACACGGCCAGGCGCGCCGAGGGATACAGTGCAACAGGGACCTGTCCACCGTGGGCAAGGTGGTACCGACCAGGGGCCGCATTCAAGGGCTCCCCGTCTAATTGCATCGGCATCGAGCGCCGGAGTGTCACCGTCACCGTACCCCCCTGTGCCAGACACCGAGGGCGTCGCAGACCACGCGTAGCGAGCCCTAGGAGCAACCCGGGGCCAAGCGCGAAGGTCTCGCTCAGCCCGTCATCAGCCACCACCTGCGGCCCTAAACTGCCACCACCAGCATAGTATGGAATGTTACTACAGACGAGCGCATGGGCCCACGCCGGTGCGGATATGCCATTGATGGCCGCCGCCAAGGGAGCGCCGCGGTCAACAAGACCTAGAATAGCGTAATAGAGTCGGTTGACCGTCCGCACCCGAAAAAGAGCCGGGCTATGCTCGCGCATTGCATGGAAATGCCGTGCCACGCGAGCATCGCAACCCCAACTGCAGTAGTTGTACCACGGCTCGCTGAGACCCGGACCAGTTACCGTGAAGCGATCAAGGTGACCCCAGGACCCCTTCTGTAACTCATTTACACACCAGTCTATACGACCAACATGCCCGGCGCCAACCGGCCACCCAAGAGTGCTGGCGAGATCGTTTCCAGTGCCTAAAGGCAGGATTCCAACCGGACAGGCCTCACAGCCATGTGCCTGGGCAAACTGATGCGATGCCTCCAGCACCGCGGCGGCGGTTCCATCGCCCCCAGCCGCAATCAAGGTGGTATTAGACCCATGGTTCTGCTCCACAAAGGCCATCGGTGTTGTGGACCCCAGCGATGCAACCCGATCTGGGCCCAGGCGCTCCCGCAAGCGTGCCGCCACGCCAAGCCCAGCCTGCCCGCCGCTGCGATCGTTGACTAGCACGGCAAGGCGGCGCGGGCGGTGCTGGTGGCTGAGATCCATGACCGACACAGCATGTGCGCCATGTTCCGCACTCAACCGCAGACCAGGCCTGTTCCGCCGGATGCGACGGCGGGTGGCTAACCTCCCTGCCAGTCCACACTACTGACCTTGACTGCCTTCATCGCTATGCGTAGAACCGCAGCAGGTTTCATGCTTTACGCACGCAGGAAGCAGACGTCGTTGGCGTAAACGACCGCTTGCTTCGCCCAGCCCCGGAAGGACTACGCGGGTGGATTCAGAGATCAGCCGCCTTCAAAAGAAGGTCGAGAACTATCCTTCGCCCTCCGCCTACAACCGTTTGGCAGAGCTGCTACGTGTGTCCGGCGATGCCGAGCGTGCCGAGGCGGTATGCCGGCGCTGTATCAAGGAATTCCCACGCAATGGCCAAGCTTATGTGCTGCAGGCTAATGTTGAAGTAGGCCGTGGCCAACGTGGCGAAGCGGTTCGCCTGCTCCGTGAAGGCATCGCGAATGACCCCCGGTGCTACGGCGGTTTGCGCATGCTGGCGGAGCTATGCGTTGAAGACCGTGAGCTCGACCAAGCGGTTGGGCTGCTGCAACGCATCCTCGAATTCCGCCCGCAAGATGAACAGGTGCGAAGCCGCGTTGGCGAGCTCCAGCAACGCCTTGCCGGCGGCTTCAACCAAAACGAGGCCCCAAAACCAGCGGCTGCCGAAACCAGCACCGATGAAGACACGATCGACCTCAGCCAAATGGGCTCGCTAACCACCGCAACACGACCCACCCGGCGCCCAACCCCGCCGCCGCGCGCATTGGCCCGTGTCAGCGCTGGCTCGGCCGGCGGCCCGCTCAATGGCTTAGTATCGCAAGACGGGGTTCGCGGTGCTGTGATTGCTGACTCTCACGGACGCAGCTTGTCCGAGCAGGGCCTGCCCGATGGCACGGCAGATCTTCTTGCAGCCCTTGCCAATGACGTGTCTAGTGCTGCCGACGCAGTCAAAGATGCAATCGGAGGTGACAAGCTGATCAGTTGGACCATCATCGCCGACCAAGGACAGGCCGTATGCTATCGCCGTGATGGTGACGACCTGACGCTAGCAGCGCTTGCTGACACCTCGGTGAAGGCGGCCTTGCTCGAACTGCGGGCCCGCCAGGCCCTGATTGACTTGGGAGCGGGCTGATATGGAGCAAATGCTCGACCAACTGGTGAAGCTGCGCGGCGTTGGTGGCTGCATGTTGGTGTCCCCCGAGGGGCTACCAATGGCAAGCCACCTGCGCACCGATCAAGATGAAGATTCTTTCGCCGCATTGGTGGCCGAACTCGTCACCCGCAGCCAAGGCCTGGCCGAGCGCACTGCGATCGGCACTCCGCAAATGCTGCACGTCAATTTCGCAGCTGGAGCCGTTGCCATCATGGCAGCCGGCCCCAGCTATCTAGCGGTCATCGTTGACCCCAATGCCAACTTGGCGTTGCTCCAGCTCGAACTCAAACCATTCGTCGAGGCGATCACCAAGCGCTTGGCGATCTGATTCCCACCCACCGCCCGTCACCACCTGCGGAAATACGTTCACATGGTACAGATCAACTTCGGTCAGCGTGAGGTCAGCTGCAAACTGGTCTATTATGGTCCCGGCATGTCCGGCAAGACCACTAATTTGGAAATCATACACCAAAAGGCACCCAAAGAGGCCAAGGGTGAAATGGTCTCGATCGCAACCGAAACCGACCGCACGCTCTACTTCGACTTCCTGCCCCTCGACCTCGGTCAAGTGGCTGGTATGCACACCAAATTCCAGCTCTATACGGTGCCTGGCCAAGTCTATTACAATGCGACCCGCAAGCTGGTGCTGCAAGGCGTAGACGGCGTCATCTTCGTTGCCGACAGCCATCCGGATAAGGTTCAGGAGAACATCGAGTCACTCGAGAACCTCCGCGAAAACCTTGCCGGCATGGGCATGGTACTCGACGAACTTCCCTTTGTTCTGCAGTACAATAAACGCGATCTCCCCAACGCCCTGACCGTTGCCGAGATGAACGCCAACATCAATCCGCACGGCGTGCCTGCGTTTGAAGCGGTGGCTCGCGACGGC
>JAQIBG010000385.1 GCA_027859175.1 Planctomycetota bacterium | reverse complement strand
AGGATGCGCATCGCCCGAACTCGCTCCGGATCGGTATAGCTGGCGGCGATGTCAGCATCGCTTGCTACGCCGTTGAGGAAGGCGCTGGGCAGACCCTTCTTGGCCGCGTACCACAGGGCCAGTGCCACGTAATAGCGACACAGCAGCCAACCCGGATCGCCGTCCATATCCATGCGGGCATAATCGAGGTAGCCGGCAGTATAATTGCCGTCGTGGTCACCAAGCTCGGTTTGCCATACTGAGCGCAGGTCGGGGTCGATGCGCCCTTCCCAGGGCGGCGCGTTACTATCGGTTAGTGAACCAGGCTTGAGCAGGCCGTGAGAGGGCCCGGCCGGATACTGGCCGTAATAGGGCCATGATTTCCACGGCAGGGTCAACAGTGCGTTCTGTTGGGCTGCACCGAGCACTGCGAAAACCAAGCGACGCGATTCGGCAGGTGGTCGAATTGCGAGGCCGGCTTCGTTTTTCATCGCAATCGAGGCGTTGGGGTTGGCGTAGTACAGGTGGCCGCCGGCATCGAGCACCTCGCGGATGAGCCCGTCGCGGCTGTCGAGGCGGCGTGCGATATCCAGCGGCAGGGGCAGGATTCCGTTGCGGATGGTGGCGAGTTGATGCTCGATGTCGGGCGCCGTGACCGCGTAGCCGGTGGGAACATCCCAGGGCAGGTCGGCCTCAACGTGGGCGTCGCCCAGATTGGGGCTGGTGGCGCTCAAGACCTCGACGATGTCGAGGGCTTTGGTTGCCGCGTAGACCTGGAATCGCGCCTGCTCCTGAACCTTGATCGCCGATGGTAGAAAGCCGGCCAGGGTTAGGACCCCGATCGCCACCAGGGCGAGCGACACCGCCACCTCGAATAGTGTGAAACCCTTACGCATGGCTAGGGCTCGACCGTGAGGGCCGTGCCGACCCGCTGCATCTGGATCAAGACCTGGTTGCGCCCGTCGAGGGTGCGCAGGCTCAGTTCGCTGCATACCGGGCTGGCCGCCACTGCTGGGAGCGGTGGCGCGAAGGTGCGCCAGGCTTCGGTATCGCCGGTGGTGTAGTCGCCGGGGTCTGCGGCCCGCGCGCGGGTTCCGATGTCGACTGATTCGGTATCGGTGGTCCTTCTGAGGGGGCGCGCGGTTCCTGCTTGGAAAAACCAACCGAGGCGCCCGGTGAGGGCTGTTGCGCTGGCCGTACCCTGCGCCACGAAGGGCCTGACCCCCGCGCCGAGCTTGAAGTGGCCCACCGCTCGGCCATCGACCAGCAGTTCATCGCTGAGGGCGGTGCCGTACACGATGGTGGCGTAGGCGGGTTGGCTCGGATTGGCTGCGACGATGACGATTCCGTAGTGATCTTGGGACGCGGCTGGGCCAGTGGTGAGCTTCTGACTGCGTGCTAGGTCTTGGGCTTGCGCTATCACGCGCAGGAGGCCGCTGGCTGACTGATTGACGGCGCCCCGGCTCATGGCCGTCAGGGCTGCCGGAACGGTCATCCCAGCGAGCAGGCTGATGATCCCGATGACGACCAGAAGCTCGACCGCCGTAAAGGCGGAACGCGCTGTGTTTGTGGTCGTGGTGCGCGTCGAAGATCCCATGTCGCAGCCCTTTCTGAGGCCCAAGGCGTCCATGCATCGGGCGGCCTCGTCGTTTATCTATGGCCTTAGAGAAGTTCTCTATGGCCTTAGATGCTCGCAAACGGGGAATCCGGACAGATCAACTCCGACACGGCCCGACGGATCCACCTCAAGGGCGATGGGGAGCGGGATGTAAGTCGCTTAGTGGCATAATCATGGGTGGGACGGGCTGTCTCAGAGCAGGGGGTCTATAGATGCCTGCAGGCAGCTCATTGGCCTCGTCATGCAGCAGTTCTGGGCGTAGCGGGGGGCTGGGCTGCGCTACTATCGGTGGTGCATCGGTTGGAGAGCCACGGTGCCTGCTGAGGCAGGTGATCGGAGGACGGCTATGACGGATTGTGATGAGCGAACAGCGGTTCGTGGCTGGGATCAATCCTTAGAGCACGGACACGCTTACCTGCGCACGGCGGTGAACGGACGACATCGGCCGCAGGTGTTCACGCCTGAGATCATCTACCAGACGGCGTGCATGGCGATTGAGCGTCTATTCATGGCCTTCCTGATGCAGCGTGGCTCGCTACCGGCCAATCACACCATCCCGGATCTGTACCGTGCGGTGCGCGACGTGGTGCCGGTTGATGGGTACCTGCGACAGGAGCTACTCTACCTGGCCAAGTTCGAGGAGGGCTTGTGCGCCGTGGTGCCGGATGCCTCGCAGCGGCCGGAGCCCAAGGATGTAGACCGGATTGTGGCTGCAGCCGAGGCCGTGCGCGACTTTGTGCACGGCCATATGTCAGGATCTGCTGCGGGGGTCTAGCCGTTGCTCGTGGTGTGGTTGTGCCCAGTTGTGGCTGGCAACGACTTCTACTCCTACTCGATGTTGGTGCTCCGGCCAAAATGCTCGCCGGCCCAGATGTCCATGGAGGTGGCGGCACCCTTGCCGGCTTGGAAGCACACCGCCCACACGGCTACTGGCCGATAGCGATTCATCATGTTGGTGGCGGTGAAAATATCGTCCCACCTGGGTGCCTGACTGATTACAGGTGAGCCATCTGACAAAAACACGATGCTGTCGATGCCGCGGTGCCGCACGCCTTCTTCAACGCCGTCGAAGGTGCGCGTGCCCCAGGTGAGGGGCATGTTGGTAATGTATTTAATGGCGTCCTTGCGGTCACGCGACAGGCCAGACTCGGAGAACCAAGCGACCCGGCCACCGAAGTCAACGATGTTGAATTGGACGTGGTTGGCCATCTCGGTGATGCTGGCTTCGGAAGTCTCGCGCAAGTTGTCGATGCGGTCGCCCCTCATTGATGCCGACCTGTCGAGCACAAACACGAAGCGGTCACTGGGAACTTGTAGGCCGTAGAAACTGAGCGCGCCGACGATGCTCATATCTTGGACCCGGTTTTTGGACCGGAAGTCGGCCGTTGCGGCGGGATCAACGGTGAAGTCCTCGGCTTTCTTTTCGTTCCACCACTCGGCCCATTGCTCCGCAGTTTGACGGCCAAACTGACTGCCGGCGATAGAGCTGAGAGCATGGATCAGGTCGATACGGAAACGTCCTTTATGGTCGCCGAGTTCCTTGATCAGGGGCTCGATGGATTCAGCCGAGGGGGCGCGACCAAGGCCGCGGCACACGTGGATCAGGACGGGCCATTCGCACTCGCCCAACTGGGCGATCAGCACGGGTACCGAGCTCTGGTCGGCGATGTCGGCGATTGCGGTGGCCGCATCAACGCGAACACGAATGTCATCGTGTTCGAGGGCCTCATGGAGAAGGGGTAGGTGTTCTGGCCCTGCAATGACGCCAATGGCTTGGCACGCTAATGCGGGAGTCGGAACCCGCACCAGCATGTCGGCGAGGACAGGGTCAACGCGTTTGATTTCAGGTACCGCGCCTTTGATCTTGCCGAAAGCGGCGTTGAGTTCATCGGCCGTGATTGGCGCGCCCGTGCGTGCGCGATACAGCAGGCGCGCGCCGAGCATGGCTCCTTCAAGATCGTCTACCGCATCCATCGCGGCGCTGAGGGCCTCATCTTTCAACCCGTACTGGGCGGCTGCGATCATGGCGTGTTCACGGATGTCGTCGTTTTTTTCAGCCAGTAAATCAATCAGCCATGCCACTCTGGGGTCGGCATTGGCAGGCTGTGCTGGTTTGGCGTCGTCTTTGGCGTCGTCATCAGCGACGTCCTTCTGCTTTTTTGGCTTTCGCTTGTTCTTACTGGTTTTTTTGGGGGCCTTGGCCAGGGGCTCAATTGTTTGCGTCGCCTCTGAGGCCTCTGCCATAAAGGTGCGTTTGTCGATATCGGCGCGCAACATCATCGCTTCGGCGGCTAGAGCCCTAGCCGCTAGGGTGCGCGTGGCCTTGATTTCAACCAAGGGCGCAATCAGGACCTCGGGCCGGTCGGCGGCGGCCAGCATTTGTGCCGCTTTGTTGAGATTGCCCTTTTTGCCGGCGAACTGGTAAATGCGCTTGAAGTCAGGCTGGTCAATGAGCCTGACATAGTTGGCGAAGCCATTCCATGATGCTCCCTGGCTCTTGCTGCTGAGGGCGAGACTTATCGCCTCTTCGGCGTCCTTCGCTTGCGACGAAGTGACGACGTTTTCTTCGCCCCAGGCGGCGGTCACGAGGAGAAGGCAGCACAGTGAGGTGAAGATGGCGCCAGGGCTTGGCATGGGAGGCTCCAGGTCGTTGGCTAGGTAGCGTTCATTATTAGGGTGTGGGCGCTCAGTTGCTCGGGATTACTTCCGCCGAGAAATTATTAGCTACCACTGCTGGAAGGCCGTGTCTCACACGTTAGGGGGCACCGAGTGCGCTCTCATGGTCGCGGCAGCGAGAGGCTTGACCGTTCAGGTTGATGTGGGGCGGCGTGGAGTAATGGTGTGGATAACGAAAAATTGCGAAAATAGAGGTTTATGGCGCCGTTCATCAGTGCTGGGGCTGGTGAGACCCTACTTGACGTAGTGCGAAAAGGGCGTGACCGAGCACTTTGCGCTAGTGTAGTGATGCTGACCAGCCTAGGGGGCGAAGATGCGATTATTGTGGGAGAGCCTTGTGTGCCTTTATTTGCTCGCGGGTGCAAGCCTAGGCGCTGTGGAGCCCTTTACGGTGCGTTCTGCCAATAACCCGCTGATCACGCCGGCATCGGGGGCAATCGGCACCAATATCAATGGACCCTCGGTGATTGCCGTTCCGGATTGGGTCAAGCAGCCGCTCGGCAAATATTACATGTACTTCGCGCACCATGGCGGCGATTTTATTCGCTTGGCTTATGCCGATCACCCGGCCGGTCCGTGGACGGTGCATGGTGACGAGGTCTTGCCCTTGGCAGCGGTGAAGACTGCTGGCTATACGGGGCACCTTGCGTCGCCCGATGTGCATGTCGATCACAGGGCTAAGCGGATTGTGATGTTTTTCCATGCTCCGCACAAATGGCCCAGTGCCGAGGCGAAAGGTCGTTTGCGCACCAACTTCAAGCAACTCACGGGGGTGGCGAGCTCAGCTGATGGCCTGGATTTTGCGGCCGGAGGGTCGGTGCCACTCGCGTTCAGTTACCTGCGGGTGTTTGTGTGGCGTGGACAGTTGTTTGGCCTGACGGCGCGTGGCTTGGTGTTTCGTTGGGACGGTGCGGCCTGGCCCGATGGCACTGCCACCATGATTGAGCGCGCAGAGCCCGTGGCAAGTTGGCGCCATTGCGCGGTCCACATCGATGGCGATCGCCTGTATGTGTTTTATTCGCGCTGGGGTGACAAGCCTGAGCGCATTGTGGTGTCGTATGCAGACTTGAAGCGCGACTGGAACCAATGGCAGCTGTCGCCGCCGGTGGCCGTGTTGCGACCCGAAGGGCCACTGGAGGGGGCTGATCTACCCGTGAAGCCGAGCGCCAAAGGCGCGGCGAAGAAACGTTTACACGAATTGCGTGATCCAGCCTATTTCGAGGCCGAGGGCAGAGCCTGGCTGTACTACAGCATTGCTGGCGAGAGCGGTATCTCGGTGGCGCATCTGGCCGCTGACTGGAAAGAGCAGGTTGTGGCCGCGGTCAAGGCCAAGCAGGTCGATCTGCCTGATTGATCGATCAGTCAATGATTTGATACGGCCTTGCTCCGCGTTTTCGTCGACTAGGCGTCGCTGTCTGTGGCCACCGCTTGGGTTTTCTTGCTCAAGAACGGGATCACGATCCAGCAGTCGAGTAAGGCCAAGCCTGCCATGGCAATGATGCCACCACTCATGGCGGAACCGGCGCCAACGATCAGGTAGGCGAAGATCAGATAATACTTGGTGATCCACCAACACAGCACATCGATCAGGAGTGCGGTCCAGGTAATCGTGATCAGCGTACTGCGGATCCACGAGGGGAAGCTGGTGAAGGCGAAAATGGTGGTGACGATGATCAAAAAGGTGCCAATGCCGAAGAGGTGGACATGGGCCTGCTTGGCCATCTTGACCCAGCTGTAACCAGCTTTGGTGTGCTTGGTGACTTCGGCGTAGGTTGTTAGCGGCATGCCCGGCATGGCGTCGCTCATGGTTGAGGTGGGGTTGTGACAACTGGTGCAATCACGGCGCATGATCGGCTTGATGCTTTGTTCAAAGACTTCTTCGCTACTGCCATTGCTAATCCAGTTGGCCACGACCTCGATGTCGGCGTCGTCGGCCACGTACTCGTACATGGTGGTTTTCATGGCGGCAACGAGTTCGGGGTAATGGTACTTCAGTTTGATCTTCTCAACCGAAGGCAAGTTCAGCCCCGAGTCAGCCTCGCTTAACAGCAGCCCCAGCATGATCAGCGCTGAAATGGTGCCGATGATGATCGACAGCAAGAAAAACGAGATGCTGATCTTGTTTGGCGTATTGAGCGACCTGAGAGAGCGCGACATGGTAGGTTCCGATCAAAAGAAAAACGCAGCGGCATCGCGTTTGCGATGCCGCTGCGTGGTGCTCAGGTATTGGGTTACTTGAAGCTGAAGGTTTGGACGCCTTCGTGATAGACATGGTTGATCTGACTGTTGTCGAACACCGATACACCGAAGTGGTAGGTTTTCGCTAGGTCGCTGAACTGAACGTCTTGCTCGCCACCTTCGGTGACAAGCTTGCGTTGCATCTCTATCGTCCAGACCCCATCAGCCCATACCGCTTCAGCGCTGATATCACCGCGGTGGCCAGTGAAGGGACTGACGATGATGCCTGGGATAATATCGCCAGCTTTGAAGGTGTCTTTGAACGCGACCTTATCGCTAGCCTTGATCCAATAGGTGTTGGCGCTGGCTGATGGCGGGTTCATGAAGGCCGGCAAGGTTCCGTCTTCGCTCTTGTTGTTGCTGTAGCCGCCGCCGGTTTTGGTGTCACCATGGCGACCCCAGTTTTTGTTGTCACCGGGTGCGTCGTTGTTGACGTATTGATCGTCGACCTGGCCAACCGAGCCGGTGCGAACACCCTTCCAGTGCCACATGTCGATGGTTTCACCAGGGGCATTGGTGTACTTGCGTCCGGCTGAGGTGTCATCGATGTCGTTGACTTTGCCATTCTCATTCATGTGGCACGAGATCGCGCAACCCTTCTTGGCGAAGCCCTTGGTGTTGATGTCCCAATAGACGGCAAACTTGTCTTCGTAGAAAGTATTGTCATGGCCTGTTGAGTCTTTATTGGCTGACTGCTTCCAGCTACCGTCGTCTTGCTTGATCCAGGGGAAGCGCGCCAAACTCTTGGTTGGGTCTTTGACCTTCACTAGGAAGTACACATTTTCCGTGTCGTAGAGCGACTGCATGGTCATCGTGGTGCTGGTCATGCCCTCGTAGCCATTACTGGGCTTATAGGGGGTTTTGTCGACCGTGATGGTGGTGGCAGGGGCATTATCCCACGCAGCTTCAACCTTGGCGTCGATCGCGATTGGGGCATCAACTTTGATGCTGACCACGTCGGTGCTGGCTGCGGCCCCTGCTGGAGTCGTGGAGGTGCTGTTGGTATCGCCTGGCGCGTCGCCGCAGGAGCCGAGGGCTCCGAGCAGGCAAGCGCCACTAGCCATGGCAAGAACGGTGAGTGGGAGTTTCATCGAGATCCTTTCGCGTCGTGCCCATCTGTGATGGCGCATGAGCGGTGAAGGGGTGGGGGAGGCAACTACAAGCCTAGCGATTTCCTGCACGATAACGCGCATAAAAAATCCACCTTTTGGTTTGTGCTAACACAGGGCCTGCGGCTCCTGGCGCTGTTGCAAGGCATTAGCATATGGCGCTGTACGCGATGCGGACGCATGAGGGCTTGCCGCTAGAGCGTTTCGGCTGCCGCCACCTGTGGCTGAATGCGCGGCCGTGCCCGTTTATGGGCCAGCGCCCACAGCGCGACTGCGAGTACGATTTCAGCGGTCACAAAACCAAGCAGCGTGGCCACCACCGAGTCGGTAAAGCCATAGCTATGCAAGCCTATCCCCAGCAGATTGACGCCAAACCAAGCCAAGACGACCACCGCGTTCAAAACCACCATACCAGCGGCGTAGGCTAGCGCGGGAGCTTGCCCAGACAGGCGCATATGGAACAGCATTAGGAGCCACAGCACGATCCACATGGCGCCGTTTTCCTTGGGGTCCCAACCCCAGAAGCGGCCCCAGCTTTGGTCAGCCCAGATGCCACCGAGAATGGTGCCGGCGAGAACCAGGAGCAGCGCAACCAAGCCAATGCCATGCATGGCGCGCTCAATTGAGGTGAGGCGTTGTCGGTCTTGCGGCCACACGATGGCAGCGCCGAGGTAGCAGTGGCCGATGACCCCCGCGATCAGGGCGATGCTGTAGCCGGTTGCGATGGTCAGAACGTGAATGGTCAACCACATGCGTGAGTTGAGTACGGCTTGCAGCATGCCCATGGTGTCGCCGTCATCGGCGTAGGCATCTGCCACGAATAAAAGCGTGGTGGCCAGGAGGGCGGCGACAAAGGTGGCGAGCCCATCGCGACGCAGGGCTTCCCAGATCAGGCCGCCGATGACGGCGACGGCGGCTACGAACAAAATGGATTCGTAAAGGGTGGTTACCGGTGGCCGTTGTAGGATCCAGATCCGCATGCCAATGCCGGTAAGGTGCACGAGCAGCGCCAGAACAGTGAGTGTGGTGGCGAGGCGTAGTGGCCAGGAGCGTGTGGTGAGGAGTCCGAGGCCCACTGCCACCAGGGCCAGGATATAGCAAAGCTTGGCCCAAGCGTACCAAGAGGCCTGGAGATAGCTGACCTCGAGCGTTAGGCGCGTGAGGTCAGCATGGGGCGCGATCTCATGTTGGATGCTGGTGACGGCTGCGCTGAGAGCCGCTTGGTCGTGCTGAATCCAGGCCTGGGTAAGACGCTGCCACGCGAGAATCAGGCGGGGGTTCACGTCGGGCGATTGTTCGAGGCGCCACGGGGTGACCCAGGGCCCTGTATTTGATTGTGGTGGGAACAGCGCTAGTTCATGGCCGCCATGTTGCTCGAGTTCTCGCATGTGGCTGCCGAGTGTCACGATTTGGGTCAGGAGCGGGTTAGGAGTGGCGCTGCTGGTGCGTGCTGTGGCCAAGGCCGTGGCGAGGGCGTCGCTGCGTTGCCGGAGTTGGTAAAAGGAATAAGGACCGGGCTCGAGCGCGAGTTCGGCGCGAACGGCGGCTCCTGGGTCGAGGACCGGCAACAGGGCGGTGAGCGACTGACTGAGAGCGTGGTAGCTCTTAATCACCGAAAATAGACGCAGCAGTTCGCGCTCGGTGACATCGAGGGTGGCGGCGTCGCGCTCGTGCAGCGCGGTAAGAAAGCTGGCCTGTTGGTTACAGGCACCGGCCAATTGATTGAAGCTATAGGCCGAATGCGGGTTGTCTTCTAGGCCAAGGGCTTGGATCACTGCCGGATTGCGTTCGGTGAACACCGGACAGCTGAAAGCATTTTCCTGATCGCACAGCAGTTCCATCAGCCACTGGGTGGCGCTGCGTCGGTCATCAGGCAGGCGCAGTGACGGACGAGCATGAACGGTGAGCAGCCAGGCGCGCGCGACGCTTGCCAAGGGCTTGATGCGGCCCTGGTGCTGCACTGGGAGCGAGGCCACAATCTGTGACATCTCGGCCCTGTCCGCTGCCGCGAGTGCGGTACCACAGCACAGCAACAGACTGAGGAACAGGGCTCTCATGATTGCGCCTTGCGGGCCAGCAGGTGGGGCAACTGCAAGGTCAGATGAATCACCAGGCCGATGGCCATGATGATGGACGATAGATAGGCATAGGTGAACGACAGTAGGGCGACCGGGTCGTGCGCGATGGTAAAGCCGCTGCGTTCGCCTTCCGCAGTTTGGTCGTAGTGGGACTGGTAAATGGTGTAGCCCATCACGCGCAGGGGTTGGTTCATGCTGATCACGGCCTGGCGTTGATCACCATTCGGGCGGATGACCGTGACGTGCGAGCGAAAGCTGGCCGGATTGTCAGTGCCAGGATGCATGCGTGCCGTGACGTCATCAAGGCGCAGTGAAAAGGGCAGCAGCAGACGTGCTGGGCGTAGCTGTAGTCGGTAGCTTTGGCCTTGGGCAGTCAAGGCGAGCGGGGCCTCGCCGGATACAAGAATATGCTGGCCATCATGGCTGGTGCCGCTGACGGTAATTTCTATGGCTGGGCTGTTGGCCTCAGGGTCGGGCGCTTCCGGCTTGGCGATCAGGCTTCCGGCGGGTCCGCGTATGGCATTGCGGTGACACGCGAGGACGTGCACGCGAAACCCCAGTTGGCTGTGACTGAGTTCGGCCGCGGCCTGCAGGCTGGCGTCACTGAACGCGATCACGAGATCGTGTTCGGGTCCACTCTCGTTGATTGCGGCTAGTTCTATGGCACGTTCGGATTGGATCATGACCCCAGCTTGCCCTTCGAGCAGGGGCATGGTGCCTTCTTGGCGCAAGGTCTCGGTGAGGAAGCCGCCCAGGAGCAAGAGCGCGGCGCCGATGTGGGCGATCAATAGGCCCGGCTTGCGCAGTGCGCGGCGGGTAAAGCAGAAGCAGACGAGGCACACAAACACGATAGTGAGCGTGAGCCGCGTACCGGGCAGGGGGATGATGTCGAAGGCCCACAACAGCCAGGAGGAAAAATAGCGATCCTGCGCGGCGTACAGGCCATGGTATTTCTGGTCTATCGTGCCGACCACCAAGAGCACCATCAGCCACGCACTCGACCAGGCGAAGATGGCTGGGTTGCCCAGTTGCCGAAGCCAGCGTGGATCGGCTCTAGGGTTGGCCATTAAGGCTCCGCAGGCTGGTGAGCAGGTCGATAAAATCGGTTTCAAGTGTCGCTAACCCTGCGCTGTTTGCGCTGAGTTTGACTGTGATCAGTTGTTCGCCGGCGGGGCCATCATCAATGGGGAGATAGCCAAGCAGAAAGCCGCGCTCGCCCTGGTCTGCGGTCACCATTTTGAGGGCCTGAACGGTGCCAAGGGCGCAGCTGTGTTGGCCGAGGTCGACCACGGGATCCTGCGCGCTGAGATTGAGTTGGCCGCGCCAGCGTGCGAGATTATCGGCCACCATGCCTGGGCCGTTGGCCACCACGGTGATGCTGCACGGAGCGCGGGCTGGCGGCGTGAGGGCGGCGCTGAGGGTCGCCAGTGCGGGGCCTAGGGTGTCTTCAGTGCGCCAGCCTGTTGGGAGGTCCCACGCAAGGTCACGTGTGGTTGCCGCTCGCTGTTTGGTCTGCGGGTAGACCTGCACCGCGTGCCGGCGGCGGTCGACGAAAGCGGCGGTGCCGATGAGAGCGAGGCCGATCGTCAGCAGCGTTCCAGCCGCTAGGGCGCTTCTCACAGAGGAGCTGTCATGACGCTGTTTTCGCGCGCAATGCGCCACCAGCAATCAGCCGCCACCAGTGCTATCCCAACACCGATTGCGAGCCACGCGGCTATCACAATACGTCGCCGCATGCTTACTCCCAACCAGAACTTAGGCCGGCCGTAGGCGGTCGCTAGGAGTCTTCGTGTTTTGGCGGGCTGTGGCGTGCAGCTGTGTCTATCGCGCAGGGATCACAATCCGCAGGCCAACCCGCGGGTCATCATCGGTAACTGCGGCCAGTTTGGCGTTGGGGCCACAGGCTGTGGCCGGCAAATCGAAGTTGCCACCAAGGGCGCTGCCGCCTTGGGTCCACTCACTGACATTGCCGTAGAGCCCGCGCAAGCCCCAGGCATCGGCCGGTAGAGCGGTGACGCTGTGCACGCTGCCCTTGCTGGTGCCGCTGTGCATGGCTTGGGCGTCGATGGTCTCAGGGGCTTGTGGCGTGGCGGTCTCTGGCAGGCCAGCGGCGCCGGTGCCAGCGCTGTGCGACAAAAAGCGCCATTGCGCGACCGTGGGCAAACGCGGCGCCTGGGCGTCGTCGAGTTCTAGGCGTTTGCTTAGTCGGCTCAGGAAGCGCTCAGTGCGGTCATACTCAACGCCGAGCACCGGAAAATCGTCACCCTTGTCACGGCTGCTGTGACTGCCGGCAATAGCGCGCCACTGGGCCTGGGTGATTTCGGATTCGCTTACCCAGACGGGTGTCTCAAGCGCGGCGAGACCCTCGTCGAGGGTGACTGCGCCAGGAACAACCAGCCGTAGGCGAAGCACCGCACTGCGCGGCAGGTCGCACTCAATCCAGGCACCGATGGCATCCAGACCGGCGCGTTGACACCAGGCTGGTTTGCGGGCGATACGCACCTGTTCGGCCGGGCTCAGGTCTTTAAAGGCACTAATGGGGAGGCGCGCTTGGGCGGCGGGGGGAAGTGTGGCCAGGCTGCTGGCAGGCAGCGCGAGTTGCACGCTTTGCGGCAGGGTGGCGCGCGCCTGAGGGCTCAGCTGAACGAGGACGTCCGGTGGCAGCAGGGCCATGTCAGCTGGTGGCAGGGCCGCCAGGCCATCGAGGGCTTTGGCAATTTCAGCCGTGGCCTTGTCGGCATTGCTCAGGCTGCGGTCACCAGCGAGATAGGCTTGCAGGGCTAGCACGCGACCGGCTGGGTCGAGTACGCTACGGGCTTTGGCGTAGCGATCGTAGTCGACCTTGTCTTGCAGTTGGCTGAGGAGTAGTTCGGCGTCGGCCTTGTGCGGCGAAGTGGGGTGCTTGCTTAAAAACTCCTGCAGACGCGCGGTGCGCGCACTGATCGGGCCTGGGGCGCTGGCAGCATTCCATTGCTCGCGCGCGAGGATGCGTTCCAGATCGGTTTGACGTTTGCGGGCTTCCACCAGGTGGGTGCGGAAGTCGACGTCCCAGCTCAAGTAGTTTTGGATGCGCTTGAGCTTTTCGGCGGTGGTGCTTGTGCTGGCGGCGGTGGCTTGCCAGCGTTGGGTGTCGAGCGCTGTTTTGGCGGCGCTGAGTGCGCGCTCGGCTTCGCTGCGGTGTGCGCTGTAGATCTCGTTACCGAGATAAGCTTCCAGTGCGGTCAGGCGTGCTTGGGGTTCGGTGCTGGCATTCGCTTGTTGCCAGGCGCCGTCATCAGCGGCTTGTTGCTGCGCTTTCGCGGCAGCGCTGCTGATACTTGCGAGTTGTTCGCGCGCTTCAGCAGCGTGCCCCTTCACGGTGTCACCATTCAGGTAGATGGTCAGTTTAGCTGCGCGATCGCCATTAGGGCTGCTGGCTTGGGCCCAGGCGGCATCGTCTCGTTCGGTTTGTGCGGTGTTGATGGCGGCCTGGGCGAGCTCGGCGTAGGCAGCATTGGCATCGTCGGCAAGGTAGGCGGTGAGGGCCGCAATGCGTTGTGCCGGGTCTTTAATGGCGCGCGCCGCGGTAAAGGCCTCTTCGCTGGCCTCCTGACCCACCTGGTCAATCAATTGCTGCGCGTTGGTGGCCAGATCGTGCTCGGGATGGGCCGCGATGAAGCCGTTCAAGGCTGCGATACGCTGCGCGTCGTCAGGATTGGTGGCAGCGGTATCGAACTCGGTCTGAATCAAGGCCTGTTCCAGGCGTTGCGCCTCAAGGCTGGCCGACGTGGCGTAAAAGGCGTGCACCGGATTGTCGGCAAAGGCAACGATGGCATCGAGCTTGTTCTGGTCGTCGGCCTGTTCGAGCAGGCCGTGCCAGGTTGAACGGCTGTAGAGCCACCACGCGACTGGCAACAGAATGGCGATAGCACAGCCTGCGGTGATCCCGAGCACAATGCTACGGTGTCGGCGTTCGCGGGATTCGGCGTCGGCAATAGTGCGTTCGGCACGGCGAACCAGCTTGTCGGTTTGTTGTAGGCGCAGATGGGTGCCTTGCAGCCGGGCCAAGCCTTGGCGCAGACCAAGAATATTGGTGCTGGAAACCTGGTTTTCGATGTCGTGGTGGAGGTCTTCCAGGCGCGCTAGTTGGCGTTCCATTTTGCCGAGGCGGGCACAGAGATCATGGTCGGGGTCGATGCGACGGATGGCGGTGAGCGCGACCACGGCCTGCTCGAAATCGTTGACTAGGCCGCGCTGGTAGGCTTCGAGGTTGGCTGCGAGTTGTTTGCCGAGGTGCGCGAGCGTGGCTTCGGCGCGTTCAAGCAAGTGGATGCTCGTTGAGAGGTGGTCACCACTGGCCCGGAGCCGATAGCAGGCCTGTTCCAGTGGCGTGAGGTGGCCGCGGTCGAGTTGTAGTTCAACCGTCTGATGGAGTGCGGCGGCAGCGCGCTCGCGCTGTTTGAGGTCGCGCAGTAGGGCGTGGTGTTCTGCGGTGGGCTCGGCCTCAATGATGTTCTCGAGCAGGCGGCAGGCTTGATCGATGCGGCCAGGGACGTTGTCTGCCAGCGCCTGCTTCGATTCGGCGACGTCACGACGCAGGGCCTTGAGCGCGGTTTCGGCTTGGTCGATCAATTGCTGACTGGTGCTGAGCCGGTCGCCGCTGGCGGTGAGCGCGTGCAGGGCCTCCATGACCTCGCCGAGGCGCTGGCCACCGAGCGCATCGCGCAGGCGCTGTTCGCGGCTGCCAACGCTGGCGATGCGGCCCTTCAGGTCGCGAGCGATCTCCTTGGCCTGGGGGTCGCGGCAGACGCGCCACCAGGTGTCGGCCCAGCCGAGGGCGTGATCGAGCGCGCAAGGGGTGTTCTTGTCGACCAGATACTCGGCGCTGGCGGCTACCTGCTCGTGATAGACCAAGGTATTGGGCCCGGCTATGGTCAGCATCGCTTCGCCGAGCGAGATGATCTTTTCGTGCTCGCCGTCGCGGATGGCGGCGCGCAATTGGCTGCGGAGGTCGCCCTGATCGGTGGGGTCCCCGTGTTGGTGGGCCTTTTCTTCGCTGAGCCAGTCAGACAGGTCGAAGCTGTCGGCGGTGGCGGCCTCGGTTGGGCCAGGGCCCAGTTCATCGACCATGGCCAGGGCTTCAGGGTGATCGGGCAGGATGTCGAGGCAGGCGGAGACTGCCGAGCGGGCCGCAGGCAGGTCGCCGCTGGCTTGCAGTTCGCGAGCCCGCTCGAGTTGTGCCAGCGCATCAATGCGTTGCTGGATGGAGTCACGATCGACCATGTGACGAACTACCTCGGTGGCGATACGCCCGATGGATCTACAGGGCGTGGGCCTGAAAGCTCAGATCGTGGGGGCCAAATGCTGGGTGGCAACCGCTTGCGGTGCATCCCTTAGGGTGTGTGGCAAGGTGCAGTTAGTTCAGCTGCGATGACTGTAAGAGCCGCTTGACCAACTGCGGGTGCCTGAACTGGAGATAACGTGGCCAGCGAAGGCGTCAGCAACTTCCGCGATGCGGTATTCGTGCTCATCGGGCGCCTGAACCAACATCCACAGCTCATAGCCATCGCGGCTCGAACTGAGCTCGCCGGTGATCGTGGCTTCACGATCGGCGTAGCGGAATTTGTAGTTGCCGACTTGTTCAAAGTGCAATTCAGCAAACACCTCTTCGAAGTACGCGAGGGGTTCCTCGAAGTCGACAACCTCTTCAGGGTCGATCGAGATAGCAAATTTCCGAACCGGCAGTGTGGCCATTGCGGCCTAAATTAACCACCGACGAGCGCGCCTCAAGCCTGGGCCGGACAAGAACGCATTAGTAGGTAGCAGGCGAGCCTTACAGATGCAGCAGCAGGGGGCGCCACTGGGCTGCCCCCTGCATGAGCTTTGGCGCTTCACCGGCGTCGGCTCAGGTAGCCAACCGGCGGCCCCAGCACCTCTTTGAGGACCAGGGCTCGCCGCAAAACTCTGCGATTTTTGATCGCGTTGCGCACGCTGCTGCGCGCCTCGAGCGGAACGCGCTCGGGTGCTTTGACGTCAGCGGTTTGCTTAACCCGGCGCACCGGTTCTTGCTGATACTGCTGTGGGGGCGGCGGAAGGTGATCTTCTCGGGTCAGATCAATCAGATCTGGCCCAGTCGCCTTGGCCGCACGCGGCCGCGGGCGCCGGCTTGGTGCCGGCTGCCCTTGGCCTTGGGCCTCGTCAATCGCCTCTTGGATATGGCGGCGGAGTTCGTCGAACAGTCCCATGACGAATTAGCCGTCCTGGGGCGTGGGCGGCGGGGCGCCGTCTTCGGCGATCGAGGTCCGCATCTTGGTGTCGGCAGTGATGTTCTGCATGTTGTAGTAATCCATCACACCAAGCCGACCCGTGCGGAAGGCTTCGGACATAGCCAGCGGGATCTCGGCTTCAGCCAGCACCACCTTGGCGCGGTTTTCCTGGGTCAGGGCCTTCATCTCTTGCTCGCGGGCCACGGCCAGCGCGCGTTGCCGTTCGGCCTGGGCCTGGGCGACCTTCTTGTCGGCTTCGGCTTGGTCGATCTTGAGTCGGGCACCGATGTTTTCACCGACGTCGATGTCGGCGATGTCGATCGAGAGAATTTCGAACGCGGTGTTGGCGTCGAGGCCCTTCTCAAGCACCATGGTTGAGATGCGATCGGGGTTTTCGAGTACTTGCATGTGGTTCTCAGCCGAACCGATGGTGGTCACGATGCCTTCACCGACACGAGCCACGATGGTTTCTTCGGTGGCGCCACCAACTAGGCGATCGAGCGAGGTGCGTACGGTGACGCGTGCTTTCACCTTGAGCTGGATGCCGTCGCCAGCGATGCCGTCGATACTGGACCGAGCCATTTGACCGGAGGGCACATCGATGACCTTGGGGTTGACCGAGGTGTTGACCGCTTCTTTGACGTCACGACCGGCCAAGTCGATGGCACAGGCCTGATCGAATTCGAGCGGGATGCGGGCTTTTTTGGCCGCAACCAGCGCGGATACCACGCGGACCACGCGGCCACCAGCGAGGTAGTGGGCTTCCAGCTCTTCGGATCCGATGCTGAGGCCGGCCTTTTGCGCCGTGATGCGTGCGGTGACGATGACCGCCGGATTCACCTTCCGCAAGCGCATGAAGATGATTTGGAACAGACCAACCGTCGCGTTTGACAGGATCGACTGGATCCACAACGAGATGGCTTGGCCTGCCAACACGAAGAATGCCAAAAAGGCGATGACGATGACGACGATACCGATAATGACCCATGGGCTCATTGCGGATCTCCTTTGGGGGAGTCGGAGGAATCAGGAGGGGGTGCGGCGACTACCGAAATGGTGGGGCCGTTGATAGACTTGATGATGATGGCGGTGCCCTTGTTGAGGGCCCCACCAATGACGTGGACATCGCATTCGCCACCGGCAAAGCGGGCGCGTCCGCCGGGGCGGGCGTTGGTGGCCAGGGTGCCGATCGCCCCCACACTCGCACCGATGCGTTCTGCAATGTGATGGGCGCCGGCGTCGGCTGTGACTTCAGCTTGCGGAACTAGGCTTGAGCGTTGCAGGCGGGCTAGGCCCCAGCGGCCCAGCAGTACGGCAGCGATCGGGGTGATAGCCAGGAAGGTCCACCCGGCGGCGAGGTTGGTTTGGAAGGCGATGACGATGCCAGCGACGGCACAGCCAGCGGCACCGATACCGAGGATGCCGAATGAGATGATCAGCAGTTCGAGCACCATCAGGGCCGCCGCAGCGAGCATGAGGCCGGTTGCCAGAATCAGCGATTCAAGCGGACTGGTGCTGTTGGCTTCTAGGCCGGGAGCGGTTTGCGCGAGGATCCAGAGCGGATTCATGCCTCGTCCTCCGGGCGGCAGGGCCGCACCACGAGTTCGCCAAACTGAGCGCGGATGACGATGACGGCGCGGCCGTTTTCGAGGGCTTCGCCGTGTTCGCTACGGGCGCTGACCTCATTGCCGGCAACGATCACTGTGCCGCCTGGATGCAGCGGGGAACTAACGATCCCGCGCTGGCCAATCAGGCTGGCGTCGTGTTCCATTACGCCGCCGCTGTCGCCGGATATTTCAGCGGTAACCGCCAGGCGTTTCATCAGTCGACTGTTGTGCAGGCGGCTCGCGAGCATGATCACACCAAGGGCAGCGATGCCGAGCGAGAGCAGCGCTTGAAGCAGGGCATTTTCAATGGCCGGGGCCCAGCGTTCATCGGCAAACTCAAACTGAACGCCATTGGGCATGAAGGCAAAGAAGAGGCCCATGACCATTATTATGGCACCGCCAATAGCCAACAGCCCGCTGGTTGCCATGGTGAAGAGCTCTACCGCAATCAAAATGGCACCGATGATCAGGAGCACGGCCTCAAAGTGGGAGGCCATTTCGAGGTAGTATTGGCAGACCAAAAACGCGGTCCCGGAAATGCCGGCCAGTATGGCCCAGATGCCAACGCCGGGTGTTTTGAGCTCGAACACGATGAATAAGACCGTGGCCGCAGCCAACAGTGGGGCCCAGGCCCCCAGCGCCCAGGCCAACTCCTCAGTCGCACTGGGTGAGAGGTCAATGACCTTGGTAGAGTCGATGCCGAGGTGGGCCAGCATGGCCTCGCGGTCAGCAACCAACCCTGATGCCATGCCCATATCGACCGCTTCTTTGGCGGTTAAGGTGAGCAGGCGGTCTTCGCCGCTGGATTCAACGACTTGGCTATCATCAATGCCGGGGTTGCGCTTACGGAAACTGGGCAGGTCGTCACCAATCACATATTCAAGGCGACCGTCGTAGTGGTGAATCTCATATAAGATCTGGTTGCGGGCGGTCATCTTTGACAACAGCGCGCGATCCCAGCCGCGAACGTCGGCCAGGGTGCGCAATTGGACGCGCATGAAGGTCTCGATTTTTTCTGGTGCGTATTCGATGCCTTCGGAGGTCTGGAAGATGACGCCAATGTCGCCAATCTTGGCGGTATTCTTGAGGTAGATCTCGTGATGGCTGTAAGCCAGCGCAGCGGCGGCTGAGATCGCTTCGTTTTCAACGTAGGCCACCAGTTTGGGGTGATCAGGGCCTTGATAGGACAGGGTCAGCTCAAGCATCTCGATTGCTGACTGCAGGTAGCCACCGGGCGACTTAATGCTGGTGATGATCACGCTGACGCCGGCCTCATCGGCGGCTGCAAAGGCCCGTTTGAGATAGGCCAGCTGAACCGGGTCGATGGTGCCTTCGATTTCAATCCAGGCCGCGGTGCCGGCTTGCAGCTTTGTGGCGGTGCTTGGGGCCGCTGCGGCGACGGCGCCAGTGTCGGTTGCGGCGGGTGCTTGTTCGGGTTCCTGGTGACGGCTCAGTGCGAGGGCGCTGAGGAGCTCATCAAGCGAGCCATGGGTACCGTTGATCAGCTTGCGCTGCTTGGCTTCGTGGGCGAGGAAACTCTGTGGGTTTTCGCCCAGGGCCAGGGCCAGCAGGGCATCTTCGGGGCGCGAGCGGGTGATGGCTATTTGCCGCAGCTTGGCGGTGAGCAGAGATGCGGTGGCCGCATCCTCAGGGGTGCCAATGGCGCCAAGCAAGCCTTTGGGGCCGAGGTACACGGCATCGCAGGCGAGGGCAAAGGCCGTGGCCCCGCCGCCCATGGTGCCGCTGACATAGGCGACGGTTTGGATGTCGTCGTCACTGAGTGCGGCTTCGGTGAGCGCGATCGCAGAGTCGGCATCAGCGCTGCTCCCACGAAGATCGAGCACGATGGTGCTGAGCCCGGCTTCCCGGGCTTGATTCCGGGCCTGATTGAGGGCACCGGCACTGGAGCGACCGACGTGGTCGAGGCTCAGAACGAGGGCGGGAGTAGGACTGGCCGACTCAGCCGCGCCGAGGCAGCAGAGGGTCAGGGCGAGGAGTGTCAGCAGCGAGCGAGTAATGGGCACGGGAGGATCCTAGGGCGCTGGGAGCCCTTGTCACCCGCTCGGCTTGGGTGCCGAGCAGGCGTGGTGTGCAGCGAGTGTCGCTATGCTTACGGCGCAGATCTGGTTGTGCTTGCCCCTGAGTGGCGCAGGGCTGCGTGGTGGCGGGCCCTGTCCCCCTGGCACAGCCCTTGGCCTGGGCGGTATGGGCCATTATGATCGCGGCATGCTGCGCTGGCGTTACGTGGTGGTGATGTGGTTGATCGGTGGGGCCCTCACGGCTTATGGGGTCATGGTGGAGATCCAGGTGCGCGCCGCCGTGGGCTCGGGCCTGTACCGTCTCATGGCCAAAATGACCTCACAGGAGCAAATTGATCACTATCGCTGGTTAAGTCAGAGCTTTGTGGTTATCGGCCCGCTGATTATTGTGGGCGCCTTCTTGCTGCGCCGCAATTGGGACCGGATCCGTGAGGGGCTGTGGCTGAAAGCCCAGGCCGACCGGCTGCGGGGCCGGGCCGACCGGTTGCGCAAACGCAGCAAGCAGCTCAAGCGCAGCAATGCGACCAAGGCGCAGAAGGTCACGCGGCAGGCCGAGAAGCTTGAGCACAAATCGGCCCGGCTCAGTGAGAAAGCCCTGCGCAAGCTTGGCGAGCGCGGCAACGATCAGGCTTGAGCCAGGATCAGACCCCTGACAGGCTGCACTGATGGCCAAGCATCGACAGCCGCGCTCCAACTCGGCATCTGGCGGCAAATCCGGCAAGCCCGCGGCGGCAACCGCCTGGGAAGGCCAGGCTGCGTGGTACGATGAGCGGCATGGTGCCGGTGGTGACCGCTTGCATAGCGAGGTGGTGCTACCGGCGGTGCTGCGGCAGTTGGCCGCGGCGCCCGGCGACCGGATCCTCGATTGCTGTTGCGGCCAGGGCGTGTTGGCGCGCCTGCTGGCTAGCCAAGGTAACAGCGTTGTGGGCGTTGATGCGGCGCCGGCCCTGATTGCCAGCGCCAAGGAACGGGCGGGGCCTGCCGAGCAGTACC
This sequence comes from Planctomycetota bacterium, assembly GCA_027859175.1. Lineage (GTDB taxonomy): Bacteria > Planctomycetota > UBA11346 > UBA11346 > UBA11346 > GH22. The sequence continues at coordinate 34,896 of JAQIBG010000385.1, read as the reverse complement.
TGCTTGGTGATGCGCGTGATTTGGCGGCCGTGTTGGATGGATCCAGCTTCAATCACGCCGCCGTGGTGCTGGCCTTGCAGGACCTTGATCCGATCGAGCCGGTATTGGCGGGGATTGCTCAGCATGTGGCGCCAGGGGGCCGCTTGGTGTTGGTGATGACGCATCCGGCGTTTCGGATTCCCAAGCAGGCGCGCTTTGGGTGGGACGAACAGCGCTCGATCCAATACCGTCGTATTGATGGCTATCTTCAGCCGCGCAGCGTGCCAATCAGCACCCGGCCCGGTCAAGACGCCGAATTGGCGAGCACCAGTTTTCACCGGCCGCTGAGCCATTACCTCAATGCGCTTGGTGCCGAGGGCTGGGGCGTGGTGGCGTGCGAAGAGCTCTGCTCGCCGAAGCGTGGCTCCGCCGGTCGTAAACAAGAGGCGGAAGAACGGGCGGCGCGCGAGTTCCCGATGTTCTTGGTGCTCACGGCCCAGCGTTTGGGCTAAAGCTCAAGACCAATACAAAGAGGCTCAGTCATCGGGCTCGTTGATGCAGAAGCTATCGCTGTCATCGAGAGCGAGATCGATTTCGGTATCCGATCCAGGGGGGCTGACCTGGGTGGCGTGGGTGCGTGGTGCTGCGCTGGGCCCAGCCTGCGGACTATGCGTTGCCACCGTGTGGTCGTCTAAAAAGCCGGGGTCACTGTCGAAGTCGAGCGTGTCATCGCTGTCGATCAGGGCGTCGTCGAGATCGAGTTGGTCAAGGTCTTCAAGCTCACCGAGTGGCGCGCCAGCAGCGCTGGCAGCTGCCAGGGTGGCAACCCTTGGGTCGCCGGGATTGGCCGGGTCGGCTTGTGGGAGGTGGTCGCGACAGGCCATTATCGCTTTGAGCAAGTGCTCGGCGTTGGGGTAGCGGTCGGCCGGGTTGATGGCCATGGCCTTGGCGATGGTCTTGGCTGTGCGTTCGGTAATCCCGGGGGCAACCTGGCGAATGTCTGGGCGCGCGGCCTTGGCGTGTTGCAGGGCCTGTCGCTGGCCCGGGAAGGGCTCGCGGTCGCTGAGGATTTGGTACAGCAGACAGGCCAGGGCATAGACCTCACTGCGTTCATCGCCCGGGCCGTCAGTGCATTCGGGGGCGAGCCAGGCGGCGTAGGGAGTAAAACCGCTGGCCCAAGAATCCGCGCAGATGGCGAGGCCGTGGTGGGTAAAGACGGCGCGGTGGTCGGTGGTCAGGAGCACATTGCCCGGGCGGAGATCGCCGTGCAGGGTGCCGGCGCGATGCAGCCGCATCAGGCCTTTGAGCAGGTGTCTGACCAGGCGCAGCCCGCGTCGTTCACTGGCTTGGCCGCGGGCTTGCAGGCGTTCGGTTAGATTGCGGCCAGGCAAATAGGCGCTGATCACCACATCCTTCACCGCCGTGATCGGACGCAGCACGTGACGTGCCTTGGGGCTGATCGCGAGTTCGCGATTTGCTTGCGCGCGCGCTGCGGCGGCGTCGCCCTGCAGGTGCTTGGCAACGCCGAGAGTGGCGGGCGAGCAGACCAGGAAGCTGGGGCCAAGGGGGCCAGCTGGTAAGTCGGCAATGACCTGCCATTCACCGAAGCTGCGCGCCGTAGGCGTGAGGAGACTCTGCACGGCGGCCGCCTGCGGCAGACCGGCGCTGCTGAGGGTGGCGGCAATGCTGGCGTGATCGGTGGCGCCAGCGCTGATAAAGGCGCGGCCCCAGGCTTTGGCTTGGTCCCGATCAACAAGGCCGCGGCGTTGGGCGAGTTGGAGAAGACCAGAAGGATAGAGGGCAGCACGCTCGGCCATGCCTTGACTATGGCGCCCGGCACAGCCCGGTGCCAGTGGTGATCGCGTTGGGTTTCCCCACACCATGCAAAAATCCATGGCCCAAACGCGGCGCATGGCAAGGTGGCGCGCCATGTCAGCAGACCTGATTGCCAATGCCATCCCTGGCTACGAACTCCTCGACTCCGGTTCTGGTCGCAAGCTCGAACGGATTGCCGGTCGCACGGTGATTCGTCCGTGCAGTCAGGCCGTGTGGGCCGCCGCGTATCCAGACCAATGGGCTGACGCAGCGAGCGAATGCCGGCGCAAGAGCACCGGTGGTGGCACCTGGATTCACCATGAGCCGCTGGGCCCGATGGAGATCAGCTGGCGGGGCGAGCACGGGAGCGCAGTGCGTTTCGGCTTACGCTTGACAGAGTTTGGCCATTGCGGCGTGTTCTTTGAACAAGAACCCCTGTGGCGCCACTTCCAATCGGTGCTCGGTAGCGGTCAACGTTTTGCCAACCTGTTTGGTTACACCGGCAGCGCTAGTTTGGCGGTGGCGGCGGCCGGCACCGATGTATTCCACGTTGATAGTGCTCGCGGCGTTGTTGATTGGGGACAGGCCAACCAGAACTTGTCGGGGCTCGATGGTGCGTCGCTCAAGTGGATTGTTGATGATGTGCGATCCTTTTTGCGTCTGTCGCGCAAACGGGGCTGGTCGTACGACGTGGTGTTTGCCGACCCGCCAAGCTTTGGGCATGGCAAGAAGAAGAACGAGACCTGGAACTGGGAATCCGATATCGCCGAGATGGTTGCTGATTGCGCGGCCGTGGTGGCGCCGGGTGGCGAGTTGGTGCTCAGTTGCCATACACCCGGGGCTCAGCGCGAGGCGCTGGTGAATTTGCTGCGCAGCTATGGCCAGGTGACTGCGGGTGAGTTGGGCGTCGCGCATGCGAACGACGACCGTATTTTGCCGGCGGGTATCTATGCGCGGGTAGCCTGCTGAAGGCCGTGCCCTGGGCTGCAGAATGTCAGGCTAGAAGACTGATTTGACGCCGAGACTGACGCGGAACACCTCGGGGTATTCATCGCCGTCGAACTCCGCGGTGTCACCGGGGCTGACCGCAGCGGCCAAGTCGACTTGCAGCAGGTAGAGATCGAGGCCAACGCCACCTGTGATCACGAGGGGCGCATCGCTGTTGGCGGTGTTCATGTAGGCACCACCACGCAGGGCGAGTACGTCGAGGGCGTCCCACTCGAGGCCGCCACGAATGTAGCGCGTGTCATAAAACTCTGAAACTGTGCTGGCTTCCAGCAGGTCACCTTCGAGCGTGAGCACCAGGTTGGACCAGGGAATCCACGCGCCGCCAATGGTGAGCTGCGGGTCAAGCGTGATGGTATCGACGGTGAACTGCTCGCCGGGCTCGATGGTGCCGTTGCCGTTGGAGTCGACGCTTACTTGTGGGCCGTCGAACTCAGGTTTGGTGAGGTTGGTGCCGCGGGCTCCGAGCTGAAATTGGCCAACGCGATAGGCGACGCCCAGATCGAAAGTTGCTGTGGTCGTTTCCTTACTGTTGTCGGTGATGTCGCTGAATGCGTCTTCGAAATCGTCATCGAACACGCGCGCTGCTCCACCGTAGACGCGACCCATCAGCAGCTTGCCGGTAATGCCAATGCTCAGGTTGTCGTTGAAAGCATAGCCATAGCTGACCGGAATCTCAAACAGGCCAATGCCGCTAGCGACCAGCAAAGTGGTGTTTTGATCGAGACTGCCACCAGTGCCCGTGGCATTGCCGATGGCGGTCAGGGTTGCAATGGTTTCGTCAATCTGGTCGGGCGTAATGGTGCCATCGGCTAAGCCCTGCTGGAGTTGATGATCGATGTACTGAACGGCAGCGGCGTTGCCGCCAAGGCTGCCGCCGAGTTCAGTTGCTTGGTCGTTGCTCAGCACCTGCAGTGAGCCGGGTGTGTAGCCTGGATCTGACGCGGCGGTCGAGGCGATTTCGTTACCGAGCGCGGCGCCATTGGCAAAATCGAGGCCGAGGTTTTGCAGGTCTACATCATCGACGTAGGCCTGGGCCATACCAAAGCTGCGGAGCCCGACGCCAATCGATCCAATTTGGATAGAGGCGCCAGCGTTGGCATCCAGCAAGGCCAAGTTGCCGGGGTCGTCGATGCTGGACAGGCTGGCGGCGAGGGTGGTGATGTCTTTGATGTCTTGCGCTGTGAGGCTGCTGGCGTTCTCGAGTGCGTCGGTATTGATGTCATTGAGCTGACTGACCAAGGTGCCCAGGTTGCCAAGTAGTTGGCCGCCCATATTGACATCGACGTAGTTGAGGCTGAAACGTCGGTCGCCGAGATCGCGGCGATCGGCGCGAGCGTGCTCGGGCGCGGTGCCGTTTTCACCTTCGGGTGCCACGGGTGTGTCTGGAGTGCGGCCCATGAATCCAAAAAACGCCGGGTTGTGGTATTGGGCTAGGGCGTCATCGGCAATAGCGACACTGCTACCGCCCATGGCGGTGGCGGCCGGACCAACGAAGGGTGTTTCAGCAGCGGCCAGCATCGATCCAGTGGCGCCTGATCCGGCAATGAGCGTGGCGATCACAGGCAGCAGGTAAGGGCGATTCATCGGATCTCCTGGGCGCAGTAGGTTTGCCTTGCCTTATGTTGTGTGACATCAGGGAGGGCAGAGGCGTAGCCGCATACTAACCACCTGCGCGTAGGATGCAAATGTCACTTTCGCTGAATCGGCCAGATCGCCGCGATGGACTCAGGCGTTTGTTTCGGCACCCTGCCGAGATGCTGAGCTCACGCGCGATTCGAACCCAGGCCCCACCGATCTCTTGGCTGATGCAGCAGGCTGTAGAGGTGGAGGGTTTAATCAGCTTGGCGGCCGGTCTGGTTGACCGAGCCAGCCTGCCCTGCGCGCGTGTGCAGGCCTTGGTCAACGAGATCCTCGCCGACCCCGAGGCCGGTCGAGATGCTTTGCAGTATGGCACGACGCCGGGGCATCATGCGCTGCGTGATTTGGTGCGGGCGCGCTACTGCGCCGGCACCGCCTATGATGACGCCGACCAAGTGGTGGTATGCACCGGATCCCAGCAGGGTCTGGAACTGCTCGGGGAAGCGATCTACGATCCGGGCGACATCGTGATCGTAGAAGATCCGACTTATTTTGTGTATACCGGGGTGCTCGAGAGTTTCGGCTGCGATATTCGTGGCGTCGCCAGCGACGCCGACGGCATGCAGGTGGATCAGCTCGCGCTGCTGCTCGATCAATTGCGCGCCAGCGGCGAGTTGGCTCGGCTCAAAGCAATTTACGTGGTTAGCTACCACCAAAACCCAGGCGGGTGGACGCTATCGCTTGAACGGCGCCAGGCCTTGATGGCTTTGGTTCATGGTCTGCCCGAGCAGGTTCTCCTGATTGAGGATGCGGCCTACTACGAACTGGCCTTCGAACCCGACCAGCGGCCGCCGTTGATGGCCACGATGGATGCCAGTGGTGATCGCGTGGCGAGTTTTTTGACCGCCTCGAAGCCGTTCGCGCCGGGTCTCAAGACCGGCTTTATGGTGGTGCCACCACGTTTGGTGGCGGCGGTGGTGCACCTCAAGGGCAATCACGATTTCGGGTCCAACAATTTTGCCCACCATATCTTAGCGCGGGCCCTGGCGACTGGCGTGTTCGACGAGCAGGTTGCCGATTTACGCGCTGTGTACCAACGCAAGGCGCAGATTCTCAGTGAGGCCTTGCATCGCGAATTGCCTGCGGGCTCGGCGCAATGGGCCGAATCTTCAGGTGGGCTGTACTTGTGGCTGCAGGTGCCGGGAGTTGACACCGGCCCCGATGGCGCTCTGTTCAAGGCCTGCTTGGAACAGCGGGTTTTGTATGTGCCGGGCTGTTATGCCTTTGCGCCCGAGCCTGGCCGCAGCAAGCCGAGCGATCGTCTCCGGCTGACCTATGGTGTTGCCAGTGACGAAGAGCTCGTTGAGGGTGCGCGTCGCTTTGCCGCCGCTTTGCTCAGTTTAGGCGTCTAGCGATTCGGTGGCGGGTGCTCAGATGAAGAAGCGCTGGGTTACCTTGTCGTGAAAGCGCTGCCCCATCAGTTGGTAGCCTTCGTGATTGGGATGCAGATTATCGGGCAAGAGATGCGCGTCGTCACTGCTGAATAACTCGAGTCCCGAGAGGGAGTGAATTGCGCGGTCGCCACAGGCGCGCAGGTCGGTGGCGGCTTGTTCAACCGCAACGCGCATCTTCTCGAGATTCATGCCAACGGCATTGTCGTTGGTTTCACGATGGGGACAGAAGATCGGCGAGATCAACACAATCGGAATCGTTGGGTGCCGTTCGCGCAGCAGCGTCACGAAACCGCAGATGCCGGGGCCAAAGGTGCGCGCATTGAGGCTCGACTGACCGCAGATGTTGATGCCCAGTTTGAGCGAGATTGCGTTGGCCTTGCGGTTGCGAATCGCGCGCGCCAGCATCGGGTCGAGATGACATTGCCCACCCAAACCGAAGCAGGTGAGATCGAGACCGCCGAGGCGCGCTGCGGTGCCGGGCCAGGTTTCGGCCGGGGTCTGGGCTGCGGCGCACTGACTAATGGAGCTGCCGTAGTGGACCCAGCGCGGGCCGCCGTTTGGGGCTGGGGTGATGTCGGCGTCGAGTTCGAGGGCACAGAGGCCAAAGTCGGGACAGGTTTGTGGCAGCCACAGCTCAAGCGTTTTACTACCGCTCGGAAGCTCGGTAAAGATGAAGTGGTCGCTGTCGGTGAGCGGTGCGCTGGCCAAGATCTGACCATCGCAAGTGCAGGCCACCGGCTTGGCGGTCAGGGCCCGATTGAGGGTACCCTTGATGTGGGTGGCGGTGGTGCTGAAACGAATTCGAATTCCGGCTGGGCAGTGCAGTTTATCGCGCAGGCCTTCATGAAAGAGTAGGTCTTCAGCCGGATCGCAGCGCAGCGGAATAACGCAGTTGTTGTCGCGATGGAGGTGGGGGGCTCCGGCCCACTCGAGGCGCGGATCGTTGGCGCTGACGCTGATGTTCATGGTGCGCTAGTATGCTGACGGTGTTTCTGGGGGGAGGGCTTTGCTGCGATTGGTCCGCAACAATATCACCGGTGGAACGGTGGCCGCGAGGATGTGCCGCTGCCTGCTGCGCATGCAGGCGCGCTGCCTAGCCTTGCGGCATGAGCGACCGCCCCAACGTTTTGCTGATTTGCACCGACCACTGGCCCAGTGCCCTGTTTGGCCATCGCGGCCATCCGGCGGTGATGACGCCCACCCTCGATCAATTGGCCCGGGCCGGCACCGTGTTCAATCGCTGCTACAGCGAGTGCCCGGTGTGTATTCCGGCACGGCGTACCTTGATGACCGGTACCACGCCGCGTTTTCACGGTGACCGCACCTACCGCGACCGCTTGGAAATGCCGGATGTGCCGACCTTGGCCGGCACCTTCCGCGATGCCGGCTACCAGTGCCAGGCGGTGGGCAAATTACACGTCTACCCGCAGCGCGATCGGATCGGTTTTGACGACGTGGTGTTGCTTGAAGAGGGCCGCACCCAGTACGGCGTGACCGACGACTACGAGGCGTATCTGGCCGACGTTGGCCAACCCGGTGAATTCTTTGGTCACGGCATGTGCAATAATCAGTACCACGTGGCGCCGTGGCACCTTGATGATCGTCATCACCCAACCGAGTGGGCTACGCGGGCGATGTGTCGGCAAATTCGCCGGCGGGATCCCAAGCGACCGGGCTTCTGGTATCTCAGTCACATGGCGCCGCATCCGCCCTTGGTGCCGCCGCAGCGTTACCTCAATTTGTACCGCGATGCGGAATTGCCAGAAGCCGTGTTCGGCAACTGGTCTGAAAACCCGATGCGGATGCCGGCTCCGCTCGCGGGCGCGCGCAGTAGTTTCGATACCATGTACGGCCCGCGCGAGCGCGACATCGCGCTGCGAGCCTTCTACGCGCTGTGTACCCACATCGATCATCAACTACGTTTGGTGATTGGCACCCTGCGCGAGGAGGGATTGCTGAATAATACCGTGATCATGTTTACCGCTGATCACGGTGATCACCTCGGTGATCACGGCCTGTGGGCCAAGCGGCAGTTCTTGGAAGGCTCGGCTAACGTGCCGATGATTGTGCTTGGTGCCGAGCATGCCTGTCATGAAGTGGCCGCAGGTGAAGCCGATGGGCGCCTGGTGGGCTGGCAAGACATCATGCCCACGCTGTTGAGCCTCTGTGGGATCGACGTGCCTGCCTCGGTGGAGGGGCGTTCTATGTTTAGTGGCGAGCGTCGTGAAACCTTGTTCGGTGAGTGCAGCGAAGGCCACGCGGCAACGCGCATGGTTCATGATGGCCGCCACAAGTTGATTTATTTCCCGGCCGGCAATGCGCGCTTGTTGTTCGACTTGGAATTGGATCCGAAAGAGCAGCGCAATGCGATTGACGATCCGGCATACGCCAGTGTGCGTGACCGCCTGACTGCGCAGTTGATTGCCGAATTACATAGCGGCGACGAAGACTGGGTGAGCGATGGTGTGCTGGTGGGCCTCGATGAGCGCTCGGGCGGCGGTAGCGGCAGCGATCGCGGACTCGGCGGGCAACGTGGCCTTCATCATCCGATGCCCTTGAAGGGATAACAAAAACCCGGCGCGCAGGATCCTGCTCGCCGGGTTGAATTGATCAGGCGCTGGTCAGGCGCTGATGGCGCGCTGGCCGCCGCTACCAGTGGCGCTCGGCCCACGTAATTCGACGCGGTAGTCGAGCGTGTCGCCATTGGCAACCACATGCACCGTGCTGTGGTCGAGCAGTTTGCCGCTGATCAACAACTTGGATACCGCGGTGCCGATCTGCTTCTCGAGGTAGCGACGCAAGGGGCGGGCACCGTAGTGTGGGTCCCAGGCTTCTGTCAGGATCAGATCGAGCGCGGTGTCGTGCAGGTCGAGCAGGATGTCGCGATCAACCAGTCTGGCGCTGAGGTCGGCCAGTTGCAGATGCACGATGCTGCGCAGATCTTCGCGCGACAGCGGGCTGAACACCACTAGGTCATCGAGGCGATTAAGGAATTCCGGGCGGAAGTGCCGCTTCACCGTTTCGATGACCTTGTCTTTGACGCCGGGCTTGAGGTCGCCGCCCTCGGTCACGCCTTCGAGCAGGTGTTCGGCACCCAGGTTTGAAGTCATGATGATGACCACGTTGGAGAAGTCGATGGTGCGGCCTTGGCCATCGGTCAGGCGGCCGTCGTCAAGGACCTGGAGCAACACGTTCCAGACCTGCGGGTGGGCCTTCTCTACCTCGTCGAACAATAACACGCTGTACGGCTTGCGGCGCACGGCTTCGGTGAGTTGGCCACCTTCATCATGGCCAACGTAGCCGGGAGGCGCACCGATCAGGCGAGCCACGCTGTGCTGCTCCATGTACTCGGACATGTCGATACGCACCATGTGGCGCTCATCGTCAAACAGTTCAGCGGCAAGCGCCTTGGCTAGTTCGGTTTTGCCGACGCCGGTGGGCCCGAGGAACAGGAAGCTCCCGGTGGGTTGATGCGGGCGGCCAAGACCAGCGCGGCTGCGCAGCACCGCTTCGGCAACGGCCTCCACGGCTTCGTCTTGCCCGATGACGCGCTGATGCAGCACGGTGTCGAGGTGCAGCAGGCGATCACGATCGCTCTGGCCGAGCTTGGTGACCGGGATCCCGGTCCACCGGCTAACGATCTCAGCGATCTGCTCAACGTTGACCGATTCCGTCAGCAAGCTGGTGCCGCTGCTCTCATTATCGGTCTCGGCCGCAGCAGCCGCCTCGAGCTGTTGTTCAAGCTCGGGAATGGTGCCGTAGCGTAACTCAGCAACCTTACCGAGGTCGTAGGCACGCTCGGCTTCGGTCATGCTGTGGCGCGCTTGTTCAAGCTGTTGCTGGATGTCGCGGGTGCCTTGCACGCGCGCCTTCTCGGCTTGGTAGGTGGCTTGAAGGGTGGCCAACTCTTCTTTGATGGCCGCCAACTCTTCGTGGACGCGAGCTAGGCGGGTAGCTGAGCCTTGGTCTTTTTCGCGTTCAAGCGCGGTTGCTTCGACCTCAAGCTGCAGTTTGCGCCGCTCGAGTTGGTCAATCGCTTCGGGCTGCGAGTCGAGCTGCACGCGCACGTTGGCGCAGGCCTCGTCGATCAAGTCGATGGCTTTATCGGGCAAGAAGCGGTTGGTGATGTAGCGGTCGGCGAACTGAGCGGCGGTGACCAGCGCGGCGTCGGCAATGCGTACGCCGTGGTGGGTTTCATAGCGTTCTTTGAGGCCACGCAGGATCGACACGGTGTCGGTAACCGAGGGTTCGCCGACCTGCACTTGCTGGAAGCGCCGTTCAAAGGCGGGGTCTTTCTCAACGTGCTTGCGGTATTCGTTGAGGGTGGTGGCACCGATGCAGCGCAGTTCGCCACGAGCCAGCATCGGCTTGAGCAAATTGGCGGCGTCCATCGCGCCCTCGGTTTGACCGGCACCTAACACCAAGTGGATCTCATCGATGAACAAGATGACTTGGCCGTTGGCGTCGTGCACTTCTTTGAGCACGGCCTTGAGGCGTTCTTCAAATTCACCCCGGTACTTGGCGCCGGCGACCAGTGCGCCCATGTCGAGCGAGATCACGCGCCGATCGCGCAAGGTTTCAGGCACATCGCCCTTAACGATACGCTGCGCGAGGCCTTCAACGATCGCCGTTTTGCCAACGCCGGGTTCGCCGATGAGCACCGGGTTATTTTTGGTGCGGCGCGATAGCACGCGGACCACACGGCGGATTTCGTCGTCACGGCCGATAACCGGGTCGAGCTTGCCGTCACGGGCCAAGACCACGAGGTCTTGACCGTATTTCTCTAAGGCCTCGAAGCTGCCTTCGGCTTGATCATTGGTGACGCTGTGGCTGCCGCGAACCGCGGTCACGGCTTCAGCCAGAGCCTTGGGCGTTAGTCCGCAGGCACTGAGCGCATCCTTGGTGGCGCGGTCGTCGCACACGGCGAGCAAGAGTTGGTCGACGGCAAGATGGCTGTCGCCGGCGGCTTTGCGTTTGGCTTCGGCGCTGCGTAGGGTTTTGGCCAGGGCCTCGCTCAAGCCAGGTTGGGCCGGCGCCGGGTCTTGGCTCGGAATAGCGGTGAGGGCCCGGCGTAGTTCGCGCTCCACCGCGGCGGGGTCGCTGGCGACTTTGGTCGCGAGGCGACGTGCCAGCCCGTCTTCATCGCTAAACAGGGCGGTGGCCAGATGCAGGGGGTGGATTTGGGCGTGTTGGAAATTGTGGGCGAGTTCGCCGGCGGCATTGAGGGCCTGCCGGGTCTTTTCAGTCATGGTTTGGGGGTCGATCATTAGACGCTCCTTCCGGTGGCAGTCGATGACTCAGGAGCGAAACAGTGGCAATCCTGAGGTGTGGCAGAATGCCAGCACGTCTCAAGGTGAGCGCAGGATGTGCCAAGTAAAAACGGCCGAAACGGTACCAAATCGCTAGTAAACATGTCGCAACGACATGAAATCAGTCGAGCGATACGGGCCAGTCGAGGCAATCCATGCTGAGGGGGAAGGGCCGGTCGGCGAGGTAACTGGCCGATTGTTTGTGGCCGCCGCCGCCACGGTTGGCCGCGATGCGCTCGCAGTCGACCCCGGCCGACGAGCGCAGGCTGTGAATCCAACGACCGTCTTGGCGCAGACCGAAGCAAATCGCCAAGTGGTGGCCCAGGCCGCCATCACTGGTGGCGCGCACGGCCAAGTCGCCGACTTCGTTGACGTGGTTGAGATTGTTGACCACCAGGGCCGTGACCTTGCGTAAACCGTAGGGTTCGCTGACGGCAACGCCGCGGCGTGCGATCATGGTGACTTCGGTCATGATCTTCTGGCGCAAGGCGGTGCCACGTTCGATAAGGCCGGCGGGATCGATGTCGAGCACGCGCGGGATGTCTTCGTCGCCAATATCTTGGTCGAGTGCTGTGCAAATCGCGCGGCTGTGCGGCAGGCGCCATTGCCACAGATCCTTATCGCGGACGTAGGCCAAAATATCGGGCAGGGCTTGGTCGCCGAAGCAGTGATCCCAGGCGAGCGTGGCGCCGCTGTGGTGTTGCTCAATGCGGCCCCAGCCGAGGCTCGCCTGAAGCGGCACGCTGGTCTGATGATGGTCGAGCCAGATCACCTCGCTCGCTTCGGCCTGGATGCGGCGCATCTCTGCTTCGGTGAGGGCTACATCAACAATGTAAACACGGCGGCCAAAGAAGGTGTCTTTGATCGTGGTGTTGTGATGCGCCGGGCGCAGGTCGACCTTGCCCTCGAAACGAGCAATCACCGCAGCGGCGCAGCGTCCGTCGAGGCAATTTCGGTGATAAATGCAGACCGGGGTGCCGATGCGATGCTCATTTCACAGGTATGAAAACACTACCGGGGACGGGACTCGAACCCGTACGCCCTTGCGGGCGAGAGATTTTAAATCTCTTGCGTCTGCCAATTCCGCCACCCCGGCGTGGTGTCGAAGCACAGGCGATACCAGGACTCGACGTGGGGGCAAGTGTGCGTCGATCGTTGGCGCCAAAAGCAGAAGCCCTGACCCGAGGGTCAAGGCTCTGCTAAGTGGTATCGCTGCTGAGATAATCAGGGGTCGAAGGCAGCGCCCGCATCGCCCTGGGGCGCATTTGGCATTGGGACTAGAGGAGCCTGTCCTGGTGCTTGGCCCGGAGTCGGCACAGACACTCCGGGTGGCTGCATCGGCGCGGCCTGAACCATGCGTTGTGGCAGTGAGGTGCTGTCGACTACGCTATTGAGGGCAGCCCGGGCCGTTTCGGCTTCCTTCTCAACAAAGCTCACGGTAAGCGCCATGCCGAAACCAGATGTCTTATTGTAAATGAGGACCAGTTCGGCCGGGCGTTGCTCATCGCCACTGCGCGAGCTGTAACCCATGCGGCGCATTTCGCCGGCACCATGGCTGGCGATTTGCACAGGGCTGGCCTCAAAACCAGGGCGAATGCGCAGGGTTTCGATCTGCATACGCCAGATCACATCGATGCTAGGCTTCGTGCTATCGTCAACGGTTTTGGCTGCGATGAAGGCGGTGTCGCTGCGTGGATCGATCCACGTGACGTCAGAGCCAGACACCACCGGCTTGGCGGTGCGGTCCCAACCTTGCGGTGCGCTGAGGTGGAAGCCGTCGCTATCGTAATCGAGTTGGTAGACCTGCTCGCCGTCACCTTCGGTGGTGGGCGGCAGGCCCAGCTCGCGGCGAATGCCCGGATGGCGAGGATCGGCCTGCTGACCCTTGAGATAACTGGTGTGGGCCAGTTCACGCGCGTGCGGCAACACGTCAGCGTGTTGGTCGGCCCAGCGGCCGAGTTGGAAATAGCCATCGGCGTCTTTCCAGTGCAGCGCTTCCAGGCGCTCATCGTATTCGTTGCGCAGCGCGGTGGCTTGGGTCATCCACTTCTGACTGTCGCCGCTGCCATGTAAGACATAGCCCAATGATTCCATCATCGTCGCCACCTTGGTGGCGGTTTCCTCGTCGCCCTCAAGAACCCAGGGCGTGCTGCCGAGTTCGGCTGCGAGGTCGCGATTGCCGTTCTCGATCGCCCAGGTCATGGCGGTGATGAGGAGGGTGGTGTCTTTGTTGGCTTGGGCCTTCTCAGCCGCTGCGTTGACCGTGTCGGCAACGATCTGGTCGGAAGCCTGGAGCCACCAAGTCTTATTGCCCTGGCCGTCGGCGGTCGTGCGAGCCCAGGCGGCCACATCGAGGCGGCCTTGCAGGTCGTCGGGCTTGAGCTTGCTCAGACGTTCAGCAACGACCTCGGCGTCAGATGGGGCTGGCACCACATGACTGACGGTGAAGACGCGCGCGTCCTTCTTCAAGGTGAGCTTGCCGAGCAGATACAGGTTGTCGCCATCGAGCGCGCGGGCCCAGGCTTCGGTGGCACCCTCGATGGTGAGACCATCGAGGCCATAGAAGGTAACCTTGGTTTGATCGAGGGCCGCAAACTTGGCGGTCAACAAGACGTCTTTGTCTTTCAGGAAGGCGATGTCGGCGAGTTCGTCGACGGTCACCTGTAGGTAGCTGGAGCCGCCGTAGTCGGCGTAGACCCGCTCCTCACCCTTGAGTTCCATCCTCCACGTGTCGTCCCAGGGGGACTCGACAGCCGATAGTGGAACAAGCGGCAGGCTCAGGGCGCAGCCGAGAATGAGTGCGGACAGAGAACGCATCGCCATGTGTGACCCCTCAGGCGGTGGTAGGCTTCGCCCTACCTTAGACAGGGGCCGGCCCAGTCTCAAGGCAGCAAAGGCGTTCTGATGACAGGCGTCTTGTGCGCGTGTACAACACTCCGTGAGGGGGGTAGCGGCCTTGACGCCACGTCGTAAACGAAGCAGGGCCGGTGATCTGTGATCACCGGCCCTGCGTTTGGTGGAGACAAGGAGAGTCGAACTCCTGACCTCTACAATGCCATTGTAGCGCTCTACCAGCTGAGCTATGTCCCCGAGCCTGTCCTCAAGCTTGGCCGCTGATCTGGAGTGCTCTCCGTCGCAGCAGGGCGGGGAACATATGATCACCGGAGGCCACCGCAAGACCCTATTTTGGTCCGAGCTTGATGATGCCTAGCAGGCATGTAATAGCCGGTGCGGGTCTTGCGCATCGTGGCGCGGGCACGACACCTGGGAGTCTGTGAGCGACGACCTGCCCCTTATCGCCGATGTGGCCTTGGATGTGCCCGGCCGTGATGCCTATAGCTACCTGGTTCCGCCCGAATTGGCCGACCTGGCCGTGGGTGAATGCGTATTGGTGCCCTTCGGCCCGCGCCGTGAGCGGGGCTTTGTGGCCGCCGTCGGGCGGCGCGCACCGCCCGACGGCGTTACCTTGAAGGCCGTATTGGACCGGCGCGCCGGGGTTCGTCTGCCGCCAGCCCTGATGGACTTGATCCGTTGGGCAGCCAGCTACTACCGGTGCTCGCTGGGTGAGTTTTTCGCCGGCGTGGTGCCAGCGCCGGTGCGCGAGGGCACCGCGATCAAGCGCGAGCGGATGCTGCGTCCGGTGCCAGGCTTTGCCGGCACTCTGACTGCGCGTCAGCAGGAAGTGCTCAAGCTCTTGCCGCCGGATGCGATCCCGTTTGCCGATGCCCGGCGCCGGGCCAACTGTACGGGCCAGACGCTCGAGCGCATGGTGACGGCTGGCGCCTTGGTTCTCGATGAGAATCAGGACATCCAAGAGACGCGTCTCGACGTCAAAGACGAACGCTTTGCCCTCACCGACGAACAGCAGGCCGTGGTCACCACCGTGGCCCAGGCTTTAGACGAGGCCCGCCACGAGACCTACCTCCTCTATGGTGTGACCGGTTCTGGTAAGACCTTGGCCTATCTGGAACTCGCCGAGAAGGTCATCGCCAGCGGCAAGCAGGTTCTGGTGCTGTTGCCGGAGATTGGCCTGACGCCGCAGTTGGCGGCGCGCTTCCGGCGTCGCTTTGAGCGCGTGGTGGTGTGGCATTCTGGTTTCACCGCAGGCGAGCGCGCCGAGCAATGGCGGCAGGTGGCCCAGGGTGAAGTGGATCTCGTGATTGGCGCCCGTTCTGCGCTGTTTGCGCCGATGCCGGCGCCGGGCCTGATCGTGGTCGATGAAGAGCACGACAGTTCGTATAAGCAGGACAGCACCCCGCGTTACCAGGCGCGCGATCTGGCGATTGTGTATGCGCGGCAATTGTCGGTGCCGGTGATTCTGGGTACGGCAACGCCGAGCTTGGAGAGCTACCAAAACGCCCGCACGGGTCGCTATACGGTGCTGACCATGCGCGACCGGCCAGCCGGTGGGGCTCTGCCAACGCCGACAGTGATCGACATGGGCGAAGAGTGCCGGCGGCAAAAGCGCCACGCGGTGTTGAGTGAAGAGTTGGTGGAGGCCTTGCGAGTCGTGCGCGATCGCAAAGAGCAGGCCATCGTGTTGCTCAACCGGCGTGGCTGGAGCCCGGTGGTATCGTGCATGGGCTGCGGCCATGCGATGAAATGCCCGCAGTGCGACGTGTCGCTGACCTACCACAAAGGGCAAGACCTCCTGCGTTGCCATTACTGTGGGCACTTTGTGCCGCTGCCGCGGCTGTGCCCGGCCTGCGAGCAGCCTGATCTCAGCACCAAAGGCGTTGGGACCGAGCAGTTGACCGCGCAGATCAGCGAGTTGGTTCCTGGTCTGCGCTTGTTGCGCGTAGACGCCGACACCGTTGGCTCGCGTCAGGGCCATGCCCGCGTGCTCAAAGCCTTCTCGAAGGGCGAGGCCGATTGCATGGTCGGCACGCAGATGGTGGCCAAGGGCTTGGACTTCCCGCGCGTGACCTTGGTGGGTGTGGTTGCTGCCGATCACGGCCTGTCGATCCCCGATTTTCGAGCCAGCGAGCGAACCTACCAACTCGTGGCCCAGGTGGCGGGCCGCGCTGGGCGTGGTGAGCGACCTGGTCGCGTGATCGTGCAGGCCTTCGACGCTGAGGCGCCACCCATTGCCTGCGCTTTGCGTGGTCGGCCGAAAACCTTCTACACCGCTGAGATTGATTTACGCAGTGAGTATGGCTATCCGCCTGCGGGCGGCTTGCTGCGCATCCTGTGGCGCGGCGAAGACGCGGCTCGGGTGCAAGCGGTGGCCGAGGAGCATAGCCAGCGTCTGCAGGCTGCGGCTCAGGGCGAGGTGGTGCTGGGGCCAACCCCAGCCGGATTGGCCTTTCTCAAGGGCCAGCACCGGTGGCATGCCTTAGTTAAGGCGGCGAGCAGGGGGGCGGCTCAACAGTTCCTCGACCGCCTGTTGGCTGACGGCCCTCTGAAGGCCAAGCGTGGCGTTAAAGTGGCGGTAGACGTCGACCCGTACGCGATCAGCTAGAGCGGCCGGGCCAAGGGCTGCCGCTTGCAGGCGCGCCCGCAGGGCAAATGCTCGGCGCCCCCTGTAAGGAGAGCATGATGCCGACGATCAGTACCGACGCCGAGTTTCGCCAATACGTAGCCGATGTGGAAGCCCAGGCAGGCTACCAAAAGCCGGCTGCCTTTGCCCTCGGTGTAGCGCGCTACGCCGGCAGTGCCGATGACGCGGACCTGCTCGATGTCTACTACCCGGTGGTCAACAAGGGCGAGAACTACGGTACTGCCGCGGTGCTGGCACGCGTTGCCGGGCATACCTGCGGTTCGGCCAGCTACGCGCTCGACGCGGCCCAGGTGCAAGAGGCCCTGAGCTGCTTCACGCCGTACCTCGAAGATGGTCAACCGCATGCCAACATTACCGCGCTCAAAGCGATGGCAGCGGTTGCCGAACTCGACAGCCCCAGCCTGCACGCGGTACAGAAGGTGGTGGCGTGTTTCATCGGCGACCTGGCTGACGGCCCGGTTGACGGCCATGATGCCTACCTGCGCCTGCACCTGTTGTCGCACCGCAAGGTGCAGCCGCATGGGTGCACCTTGGATGGCGTGTTTGGCCTGCTGACCAACGTGGCCTGGACTAGCCACGGCCCGATTGCGGCCAAGGCGGTTGACTGCATCCGGGCTCGTCTGCGCATGCGTGGCGAATGCTTGCAGGTGTTCAGCGTCGACAAGTTCCCGCGGATGACCGACTACGTGGTGCCGGCCGGCGTACGTATCGCCGATGCCGATCGCGTGCGCCTCGGTGCGCATTTAGCCGAAGGCACCACCGTCATGCACGAAGGCTTCGTCAACTTCAACGCGGGCACCCTGGGTGCGTCTATGGTTGAGGGGCGTATTTCGGCCGGCGTGGTGGTTGGCAACGGCTCCGATGTGGGCGGTGGCGCGTCGATCATGGGCACCTTGAGTGGCGGCGGTAAGCAGGTCATCGCGATTGGCGAACGCACTTTGCTCGGCGCCAATGCCGGTATCGGCATCTCGCTTGGCGATGACTGCA
The DNA here is from genome assembly GCA_027859175.1 of Planctomycetota bacterium. Classification (GTDB taxonomy): domain Bacteria; phylum Planctomycetota; class UBA11346; order UBA11346; family UBA11346; genus GH22. Next base: position 17,266 of record JAQIBG010000385.1, on the reverse strand, counting down.
TCGTGGAGGCCGGCTTGTATCTGACGGCGGGTTCGAAGGTGTTGTGCAAGTGGGACGAGCAAATCCGCAAGGCCGGTGAACTCAGCGGCGACAACGGCCTGTTGTTCCGCCGCAACTCGCTGACCGGCGGCGTTGAGGCGATTCGCAATACGACGGCGGTTGAGCTCAACGAGTCCTTGCACGCTAACTAAGCACAGGCCATCCGCGTTGCGTACTCACCACCATCGCCCCAATCTGAAAGCCACCACCATGCTCGACATCGCCGCCGCTAATGCCTTCGCTACAGGCAAGCCACCCCAAGACCTGGTTCGCTACGCCATTGAAGGCGCTGATGGCGGTGCCGTGGTGTCTACCAACTTTCGCCCCGGCGAAGCCGTGATCCTGCACATGTGCGCTCAAGTGCAGCCTGACATCCCGGTGCTGTGGGTGGATCACGGTTACAATACCGACGACACCTACCGCTTCGCCGACCAGGTGATCAAGCAGTTGGGGCTGAACGTTCAGCTGTTCGTACCGCAGCGGACCCGTGCGCATCGTGAAGCGGTGGCGGGCGCCTTGCCCGATCCCGACACCCCTGAGCACGACGAGTTGACCAAAGAGCTCAAGCTCGAGCCGTTCCAGCGCGGCCTGCGCGCACTCGCACCGACGGTGTGGCTGACCGCCGTGCGTCGCGAGCAAACCGCGTTCCGCGCCGGTATGACGTACTTCGATCAGGAGCAGTCTGGTTTGATTGAGACGCCCTTGGTGAAGGTGGCGCCGTTGTTGGATTGGACCGAGGCCGACATGGCCGCCTACCTGACGCAGCACAAGCTGCCTGATGAGACCGTGTATTTCGACCCAACCAAAGTGCATGGCAATCGTGAGTGCGGGCTGCATCCGGGTAAGGGCTGAATCAGCGCGTGGTGACGCCCACTCGCCAGGCCGAAACCAGATCGGTGCTTGCAGGGGGCGCGCCGCTTTGGTAACGATCGGCACAGGCCTCACACGAGGGGCAATCAAGGTCACCGTGAACAGGTTTTCCTGGCGGTGGATTCACGACCGAATCAGGAGAGGTCATGAGCCTAAAGAGCGAGATCAAGAAGCTGCTCAAAGAAGAAGGGTACCGTCTCAACGAGGCTGTTGATGACGCCCTCGATGAGTTTATCACCATTGTCGAAGAAGAGACCGAGGGGGTCGAAGACGAAATGGATGAGAACTCGTATAACGACGAGGAGTAGCCCACGCTAGGGGTGCGCCTGATTCAGGCGCACCCGCGCCCACGCTACGGACCGTCTTGAAAGCGTTCGCCGTCAGGGGCCGGATAAGGCGGGTAATGCTCGAGTTCGCTCACGATTTGGCGAGCCAAGCTGGCTGGCCAATCGTGGGGCTCAGACATCGCGATAACGTTTTCGAGGCGCTCCCGGTACGACAGTTCGTTACCTTCGAGCAGGCTCAGCACGGCATTGAAATATTCGATATCGTTGGCGAAAAACGGATCGTCGCCAACCGGCAGCGGATCGCTGGCCTGAACCAGGTGCGCCATCAGCTTGCCGGGCCGCGTGACGGGTTCGGTTGACGACCGCCACACGCGGATCGCGGCTTCGCGGTCACCGAGATATAAGAGCAGATCACCCAACCACAGGCGAGCCCACTGGGCTTCGCCACGGGTGCTGTCATCGATGACCAACTGGTAGGCGTCTTGCGATTCACTGAAGCGGAATCGCAAGCGTTCGGCTTCGCCGGTTTTGAGTTGCGCCAAGTGTTGATCGCTGGTCGCGAAGCGCTCGTCGTTTGCCACTTGGCGGTAGTACTCAATGGCCTCGGCAACCCGGCCTTCTGCCAAAGTCACATCGCCGGCCCCAAGCAGGCCCAGCGGCATGAGCGACCATTTCTCAAGGTAAGACGCAATGTCTACCGCGGTCAGGTAGAGACTGTGGGCGCGTTCGGGGTCTTCGGCTTCGCGGGCCCGTTTGATGTAGTCCATCGGTAGGCTGGCGAGGGTGTCAAAGGGAACCGCGGCCAGTAGCTGGCGCAGGTCAAATCGGCGTCGAATCGAGTCGAAGTAGCCGTCGGCTTCGTCGTAGCGCGCGAGCTTCAACGCGGTGGACCAGGCGTGGAAGGTAGAGTTGATGAAGTAGCGTGGGTTGTCTTCGCTTTGCCGGCTGAGCTCGGCGAAGGTATCGAGCGCATCGTCGTAGCGGCCGAGTTTTTCTTGGCACAGGCCAATCCGGTAGTGCGCGCTGCGGCTGTCTTCGCTGTCCGGGAAATCGCGCAGAAATTCACGGTACATCGTCATGGCTCGATCGTAACGGCCCTGCTGGCGTACCATGTCGATGGCAACGAGGCGGCTGACCTTTTCAGGCGGCCGCTGACGTTCGAGGACGATATTGGCCAAGCGCACCGATTCTGGGCGCATCGCAAGCGAGACCTTGTCGTTCTCGAGCCCTTCAATCGGTGCCAAGTCGGGAAAGCGAATGACCTCGCGGTCATCAACGCGGGCGGTGATGAGGTCGTCTTCGCGAACCAAAGACAAGCGGAACGGACGCACCAAATCGAGCGAGACGTGGCCAATCTCGGTGCGGCGGCCGGTGTCGTCGGCGCTGCCGCGCAGAAGTTGCAGTTCACCGCTGCCATCAGCGCGTTCATAACGCAAGGCGTAGCCGTCACCAATTGAACGGTCGGCAATGAGGAGTTCGAGCAGGGCGTTATCCAGGGGCGCCACGTCGAGGCCCAAGGCCACATTCGATGACACAGACGGTAGCGTTAGTACCTGGAGTTCGGGAAACAGCGGATGGGTTTGTGTGTGCGGTTTAACGCTGACCCAGTCGAGCAAGCCGTTGTGTTCCCACGCAGTCAGCCATTTCGGCTGCAACATCTCAGTGAGTTCGCTGCGCACTTGCTCTTGGATTTCGACCTCGCGGCCTTCCATGTGATGTTTGACCTGGCGCGCCAGCAGCGCCACCAGCACGGCCGTGATGAACAAGCCCAGCGATACCGCCGTGACTAAGCTGCGGTTGGCCCACAGCTTGCGCATCAGCGGTTTCATGGTGCCGAGGCGACGGGCGCGAATGCGGCGGCCAGCGCGGAATTGACGGAGGTCTTGGGCCATTTCTTCGGCTGAGGGATAGCGGTCGCGCGTATCCTTGGCCATGGCCTTGAGGATGATGGTTTCCAGGTCGCGCGGGATGGTGGGATTGTGCACGCTCGGCGGGGTCAGGTCTTCATCGAGAATGCGGCGCAGCACTGCCAGCGAGGTGTCAGCGGTGAACGGCTGGCACCCGGTGGTGAGTTCATAGCACACCGCGCCCATTGAATAGATATCGGTGCGCGGGCCGAGCAGATCGCGGGCTCCAGCGGCCTGTTCGGGCGGCATGTAGGCGGGGGTGCCTAGCACCGAGCCCGAGGCAGTGAGGCGGCTGTGCTCGGCGCTAATGCGCCGCGCCATGCCGAAGTCGAGAATCTTGATCCCGCCCTGCGGCGTGATCATCAGATTGCCGGGCTTGAGGTCGCGATGCAGGATACCAGCGATGTGCGCCACGTGGAGGGCTTCAAGGCCTTGCACTAAGATATCGGCCGACTCTTCGGCGGCCAAATGCATGAGCCGTTCTTGACGCATGCGGTGCTGCAAGACTTCGTCGAGGGTTTTGCCTTCAACCAACTGCATGACCAGAAACGGCCGGCCTTCGTGTTCGCCTAGGTCCAGAATGCGAACGATACCCGGATGGCGCAGCGCCTGCAGGTAGGCGGCTTCGCGCTCGAAACGGCGGCGGTCGAGCTCGTCGAGGTTTTGCTCAGACAGCATCTTGAGCGCCACCACCTGATCGAGCGGTACCGGGCAGCTCTCCACCACCTTGGCGCGGTACACCACGCCCATGCCGCCCTTGCCGATGATACCATCGATTTCATAGGGGCCGATGCGATAGGCTTTGGGCAGCGCGCTAGCGCGATGCGGCGGCAGCATCTCGGTTTCCAATCGCGCGATGCGATCGTTGGCCGGTACGCGTGGGGTGCCGCTCATAGCCGTGCAGGCTAGCACATGAGCGTGGTTAGCACAGGGGCAAACGAGGGCTGGGCGAGCCAGTACGAGGCCCGGATTGTGCTGCGACTAACTGGCTACGAAGCCACTTCAGGCCGTGTCGTCGGGCGTATCGCTGGCTACGTCGCTGGCTACGTCGCTGGCGCCTTCGGCTGCTGCGCGCTCAGCTAGGAAATCGGCCCTGGGGCGTGGCTCGCGTGCCACCACTTCGCCTTCAAAGCGTTTGAGGATGTCTTGTACCAAGGGGTGGTTCTGGGCTTCGGTATAGGCGCGATTGCGCGTGTCGGCATTGCCGCTGGCGGCTGAGCCACGGCCGTGCAGGGCCTCGACCTGCAGTGGGCGGCCGATGCGATTGCTGACCAGGCGTTGCAGTAGTGCTAGGCCGGGCGTGTCGGGGCCGAGCTGGCTTGGATCCATCGCGTCGTCGATCACCAACAGGCGCAGCTTGTCGCCGCTGAGCGCCGCTGGGCGCACGCCGGTGATCGCGCCAGCCCATTGCGGGCCGCTATCGAGGGCGTGCTGGCAGATGCGGTCCCAGTCGGACTGGAGTTCGGCCAGCCCAGATTCGGGCACGGCACGGCCACTGCGGGCGCCGCTGCTGCGGCCCTCACCGGGCGACTGATCTTGATTGGGGGGCTGGGCCGGGAACGGACGGGCGTCCGCGCCCGGCCTCATCTGGGGCTTGCGGCAAGGCCTCCGTGGCTGGCAAAGCTCTTCTCCATGCGTTCGATCCGCCGCAGCAGACCGTCCACATCGAGTACCTCGCCCAACTGGCCAATGCGCACAAAAGCCAGCTCGAGCTGCAGGCGGGCGTCAACGCCGTGGCGCATCGATTGCTGGCTGCCCACCAGAATCTGCCCCATCCGCAGCAGCTTGTCGGCGCCGGCGCCCTCGGCCTGAGCGCGGGCGGTGTCGTCAGCGCTGCCGAGGCGTTGCACCGGGGCCGATTCAGGCCCGCAGGTGGTGATCAGCAACAGCATGCGCACGTATTCGACCAACTGCTCGAGGAAGGTGGCGGGTGCCACGCCGTCGGCACACAGACGGTCGAGGGCTTCAATGGCCCCGGCTGCGTTGCCCTTGAGGAGGTCGTCAACCAGGCCGCGCAGGTCATCACTGCGTGCAGCACCCAACAGCAGATTGAGGTCGTTTTCAGTGACCTCCTTGTCGCACATCGCGATCAGCTGATCGAGCATGGTCTGCGCTTCACGCATGCCACCGGCGGCAGCGCGCGCGATGCGCATCAGCAGGGGGTCTTCAAGATTGATGCCTTCGGCGCGTGAGATGTCGCGCAGGCGGTCGACGATGTCTTCGCGGTCGATCGAGCGGAAATCGAAGCGCTGGCAGCGGTTCACCACCGTAGCCGGGACTTTTTCGATCTCGGTAGTGGCGAAGATGAAATACACGTGTGGCGGCGGCTCTTCGAGCAACTTGAGCAGCGCGTTCCAGGCCGCCTGCGACAGCATGTGCACTTCGTCGAGAATATAGATCCGGTAGCGGCCCATGGTTGGCGAGTAGGTGGCGCGTTCGGCCAGCTCGCGCACGTCGTCGACGCCGTTGTGGGTGGCTGCGTCGATCTCGAACACGTCGGGATGGGTGCTGTCGGCGATCATCTTGCAGTGGTCGCACACGCCGCAGGGCTCGGACGTAATGCCGGTCTCGCACGACAGGGCCTTGGCCAGGATACGGGCCATCGTGGTTTTGCCGACGCCAGACGGGCCGGTGAACAAGAAGCCATGGGCGATCCGCCCCTTGCCAATCGCGTTGGTCAGGGTGCGGGAGATGACATCCTGCCCCGCGACCTCAGCAAAGGTTTGGGGGCGGTACTTGCGGGCGATGACGAGGTAATCCACGGCGGCTATGGTGGCCCCCGGCGCTGACCTGCAAGGAGGGGCGTGGGGCGGTACCCCGCCCAGTTGTGCCTTGGCTGTCCCCAGGATCCAAGCGCCGCCAGGCGCGTACCAGGACCCAGGACCCCTACCAGCCACCCACAGGTGCTCACTTGTGGGCCGCACAAGTGCAGACAGGCTGCGCGCGTGAACGAGCAACGCAGCAAAGCCGACATCCCTAACGCCGGTAACCTCGACCCAGCCGTCTATCCGGCGATCCCCTTCGATGATGCCGATTGGGCGTGGTTCAAGCAGCGTGCTGCGGTGTTTGGGGTTGATGAGGCGGATAGCCATCGCCCCGTGATTGAGCGCCTGTACGGGCATCTCTGCGGCGTGAACGCCTGGTTCAACCTGACCCGCATCACCGCCCCGCGCGAGTATCTGAAGCTGCATCTGCTCGACAGCCTGAGCCTGTGGCCTGATTCGCGGTGTCAGAGCCTGGTCGATGGCGTGCCCTGCGTTGATCTGGGTGCTGGTGGCGGTTACCCCGGGCTGCCGTTGGCGCTGTGGAAGCCACAGGTGCCGTGGACGCTGGTTGACAGCCGACGGCGCAAGGTCGATTTCTTGGCGGCTGCCGGGTCTTTGGTGGGCCCCAATGTGACGGCCAAGCATTTCCGTGGCCGCGAGGTAGGCAGCGCCGCGCCGGAACTGTTTCAGCAATGTCAGCTGGTGGTGTCACGTGCAGCCGGTGCCGTCGATAAGTTGCTGCCCGAGATCGTCGACATGTTGGCGCCCAAGGGCCAGATCGTGATCTACAAGGGCCCCAACTATAGCCAGGAAGAGCACGATCGCGCGGCCGACATTGCGCCGAAGATCGGTCTGCGCTTCGTGACCGTGAGCGCAATCCAATTGGAAGACGATGATCCGGAACGCCTGTTTGTGGTGTTTGAGCGGACTCGGTGAGCGCCACTGGTGCTTGAGGTTAGCAGGCTGGTGAATTCACCAGCCTGCTAAAAACATGGTGTCGAGGACCCGCCAGGCCATCCAGCCGCCGAGCATAATCACCAACACCGATGTGACGGCCGCGATGCCGAGTAGGCCGGGTCGTTCACGGCGTTGTTGTTTGGCCAGAATAAGGGCGGCAAGAACCAGCACGGCGCCGGTGCAGGTGCACAGCGCGGCGAGGCCCGGCATGCTGGCGTAAAGCAGGCATCCAGCGAGGCAACTGAGCACGGCGAGAAGGGCCAATGCCATCACGGCGATGGCTTGGCGATTGCGCTTAATCGCAGTGGGATCGCTGGTGGCAAGGATCGTGAGGACCTCGTCGTGGATTTCGAGCCGTGCCTGTTTGGGCAGATCGGGGCGACGCGTAAATAGGCGGCCCTGGGCCCAGCTCAAGCGCATGCGATCGTTGATCGCCCAGCCATTGGCCTCGAGCAAGGCGGCCAAGTTGCGGCGGTACAATTTGATGCCGGCCAGCACCGCGGTTGGCACCAGAATCACGCCGACGACCGACAGCAGAGCGAGCACGATGGTGGCGGGCTGAATCTGCGACAGTTGTTGGGTGATGAAGGCGAAAGACGAACCGATTGCGGCAAAGGCGAGGCTGCCACCCAGCAGCGGGCTGCTACCTTGCTTATTGGCATCCGCCGGTGGCGGCGGCGCTTCGTTGCCGGCTTTGGTGACAGTGCTTTCCAAGTCTTTACCGGCTTCGCTTTGCCACTTTTCGAGGCGACCGGTAATCAGGCTGCCGATGCGAACGAATGGTTGGGCAACGGCCTCGCCGAGCGACACCGGATTCTCAACCACATGCACGACTTTGGCCGGGACCAGGACGCCGCTGACTCGGCGAAACACGCCGCGACGTCCGATAATCAGGTCATTGCCGCTGCCGGCGGTAACGGGCACGGCATATTCGTCTTGTTCAACCGCCACATAGAGCACGCGGATGCCACTGGCTTTGGCCAAGGGCAGGTGGGCATTGCGGTCGGTTACGCGCATTGCGAAACACAGTTCGCGCCCGCCGATGAACAGCCTGCCGTGCTCAAACAACGCTCGTTCATTGAGCGCATAGAGTTTGCTGAAATTGAGGAAGTTATTGGCGATCGGAAACAGCCAGCGGCGATACAGCACCAAGGTTTCGAGAACGTCGATTGCGGCGATCTCATCAGCGTATTCGGCGTCGTCGTGACTGATAATGCGCAGCGGCGCAATGGCCTCGGTGTCGAGCTCGAGGAGGCGCTCGCGGCCCAGCGCCACGCCGGGCAGTTGCTCTCGCTGGATGTGCCAATCAATGACAGCGCGGGCTTGGCTGGCGATCGTCGCCCACTCTGCCGCACTGATCTGGCCTGGGTTAGCAAGGTGCTCACCCAGGAAGCTTTGCACTGCGCGCAGCGTGTCGCCGGCCGGGCTCGGCGTGAGGCGCTCGAATCGGAGCAGGCCGTCGGCTTCGGGCAGGGCAATGGGTAGCGAGGCTAGCAGGCAGGCCATCGCTGCGGGGTCATTGGGTGGGGGGTCTTCGCCTTCAGGGCCAGCAATGCGACTGGCGCGCCGCGGGTCAACACCGGCCAGGCGCGACAGGGCAAACCAGGCCTGCACATTCGGTTCAAGCGCAACGATGCTGGCGCAGCGCGCCACGTAGGCCTCGTCCCAGCCGCCGAGTTCGTCACCCTTATTGAACCAGGCAAGGGCTGCCTCGCGAGCCGCCAAGAAGCCGTCGAAGCATACTTTCCCGACGCCGGGGTCGCCGCTGCGATCCGTTTCAGGGGGTACCACCACCAGAATCGAGCGAGCGATCTCTTGCAGTTCAGGAGCAAAGCATTCAACCGGCACCACGCCGTCGCCATTGGAGGCGCCCGGGCGCATGACGGCTTGGTGGGTGCGGATCTGGGCTAAGGAGACGGTGTCGGTTTGCTCCGCTTTGAGGTTTTTGAGCACGAGGGCGCCGGCGTCTCGGAGCATGGCGCCGGGTTCTGCAATGCTGTCGAGGGCAAGGCTTTCAGACTCCGTGATGCAGGATTCGGGGTCGGTCAGGCGTTCGGCCGTCCACCTGATGGCCGCACACAGGTCGTCACGATGGATGATGCCGTCTTTATCGGCATCGAGCCGTGCCAAAACCTCGCTGTCACAACGCATGCCCGGGATTGGGCAGGCGGTGGCAGCCCACCAGGCCTCAGGAAGCTCAAGCGCTTCGAGCAGATCGCTGAAGGTACGCAGGAGAACTTGGTTTGAGCCGCCGTAGCGGCGCATCACGAGACGGCGCGCTGTCATGCCGGAGGATAGGGCACTGCTGTCCGAGGCCAAGGTCCGCCCCTTGCATTGCTGCCGGCGTCGTCAAGTCTGCCACAGGAGACCAGAGTCATGGATTATGGTGACGTTGACCTGCTGCAGCAAATCGTAGTACAGGTACGCGAACGCAGCAGCCTGGAGCCGCGTATAGCGGTGTTGCTCGGCACCGGCCTTGGCGGTCTTGCCGAACGCATTGAGGCCGAGGTCACCATTCCCTACCAAGATCTCACCGGCATGCCGGTGTCGACAGCCGAGAGCCATAAGGGTGAATTGATCTTGGGGCGCCTGTGCGGGGTTCCCACGGTGGCCTTCAGTGGGCGCTTGCATGCCTATGAGGGCCACAGCCTGCAAGAGGTGGTGGTGCCGGTGCGCTTGGCCAAGTTGCTGGGTGCCGAAACCCTGATCATGGCCTCGGCCTGCGGCGGCATGAATCCCCATTACGATGTGGGTGAGGTGGCGGTGCTGGTTGACCACATCAACTTGCTTGGCGGCAATCCGCTGGTGGGCCGCAATGACGAGCGCCTCGGCGGCCGCTGGCCCGATATGATCGAGCCCTACAGCGAGTCACTGATTGCGGCGGCCGAACGGGCCGCCCTGAGTCAGCAGGTGCGCTTGCATGAGGCGGTGTACGTGGCGGTGCTCGGGCCGTGCCTGGAGACGCGCGCCGAGTACCGCATGCTGCGGGTCCTCGGGGCTGACTTGGTAGGCATGAGTACGGTGCCGGAAACCATCGCCGCCGTGCATTGCGGCATGCGGGTGTTGGCCTTTGGTATCGTTACCGATCGTTGTTTGCCCGATGCCCTAGAACCGGCCAACATTGCTAAAATCATTGAGGCTGCTAACAGCGCCGAGCCTGTACTGGCCGGCCTGATCAGCCATGTTCTCGAACACGAATTCACCACCTAGAGTTTTTACACCCTAGCCGTCTTCATTCAGGAGTGCCCATGCACGCTTGCAGCGTTACCGCCAGTTCTGGCAAGTGCGATGTCACCGCCGTTATCGTTGGTCATTGTGCCCATGAGGTGCCGGCGGTGGTTGAGGCCGAGGCAGCTCGCCTTGCCACCGGCAAAGTGTCCGGACCACTCACTGTCGTTACCGAATCTGGATCGTACGTGGTCCTTAAGCCGTCTGAAGATGCGTGGTTGGTTGGCGGCGAAGCGTGGCGCCTGCTCGGCAGCCAGATCATTGCGCAGACGCGTGCCCTGGGCCACGCTTCGGTGTTGGTGGCGATTGACGGCAACAAGGCAGACGTCACCGCTTTGGTTGAGGGCGTGGTGCTGGGCGACTACCAGTTCACCCTGTGCCGTAGCGGCAAGGCTGCTAAGAGGACTCGCGTGACCGTGCGCGTTCCAGGCCAGAAGAAGACGGTGGCGACTGGCCTCGCTACGGCCGAGAGTCAAAACATCGCGCGCGAGTTTGGCGACCTGCCTGGCAATATGCTCAACCCAAGCACCTTCATTCAGCGTGCGCGCAAGGTGCTTACCGGCTGCGGTCTGCGTATCTCGGTAGTGCAGGGCATTCCGGCATTGCGTACCGCTGGCTTTCCTGGCCTGATTGCGGTGGGACAGGCCGGCAGCGCACCGCCAGCCCTGCTGGAAATTAGTTACAAGCCCAAGAAGGTTAAAAAGGGTGGCAAGAAACTGGCCCTGGTCGGCAAGGGCATCACCTTTGATACCGGCGGCATTTCTTTGAAGCCCGGCGCCAATATGGGTGAGATGAAAGTTGATATGGGTGGCGCGGCCGCAGTGCTTGGCGCGATTCGTATGATCGCGAATGAGAAGCCATCGGTTCCGGTTACTGCCTACATAGCCTTGGCCGAGAATATGCCCTCGTCGAAGGCCCAGCGTCCTGGCGACATCTACAAGGCGCGTAACGGCAAGTGGATCCATGTTGATAACACCGACGCCGAAGGGCGCTTGGTGTTGTCGGACGTGCTGACCTATGCCTGCGAGCAAGGCGCAACCCATATGGTGGACGCCGCTACTTTGACCGGCGCCTGCTTGGTGGCCTTGGGCACCAGCATCGCTGGTGTCATGGGCCGCGCTGGTGATCAGGAGTGGGTGGAGCAAGTGCGCAGCAGCGGGCAGAGCCGCGGCGAGGAGTTCTGGCAACTGCCGCTATACGGCGAGTACACCAAGTTGCTCGATTACCCGCATGCCGATCTGAACAACATTGGTGGCCGTTTTGGCGGTACGATTACCGCCGGCCTGTTCTTGTCTGAGTTTGTGACTGACAAGGTGCAGTGGGCGCATTGCGACATCGCCGGGCCGGCCATGCGCTTTGATGGCTGGCGCTACTACGGCAAGGGTTCCACCGCTTTTGCGGCACGGAGCTTTGCCGCTCTCGCTAAGCAGCTATAAGTAAAACGTGGCCAACGCCGAGCACAGCCAAGACGAGACGCCAAGTGCGCCACCACCATGGTGGTGGCGCCCGGTTGGGGTGCTCACCGAACTCACCGCCCTGGCCTGCTTGGCGGTGGCCTTTGTGCCATGGCTGTGGCTTGGCGAGCAGTTGTTGCCGTGGTCGCCAGTGCTGATGCTGGTGCTGACGGTGCTACTCGTGGTTATGCGGCGTGATCGTGCCCATGCCGGCATGGCCGTGGTTGGCATTCTTGCGGCCGCGTGGCCCTGGGTTTACGCTGGCTGGGTGCCGGAAGCTCCCGAGGTGGGCGATGAGCCCAGCGTGAGCGTATGCCTGTGGGATGCACGGGCTTGGGCGGGTTCAGACTCCAAGGCCGTTCGTGCCGCGCTGAACGGGAGCGGTGCCGACGTGCTTATTGCCTTGGCGCCGAGCGACGGTGAGTTGGCACAGGTGCTGGGAAAGATGCCCGAGCACAATTATGAGCAGGTGCGGGCAATGCGCGACGCCAGCGGGACCGCTCAGCAGTGGTTATGCCTTGCTGCGCGCCGGCGTCCGCCTTTGTTGCAGCAGCGCTTGGTGCCGGAGACAGACGGTGGCGTATGGGCCTTCTCGGTGCCGTGCGGCGAAGGAGCGCTGACGGTAGTGGTGCCGGTGCTGCCAGACGGCTCACGGCCGCAGGGTTTTGTGCGGCAATTACCGGTGATCGATGAGTTACGGAGAGTTTTGGCAGAAATCGAAGGGCCGCTTGTGGTGAGCTTGCCGCGTGGTTGGGAGCAGGCGAGCCCACGCTGGCAAAGCTTGGTGCGAGATGCGGGATTGGCCGTTCCGCTGGGCGGTATGCCGGCACTGGAGACGCTGCCGCGCCCCTTCGGGCGTGCTGATTGTTTAGTGGCGGGTCGGGGTGTTGCGCTGAGCCGCCCGCTGGCCATGAGTCTGCCGGAGGCGGGTCGCGATGCCGTGGTGCTGCGCGTCGCGCTGACTCAGTCTTTGGCGAAGTAAGACTCTAGAATCTTATCGATGTCGCCTTCGGCGTGCAGCTTGAGAATGCTGCGGTTGATCAATTCATGGTACGGGCTGTCTTCCGGCATCGCGATGGCATAGAGCTGTTCATCGAAGCTGGCGCCAAGGACAGTGATCCCCTCGTGATGTCGGGCGTAGCGCAGCAGGGGGCGATCGTGAACCACCGCTGATACCTGACCGTCAGTGAGGCGTTTTAATGCGATGTCGAGGCTCTCGGTTAACACCAGGGTTTTGGCGTGAAAAGCAGTGCTGTGCGCGGCCGTTGTGTTGGCGACCACGGCAACCGTTGCCACCCCGAGGTCTTTTGGTTCATGAATCGTAGTCGTGTAACCATCGAGGGTCATTGAGCTCGCGATGGTAGCAGTGAATGAAGCCACCACTAACAAACCGGCAAACATCCACCATAGCCCAAGGGTCCGCCCGAGCGGCGTTTTGGGCGTTTTGTCGCCATATCCAACGGTTGTCAAGGTGACCGCTGCCCACCATACAGCGCCACCGATTCCGCGCACAGGGCGTTCATCAAAGTCACTGTTGTGCTTGCGTTCAAAGACCCAGAGCACGGTCCCAACAAGGACCAACAGCCCCATGAGGCTCAGGATGGCAGCAAAAAACGGACCTGAAAAGGCGATGCGCAGCAGCCGTGTGAGGCTGCCCTCATCGGTTCGCACGGCGATACCAAGACCGGTAGTGAGGTAGGGCAGCGAGAAGTCCATGACCTCTTCCCGGCTCGGAGTGGCGGTAATGGCGGCGATGCTGAGATCTGTTTCCGCTTTGGCGGCGGCGCGCAAGACGCCGGCTAGATCGGTGACCACCCATTCGGTGGTCCACGCATTGTCGTCGGCAATGGCCTGCCACAGTTGGATGCTGATGCCCTGGGGAACCCCCGCTTCGTCGATCATGACGAAGGGGGGTGCTTCCTTGATTGCGACCCGCAGGTGCGTGGTTTCGGCCCCGGCAAGACAGACGCATGCCGCAGCCATAAGCAGGCATGCTCGGCTCACGATGGTCACACGCGCACAACCTTGATCGCGCTAGCGGTGTCGGAAGCGAATCCCATTAAGGCCACAACCATCTCGCCTTGGCTGACCACTTTCTGGCGCAACGCTTCAGCGATGCCCTTTTCGAGCAGATCGCTGGGGTCATCGTGGTAGTCGATGCGCAGGGGGATGGTGCCGTAGAACAGGCTGACCCGGCGCCAGGTGGCGTCGTCGTAGCACATGCAGATGGTGCGGGCCTTGGTGGCGCGCAGCTTCGACAGCAGCAGTGATTTTTCTGAACCATGGCTGAACACCATCACGGCCCGCGCATTGATGTTGTCGGCGAGGTGGGCCGCCGCGCTGGCCAGGGCGTGGCTCATGCGTTGGCTACTGACCAGGGCTGGGTCGAGTTCGGTGATCGTCAGGTAGGGGCTGTCTTCGGCGGCAACCGAGATCCGCATCATTTCTTCAACGGCCTCGGCTGGGTATTTGCCGGCGGCGGTTTCAGCCGACAGCATCACCGCATCGGTGCCGTCAAAAATGGCATTGGCGACATCTGACGTTTCAGCACGGGTGGGGATAGGACTCGTGATCATCGATTCGAGCATCTGGGTAGCGGTGATCACCAGTTTGCCGTGGGCATTGGCTCGGGCGATCAGGTGCTTCTGTACCGCCGGTAAGCGCTCGCTGGAGATCTCAATGCCGAGGTCGCCGCGTGCCACCATGATGCCGTCGGCGGCGATGATGATCTCGTCCATGTCTTGAACGGCTTCGGGCCGTTCGATCTTGGCGATGATGGGCAAGCTGCGGCCCGACTCGGCGATGCGGCGGCGCAGATTGCGAATGTCTTGGGCGCTGCGGACGAAGCTGAGCGCAACGTAATCGGCTTCATTACTTAAGGCCCAGGTCAGGTCGGCCTTGTCTTTGTCGGTGAGCGACGGCGCGCTGACTTCAACACCGGGCAGGTTGACGCCCTTGCTGCTCTTGGCCTCGCCGCCAACCAGCACTTCGCAGTGCACGTCACGACCGTCTACCGAAATCACCTGCAGCCGTAGGCGACCGTCGTCAATCAGGATGGTGCTGCCAGCGCGCACGTCTTGGTGCAGTTCTTTGTAGGTGCAGCCAATGCGCTCGGCGTCGCCCTCGCCCATGTCTTCGGTGGTGATAATGGTGCGATGACCCTCTGGCCAGGGTGCGCTGCCGCCTTTAAAGCGGGTCAGGCGGATCTTCGGGCCTTGGAGGTCGACCAGCACGCCAACCGGGCGATCGAGTTCGTGATTGAGCCGGCGGATCTGCTCCAGGCGCAGGCTGTGCGTCTCATGATCACCATGGCTCATATTGAACCGGGCAATGTTCATGCCGGCGTGATACATCGCCCGCAGGATGTTATCGTCGTCACAACCGGGGCCCAAGGTGGCTACCACCTTGGTGCGCTTGCGACCACGCGCAGTGAGTTGTTGGCTCGAGCGCGGGGCGCGAGGGTTCAGATCATGTGTATAGGTTTTCATAGACTGCCAATTCAGCAGCCGACAGCGGGCGGAGGGCGGTGGGTGATCAGAACAGCTTCTGCTGCTCTGGCTCGCCGTTGCTGTCGGTGCCAGGTTCATCGTCAAAGGTGTCGGCGCGAGCCCAGTCGGGGATCACGTCGTCGGAAGCCGCGTCATCATCATCATCGGCGTCATCCGTATCAGCACTCGAATCAGTGGGGGTGCTATCGGAGGAGGCGGTTTCTTCAGCGGCGGGGGCAGGAGTTTCGTCGTTTCCGGCATCGAATAGGGCGTCGATCGCGGAGGCGGCATCACTGTGACCAGACTCGGTATCTGAGTCCATCAGCAGGGTTTGATCATCACCAGCCGCAGCGCTGGCTGCGGCTTGGTCGTCATCGCTCATGAGCTGGGTTGGCTCAGGACTGTTGACGGGTGTTTCGGCGGCGGCCTCAGCATCTTCGTCGGTGCTGGCTACCGCAGGCTCGGGTTCGGGGGCTGCGGTGGCGCTAGCGTCTTCGCTGGCTTCGGGAGTCGTTTCGGCCGGTGCGTCTGATTCGGCAACATCAGTCAGGGCGGCGTCAAGCCGGCCGAGGATGTCATCCAACTCAGCTGTGCCGAGGCGCTTGTTGCGCTCTTCGGCATCCTCGCTTGCGTTGGATTCCATCGAGATGCCGAGTTCAGAGAGTCGGCGCTTGCGTTCATCATCGCTAATGCGTCGGACATCACCGGCTTCGAGATGGTCGGCCTGAATCTCACGGTGCAGCCCAAGTTCTTCGTGACGCTTGGCGCGTCGCAGAATTTCGGCGTGGCTGGCGCTGCCGCGGCGTTGTTCGATGCCGGTAGTGGTTTGCTCATCTTCTATCTCAGTGGCAGCAGCGTCGGCTTCGGGATCATCTGTGGCGACGCGGCGGGTGAGAGCTGAATCCTGTCCGGTTTCATCCAGACCTTCAACGCCGGCATCTTCTTCGAGGCTCTCCTCAACGGCGGCACGAATCGCGTTTTGCAGGGGGGTACGGTCTTCGCCTTGGCCCTCATCCTCTTCGTCGGAGGCGCGCTTGAGGATATTGGTGCTGCGGTAGGCGGGATCGGGCTTGAGGTCGCTGCGGGTTGAGCGCACGGTTGGCGCCGCATCAGGCAGCAGGTTGTCGCTCTTGGCGCGCTCGTCCTCTTCTTCGCGAGCCAGACGGGCAAGCAGGTCTTCCTGCTGGCCATCGCCGGTTTGCGGAGGATGCACCACGCGCCCAGCTGCACTACTCTGCGAAGGCTTACGTTGGATCTGTGGTACCTTTGAGCCCTGATTGCGCTTCTCAGCAACCCATTGCTCATAGCTACGGAAGTACAAATAGCCCGCATAGGTGGCTCCGATTAGGAACACCAATAGGCCGACCCACTTATGGTCGAAGAAAAACTCGTGGAAAGTGCCCACGGGCAGTCACTCCTGTCTACGTAACACGATAAGGGGACTATCGCTGGAGAGGCAGCACAAAGCAAGCCCGGCCCCGGCCGCTGCGAGTGCCACCTCACCCAGGCTCCACAGGCGGTAGATCCGGTCACTGGGGCTTGGCGTCCAGTTTTCGGGGTCCACAGCGTCGTCACGGCGCCAAACGAAGCGATTTTCGCCCGGTAAGAAGAATAGTTGTTGGCAGCCGTCGCCAGACAAACCATTGGAGTAGTTGCCGTTGGCGACCTCGTTCCAGAGTTCGGTACAGCAGTTATCGATCAAAAATAGACCACCTGGCACCAGATGCTTGGCAACCGTACTAAACAGCCCGGTCGCCATGCGGTGGCTGTGGAAGCACACTAAAGACCGATTGAGGAGCAGGGCGGCGGCGAAGTGCTCGTCGCAGGAAAAATCGGAAGCATCAGCGGCCAGCAGACGACAATCGGTGGGAACACCTGCCTGCTCGGCGGCATCGAGCATGCGCTGGTCGCAATCGAGCCCAACCACGGCGTGGCCGCTGGCGGCCAGGGCACGGAGGTGGCGCCCGGTGCCACAGCCGATGTCGAGTAGGGGGCCACTGGGGGCGGTGAAGGTTTTCAGGGCGGCGCGAACGGCCGCGACATCGGCTTCGGTGGCGCCGGGCTGGATGGCTTCGGCGTCGTGCGTTTCGGGGTCGCGCTCAATATTGAGCTGATCGTGATCGAGGGGCATGGTGCGGGCGCGGGCCTAACAGGCTGCTGAAATACAGCCTGTGGGGGTGGGAGTGAGCTGAAACGAGGGTCAAGCTTCGGGCCCGAGGGCTAGGTCGCAAGCCCGGTCACTGGTGGCGAGGGCTGCTGCAACCAGGCCCA
>JAQIBG010000346.1 GCA_027859175.1 Planctomycetota bacterium | reverse complement strand
GCTAGCAGGCTGGTGTATTTCACCAGGCTGCTAGGAGAAGTCGTTGAGGTCGCGCTCGGCTTCGAGGCGGCCGAGGCGATCGGCCAAGCGATCGCGATCGTGCATGAGCGCCGCATTTGCGGTGCGCTCATCTTCAAGCTCACGCTCAAGCTGAATCGTACGCTCGGCCAAGTGCCGCTGAAGTTCACGTAACAGCAAATGATGGCGAACCCGCGCCAGTACCTCGGCCGCCACAAATGGCTTGGGCACGTAATCAACGCCGCCGGCCTCGAAGCAGCGCACCCGGGTGCGGCTGTCGTCATGGCCACTGATGAAGATGATTGGGGTTGAGCGGCATTTCTGCATGGCGTGGATCCGGGCGCAGACCTCGTAGCCCTCCATGTCGGGCAAGCTCAGGTCGAGCAAAACCAAATCGAGCGGGTCTTCCACCATGGCTGCCACGGCGGTGGCGCCGTCGGCGGCCTCACTCACCAAGTATTCTTCCTCACTGAGCAGCGAGCCGAGAATTGCGCGAATTTCTGGGGCATCGTCGACGATCAGCACTCGTCTGCGCCCAGGAGTTGGCATTGCGTGTGAGGTAGTAGTGGCCATGGCGGTTGGCCATAGTAGCAAGCTGGTCTGGCAATGCACGCCCCAGCCAGGGTGAACCCACCGAGGCTGCCGCTTGCCATTCGGGAGCAGTGGTTCACAATGAAGGGTGGCTCCGGAGGGATCCCAATGTCTCGTTTCGCGATTTGCCTATTGCTCGCCATGGCGAGCACTGCGCCGGCAGCCATCGGTGTCAGCGTTGGCTGGCACAGCGGTTGGAATAACGGTGTTGCTTACGGCGTGCGCTGGAGCCACTGCTATACCCCGCGCTACGTGATGCCCCCAACCCGCGTGGTGTATACCCAACCGCAGACCATCGTCATTCAACAGCCCCGGGTTGTGCAGCAGACGCCCACAGCCCGGCCTGCCCCGCGCGACGGCATCGTGCGCGAAAATCACGACAATGGACGACTCGCCGTTCAAGGCCGGATGCTGCGCGGACAACGCGTTGGTTTGTGGACATGGTACGACAAGGAAAGCCGCCGCGTTCAAGAAGGCACCTTTGCTAACGGCCAGGAGCACGGCGCGTGGCGCCGCTTCTACGCCACCGGCGCGCGCAGCGAACAGGGCGAGTATCGTAATGGCCAGCGCGACGGCTTATGGACGCAATGGTTTGAAGACGGCCAACTTGCCGAGCAAGCCCACTGGCGCGGCAACGAACTCGACGGCCCCTACATGAGCTACCACCCCAACGGCACCATCCACGAGATGGGCAGCCACCACCTCGCCCGCCGCCACGGCGCCTGGACCCTCTACCACCCCAACGGCCGCACCCAAAGCCAAGGCGACTACCGCGACGGCGTCCTCAACGGCACCTGGCGCATCTACGGCGTCGACGGCGACCTCCTCGAGCAGATCACCTACGCCCGCGGCCTCGAGACCAAGCGTACCACTATTGCTCAGTCGGAGTGATTGGCTGGAATGAGGGGCTAGGCACGACGTGACCGAAGGGTTCATTGCCCGCAGTAGGCATGACACAAACGCGCGATGGTGGCGGCCGCTTAGCGGAAGCACACGCGGCGGGTGTATGTCGCTGGGGGCAGCGACACTCCCAGGGGGCGAGCGCAGCGATGCCGCGTTGGGCACCGCGATAGGGATTAGTGACGACAATAGGCAAGGCACATACGCGCGATGATGGCAACTCGTTAGGCGCTTCCGGTGTTTGTGTGATGCTTCCCTGCCGCTCTACGGCCCCCATCATGGTCCTTCATGGATGCAGAACATCTCTATGAGACGGTCCTTCACGTGACGCCGCCATGGTATGTGGAAGAGGTGCGCGGAAAGCCATCAGCTTCCCGACTGGGCAAATGCGACGAGGTCGTTGTGGTCATCGCTCATGGCGAACCGCTTGCCTGTCCAGAGTGCGGCTGCGCCTGTCCGCGACACGACTCCCGCGTTCGGCGTTGGCGTCATCTCGACACTTGTGAGGCTCGAACCGTGCTGGAGGCGGACGTACCCCGCGTTCGATGTCCAGAACATGGCGTGAGACAGATTTCCATTCCATGGGCTGAGGGACGCGTTCCCTACACCAGAGCGTTCGAGTGCTGGGTTATCGACCTGCTGCTTGAAGGAACGCCCGCAGGCGTTGCGCGTCTGACTGGGCTTGGCTGGGATGCCGTCAATGCCATCAAAGGGCGCGCAGTCGATCGAGGACTCAGTCGGCGCGGCGAAGTCAGCCCTCGGCACATCGGCGTCGATGAAACCTCTGCCAAGAAGCGCCATGATTACATTACCGTGGTAAGCGACCAGGAGACGGGATTGGTTCTCCATGTTAGCCCCGGGAAGGACGCCGAAAGTCTTGGAAAATTCTACCATTCTCTCACTATCTCGGCCATCAATCGCATCGAATCGGTGGCCATGGACATGTCGCTCGCCTACATCGCGGCGACCAAGGAGCATCTACCACAATCTGACATGGCTATCTGCTTTGATCGCTTTCATGTGGCGTCTGCTTTCAGCAAGGCCCTTAACAAGGTCCGTGTTCGAGAGAATTTGAAACTTGCCAGCCAAGGGGACGGGCGCCTGGTTGGGACGCGCCACGACTGGCTCGCGAGCGATGCGCAGATCGATGGCCGCACGCGCCGTTGGTTCAAGGAACTGTCGGCATCGGCACTTCAGACATCCCGCGCCTGGGCCATCAAGGAGGCCGCTTCGCGTTGCTGGGAGTTCGTTTCGGTCGGTTGGGCACGCAAGGCCTGGAAACGACTCATCGGATGGATCGATCGTTGTCGTATTCCGGAGATCAAAAAGCTCTCGGACTTTCTTAAGGTGCATTTGTGGGGCATCCTCAATGCCATCAGTTTCGGGGTCACCAACAGCCCCGCCGAGGGGATCAACAGCCGGATTCAGAAGTTGAAAGCACGGTCATGCGGCTTCGCCACCAAGGCGGCATTTGCCACAACTGTGTACTTCCATCTGGGCGGGTTAGATCTGTATCCATGAGTGCGAAAAGCCTGTGTTTTCACACAAACACCGGAAGCGCCAAAAATTTTGGTATGCATGACCATACCGCACTCATCAGCAGCAGATATATTCCAAACCATCAGCCGATCCCTGCCAGGCAAAAGGCAGCGCCGGCGTGGATCGCTAGGCCCCGCACAGGTGCTCTATACAGTCATGCATATGTCCGCAGGCGCAACAACAGGGTACCGTGGAACACTCGATTACCTGACCCGGCAGGTCGGGGAAAAATTGGGCTGGGAATATGCGCCCTGGTCATCGTCGTTTAGCGAGGCGCGCCGAAAACTATCGGCCGCTCAATGCCGACATGCCTTTTCCATTGCGCGGCAATCCTGCGCCGGATTAACGGGCTCGCCCAAGGTTTGTTATGGTGAGTACCGTATTCTTGCCGTCGATATGACCAAGCTTGCCCTGCCAGCCTACAAGGACGTCGTCGACGGCTTTGGTTGCCCGAAGGATCGACTGGGGAAAACGGCGCCCGCACCCCAAGCAACCCTGACGGTTCTCTGGGATGTGAGCACCAACACGCCGGTCGATTGGCGCTTGGAACGAGTGTATGCCAGCGAGCGGTTCGCTGGTCACAGTCTGATCAACTCAATCGGCAAACAGGATCTCCTGATCGCTGATCGAGGCTACCCATCCCGACGTCTTCTAAAGGAAATCAGCGATTTAGGTGCATCTTACCTGATCAGAATGCCCAGCGGACGCGCGGGTGGCTTTGTTGAAGTGCGGCAGTTCATGGACGACCCGTCAGCGTGGGACCGGGAAATCAAGCTGCATGAGACCAATGCGAAAACCGACGATCCAACCATCCGTGTTCGCCTGCTGAAACATCGCCTCCCGGGCGGCGGGTTCGCAGTATTTGCAACCAACCTTTTCGGCTCTCGCAGGCATCGTCGTCGAGCTCTCTGCGATCTCTACTGCTATCGGTGGGATATTGAGACGGCATTTAGGGAAATGAAGGTCTGGCATGGGCTTGAAAACTTCAAGGCCCGCTACGCCGAAGGTGTTCATCAAGAAGTAGCAGGGCTGATGCTTTTCATGCTCCTGACAGCAGAGCTTGAGGCACAGGCCCGTCATTACCATGCGGTCCCTTATCGCGAATCCGAAGCCGGCACTGCGCGAGAGCCTGAGTATAGATTCAACCGCAAGCAGATTGCCGAGACGGTCGGGCATCTACTTGCCGCCGCAGCGGATGGGTCGGACGCTGTTCGCGCCGAGTTCATCTACTGCATGAAGCAGTTGTGGAGGTATCGACAGCGCAGAAAGCCGGGCAGGTCCTTCGCGCGCACCGCAAAGAATCCCAACTCCAAATACAAGAAAAGCACCTATAATGCCAACAAAAAGGCCAAACATACCAAAGCCTCCAGGCAGTCCTTAGCCGAATAGCATTGAGTGTGTCTACTTTTGCTTTCTGCCCCCGAATCCCAACGCTCCTGCCTCAACCTCGATGACTACCTGACCCTGGTCGACGCCACCGGCCGGATCATCCGCCACGGCAAACGCGGCGCGATCCCTGCCACCCTGGCGCCTATTCTTGACCGCCTCGACCTCGACCTGGATCGCTGGCTGGATGCCGTCACCAGCGCCGGGCGCTTCCTCGGCTCAGCCATCGGCTCGGCTGCGGCGCGGGCTCTTGAAGCAGCGCGACGCGGCGTCGCCTGGATTGTTGATAAGGCCAGGATTCACCGGCCACCGCAGGGCGCGACCGGCTAGGCCGGGAACTTACGCTCAGACAGGCAGCTTGAATTGTGACCAACCGTTCTACTGAACGGGTTGGCAGAAGTCTTTCGCTTTGGCAGGACAATGATCGGCAAAGTGGCCGCATGGGCCCAGGAACAGGGCTCAAGGCTGGTCATATCGGTCGATTGTTCATGGAACCGGAGCGGGAAAGGCCGACTCCGTTATCTACCGCCAACTGCACGCCTGTCCCTTAGTTTTTATCTGGATATGGGGTGATCACCCTAATGCCCGAATTAAATGGCGCGGCTTACTATCTATCGGGCAGCCGGCCCTTTTTTTGGTTCTGCATAAGCAGGAGCGAAATGACTCGGTACAAGCTGAGCATCGCGAATAGCACAGTCAGCAATGCGCAGACGCGCCAGAAAAATGCATTCATCACCACCTGGCCCCGATCGGCCACTGTGATAATCCGCCCATCGACCGTATCGTTCACCTCCTGCATCCGGTTTTTCAAATGGGATGTGAGCACCAATGCGCCGCTCGACTTGCGCCTGGAGCGATGCTATGCGAGTGAGCGATTTGCGACGTACGGCTCACCGCTGCGCTTGAACATCAGGCACGTGTCCATCACGACGCGCAAAGCAAGAAACATCCGAAGGGCGCAGCGGAAGAACCGGAAATCCGACTCAACTGGAACCAGATCGGTGAATGTGTTGGCTACCCACTGATCGCGGCAGCAAAAGGCCCCACGAACTGCTGGCCGAATATACCTACTGCATGAACACCCTGTGGCGCTTTCGCCAAAAGCGAAAGCCGAGAAGAACTTTCGAACGAGTCGCAAAGTCATCGAATTCGAAATGGAAGGAAACAACGTATAATACCAAGAAATACGGCGAATACTTAGCCGAATAGCATTGGGTGTGCCCCCTTTGTGGCGTGGCGTGGCGTGGCGTGGTGTGGTGTGGTGCCTGCATGAAAGCACCTGTGCATAAAAAGTGCCCCGCATGCTGTAGCATGCGGGGCACTTGTTCATATCCGATCAACGTCAGGGTGATCAACCTTTCGGCGTGATAGCCTTCGCATGCTGACTGGCGTCAAACATGGTGATCACCGACTGGCGTCAAACGTGGTGATCACCGAATCCGCTTCGAGTTCCCGACCAGAAAAGAAACCGTTATCCATCTGACCGCCGACGGTAACCCGATCGCTTACTTCGACGAGCTGATAACCCACCTTGTCAAGCGGATTGTAGTACATGCTATTGGTTGTAACGGTCACCTTCCGTTTACCGGTGTCGAGCACAAACGAGCGATCATCGGGGTCGACCGACGAAACGGTACCATAGAGCGTGCTCTCCCCAAGGACGATAGGTTTATAGCTGGCATTCCAGAAATAGCCTGATTCATACGTGTCATCGGCATAAAAGTATGAGTTATAGTTTTGATCATAGACATAGCTCGCATTGATGCTCTTTGTTTCGAAGAAACCGTCGTCAATGCGACCGGATACCGTCACCCGGTTGCCATCGTTAATCGTGTATCCTTGCCAATCGTCCATTTCAACGCGGATCGTTCCCTGACCGTAGTCGAGGGTGAAAGCATCGGCGCTAGGCGACACGGCCGTGCCGCTGACCGAGATCCAGCTGCCGTCATTCCGTTCGCCCGGATCGGCAGCAGTGAGACTCCCCGCTATGGCGACAGATAAAATTGGCATCATAGCGAGTGAAGTGAATCGGTTGGTAAACATAGCTAACTCCTGTGGGCGTGGTGGCCCGTGATCGCGGATCTGCCAACAAGACCGACTTAGCCTTGCCTGCATTGCCGCAGCGATGGGTCAGTACCGGGATATTCCCGGACTCTGACGCCTGATGGTTTTAGATGACCTAGCAGCAGTCATCGCAGGTATCTTAGACGTGAAGATAACGGATGGATATGGGGTGATCACCCCAGCGCCCCAATTTACTGGTGACTGGCCTGTTTTACTATCTATCGGGCAGATGGCCTTTTGGTTCCGCATGAGCAGGAGCGAAATGACTCGGTACACGATGAGCATCGCGAATAGCACAGCCCGCAATGCGCAGACGCGCCAGAAAAATGCATTTATCACCACCTGGCTCTGATCGGCCACCGTCATAATTTGCCCCTCGACCGAATCGTTCACCTCGTGCATTCCGCATCTCAATTCGGACGATCCGAGCAGGAACAAAACTAGAGGACACAGTGCGCCGGGCTAAGCCGGCAGAAAGGTATGAGTGAAACATTCTCAGCAGCGAAGGACTAGCCCTCCACACTGGCCCCGAGTCATGCGCGGCGTCCGGTAACGGCCGCCGTGAAGCGTTGACAGGGATGTGCGTAAGCCCGGCTATTGAGCCTCGAAAGTTTCCAATGGATCGCGCCCAAGCTCTTGTGTCGGCTGAAGGCAACATCGGTGGTCGCGCTCTGGCGAGTGGCCATCGGGCACCCGGGGTCGCAGACCCGGCGCATGCGCACGAATCTTTCTGCACGGAACCCGGGAGGCCCCACGGCTGGGCTGGACGTAGTTGGTCCAGGTCCGGATGGCGAATGCCGAAGGCAGGACGGCCATCATGAACGGTGGTGGGGAGTCGGACGGATCCATAGTACCGCGGAAGACGGCGAACAAAGGCGCTCAACCACCTTCGGGTGGCCACCCGCTGGCGGAGCCGTTGGAGGGAAGGGATCCGACCAAGGGGAATGCCATGCAAGCGACCGCCAACGGGACGCAGTGCCCGATTCCGGCGTCGCGCGGTTTGAGTGGCATACGGGAAGCGGCGCGTCGTGATCCGCGTGAGCGGTTCACCGCGCTGTTACACCACGTTACGGAGTCGTTGCTCATCGAGAGTTACGAGTCGCTGAATCCCCGGGCAGCGCCTGGGGTTGATGGCGTGACGTGGGAAGCGTACGGGGAGGACCTGCGCGCCAACGTGGCTGACTTGCATGAGCGCCTGCACAGCGGGCGGTATCGGGCCCAGCCATCGCGGCGGCAGTACATCCCCAAGCCTGACGGTCGGCAACGGCCGCTGGGCATCGCCGCCTTGGAAGACAAGGTGGCGCAACAGGCATTGGTGCGGGTGCTTGAGCAGATCTACGAGGTGGATTTTCAAGGCTTCAGCTACGGATTCCGGCCTGGCCGGAGTCAGCATGCGGCCCTGGACGCCCTCAGCGTTGGTCTGACTGAGCGCCCCATCCAGTAGGTGTTGGATGCTGATCTCCAGTCGTTCTTCGACACCGTCGACCACGACTGGCTGATCACCTTCCTGGAGCACCGGATCGGTGACCCGCGCGTTCTTCGTCTGATTCGCAAGTGGCTTCGCGCCGGCGTCTCGGAGGAGGGGGCGTGGTCACCGACCCGGGTCGGGACGCCGCAAGGTGCGGTGATCTCGCCGCTGTTGGCCAACGTGTACCTGCACTACGTGCTGGACCTGTGGATCGCCTGGTGGCGCCGCCACTTCGCCCGTGGCGAGGTAGTGGTCGTCCGCTACGCAGACGATGCCGTGATCGGGTTCCAGTACGAACAGGATGCTCGTCGGTGTTTGGACGAGTTGCGCGAACGCATCGCCCGCTTCGGCCTTCGACTCCACCCGGAGAAGACCCGACTCATTGAGTTCGGATCCTTCGCCAAGCGGAATCGGAAGCGACGCGGGGAAGCCAAGCCAGAGAGTTTCGACTTTCTTGGCTTTACCCATACGGGCACAACGACGCGCGACGGACGCTTCAGCATCCGCCGCAAGTCGATCGCCAAGCGCATGCGCGCCAAGTTGAGCCAGATCAAGGTCACCCTGATGGCCAACCGTCATAGGCCGATCCCGGCTCAAGGCAGTTGGTTGCGCAAGGTGGTTCAGGGTTGGTTCAACTACCACGCTGTGCCCTACAACATCAAGTCGCTGTGCCGGTTTCGACACTGGATCAGCCGACTCTGGTGGCGGGCCTTGCGGCGACGCAGTCAACACGCGGAACGCACGCTCTGGTGGGATCGGATGCGGGTGCACATCGACCGATGGCTCCCTCATCCGCGCATCACGCACCCCTGGCCCAATGCACGCTTCGCCGTTAATCACCCAAGGTAGGAGCCGGATGCGGGAAATCTGCACGTCCGGATCTGCGCGGGGGGCTACAAGTAATTGTAAGTTCCTACCGTGACCTACTTTTCAGCCTGCTGTTGCCTGCTTTAAAAGTAGTGTGTCTACTTTTGCTACTTTTGCTGCTGCTTGGCCGGAAAACCGCCGTCTCGGCGGACACCTGGGGTCGCGAGCGGCGCCCCGCCAGCACCGGCAACCGGCGTCAGTCCAGCGACGGTGGTACTGTGGCGCTTATCGGTTTTGGTACGCGAGTCCTTGTCGTCGTCGACTGCAGCCTCTCCGGTCGCGGTGATGTCCTGGGCATTGGCCTCGCGGAAGATCCGCTTGGCCGTATCGACTTCATCGGAACTGTCGGCGTGGACGGAGATCAGGATGTTTCCGGCATTGATCTTGCCCTCATAGCGCTTGGCCTCGATCTCGGGGATACCCATGCCGATGAGGGCACCGGTGATCCCGCCGACGGTGGCGCCAACGGCCGCACCGGCGAGCAGAGCCACGATCGGACCGGCAGCGATGAAGGGACCGACACCGGGAATGGCGAGAGCTCCGATACCGATGACCCAACCCATGGCGCCACCGAGCACGCCACCCGCTCCGACACCAGTCACGGCCCCTTCGGGAGCCTTGGTGTTCTGCTCGTGAGCGAAATCACGAGTTCCCGAACGATCCGGGAAGAGAACGGAAATCTCGTCCTTGGAGAATCCATTGTCGCTCAAGGAGGTGGTGATGGCCTGAGCTTCGGCCTCAGTGGCCGCGATGCAGAAGACGGATTTGTTCATGATTTTTCCTTCGTTGATGAGCACAGAGGTGAATGGACAGGTTGGCGGTGCTCATGCAGGTAGCCTGCGGACCCACACCGGAGCAACCATGGGGTCTTTACCCCATGGGGTCTTTGCCAATGCCGTTAACCGTTCATTCGGTCTTGGCGGCTTTGCCTTATTTGATTGCCGATCCCTTGTAAGCGTTCGGTGACCGCTATTTGACAAGCATGTCGCCGGGCTTTGCTGTTTGACTTCAGGCAGCCTTGGCTTTGGGCAACTGTTTGCGGAGGGCCTTGGGCGTGAGCGATTGTGGGTTCTCACCGGCGTGGAGGCCGGCGACGGCGCGGGCGAGGTAGGCACGCACGTCGATGTTGGTCAGGCGGGCGCTTTCGATGAGCGCGTACATAGTTGCGCACCAGGCGCCGGCGTCTTCGCTGCCAACGAAAAGGTAGTTCTTGCGGCCGACGGCGACCTGCCGCATATCGCGCTCAACGGTGTTGTTGTCGATGGGCACGCAGTCGGTATCGGCAAAGACGCGCAGTTTATTGAACTGGTTGGCAAGCGTGGTAAAGGCGGCGCCAATCGGACTCTTGGGGCGATACAGGTGGTGGTAGCGTTCAACCTTGTCAGCGATCCGGTCGAGGGCGGGCTTCGCTAAACGGGTGCGGTGATCGCGACGGCAGGCGTCGGCCTCAGCGCCATGCAGGGCTTGCTTGCTGATAGTCTTCCGCGCGGCTTTCTCGCAGCGATAGAGGCCGCAAATTTACGCGAATACTTCGCCCGCATGAAGCGACACGCGCGTGAGCGCCTTGAAGTCACGACGGATATGCGCCCAGCAACCAGCATGGATGAATCCGGCCTCGGCAAGTGGTTTATCGTAGGCGGCGTAGCCGTCGGTGAGCGCATAGCGTGGGCTTGGCTTCGTTGTGCCCGGCGGTGGTTGGCCACCAAGAATAGCGCGAATCTCATCGGCCGCCCGACTGCCATAGTGGAAGCTCACCTGTGTGCCAGCGTGCCAGCCCCAGAGGTAGCGCTGAACGCTGCCAAGGCTGTCGTGCTGCTGACGCATGGTTGTTTCGTCGATGTGAATCACGTCTTCGGTCAGAATCTGACTGCGAATGGCGGCATGAATGGGATCGAGAAAGGTTGCCAATTTGCGCATGCCGTCACACATTGTTGAGACGGCCAATTCGGCACCGAGTGCGTTGAAGTCGCGCAGTTGGCGATGGAGCGGCAGCGATAAAAGGTATTTCCGTCGCGCAATCTCGACCAGGAAGTCATCAGAAAGCTTGCCGCGAGGGATGATGCTGGGCAGAATGGG
>JAQIBG010000263.1 GCA_027859175.1 Planctomycetota bacterium | reverse complement strand
CTTTCCATATCGGCGGCGTTGATGCCGTAATTGCCGATTTCGGGGTAGGTCATGGTCACGATCTGGCCGCGATACGACGGATCGGTGAGCACTTCCTGGTAGCCGGTCATGCCGGTGTTGAACACCGCCTCGCCGACACTGGTTCCCTTAGCACCTACCGCGTTGCCGCGGAGGATAGTTCCGTCGCTCAATACCAGCCGAGCCTGCGCCATTTGTCGTCCCTCACCGTGTTGCGGCGGCATGGTAGGGTGGCGGTTGGGGGCGCAAGGGCGACGGTTGCTGCTTGGGGTATTAGTAAGCAGTAAGCATAGCTCACAAACACAGCAGCCCGATTCTAAGGAACCGGGCTGCTGGTGCTTACGCGTGATTGAACGGCTTAGCCGAGGGCGGCGAGGGCAGCCGCGTAATCGGGCTCTTGCGCGATTTCAGGGACCAGTTCGACGTGCTTGATCACGCCATCGGCGCCAACCACGAGTACAGCGCGAGCGGTCAGGCCCTTCAGGGGGCCTTCAGTCATCACGGCGCCATAGCTGGCGGCGAAGCCCTGGTCGCGGAACAGGCTGCCAACTTGCACGCCTTCGATGCCTTCGGCGCCGCAGAAGCGGGTCATGGCGAAGGGCAGGTCCATCGACAGGCACAGCACCACAACGCCGTCTTTGCCGCCGGCCTGCTCGTTAAAGCTGCGGACCGAGGTGGCGCAGACGCCGGTATCGATCGAGGGGAAGATGTTGAGGATCAGCTGCTTGCCGGCGAAGTCGGCCGGGCTGATTTCGCTGAGATCGCCGCCAACGGCGGTGAAGGCGGGAACGGCACTGCCGACGGCAGGCAGATCGCCGGTGATAGCAACGGGGGTGCCTTTAAAGGTAACGCTGGCCATAGAGTACTCCTGAGGGGGGGTGGTTTGAGAGCGGCAGTGTTGGCGCGCATGCTGCGATACAAGCGTGCCTCGGGTGATGTGCCTGGCGGCGCGGTCCTGGGGCGCGCCTTGCAGGCGCTGTGGGTTCTGGGTTGTGGAGACAGCCGGTTGAACGAAGTCCCGCGGCGATGGCGGTTTGGGGAAAAGGGAGCCCCTGCGGCGCCCGCGTAAAACTGGGGGAACCGCAGGGGCTTGCTTATGGCGCGCTCGGCAGGACTCGAACCTGCGACCGGCTGCTTAGAAGGCAGCTGCTCTTCCAGCTGAGCTACGAGCGCTCAATCCAGTCGGTAAGCACCGGATCACAGCGCGGCGAGACCCTAGCGTTCATGTCCGCCATGCAAAGCGCGAGGCCTGGGTTCTGGTCCGTCAGCACGCCAACTGCCCGGCTGTCCCTACGACCCAGAACCCACAGCGCCTGCAAGGCGCGTGTCTAGGACCAGTGCCGTTCGATATGCAGGTCCTGGGTCCTGGTACGCCTGCAAGCAGGCTTAGGCGCGGGGCTGCCGCCCCGAGTGCCCCGCCCGGGGCCTTTAGCGCCGTCAGGCTGTTCCCAGGACCCAGGACCCACAGCGCCTGCAAGGCGCGTGTCTAGGACCAGTGCCGGCTAAATCCCGCGCCATGCACAGCTTACAAATCAATGTGTCCGGACTATTTGCCGCCGGCGTCAAATGATTATGAAACGCGGTTTCACCTTGATTGAGATGCTGGTGGTGGTTTCCGTGATCGTGGGGCTGATGGCCATTGCGATTCCGGGCTTCGCGAGTCTCAAAAACAAGTGGGATGGCGACGCCTGCCTCGCCTTGGTGCAGTCGGTGGCGGCTACAGTGGGTCAGCACGATGAGCGGCGTCTCGTCGTGCGCGAACAGGGCGGGAGCCGTCAGGCCGTCGTGCCGATGTTTGACTGGAATGGCGACCGCTTGCTTGATCCAGATCCGGCGCTGGGGCTGGATGGTGGCTGCCAGTGGACGGGTTTGACCTGGGTTGGCGTCGATGAGGTGACGGCCATCAACTATACTGGCTTTTTGGCTATGAGTGGCTTTCAGGCCCCCAAGGGGGCGGTACGCGAGCAACGCTTGGTTGATCCGTGGCGGCAGGCGCTGCGCATTGCCTGGGTTGGCGCGCCCTATCCCGCCGGCTCCGTGCTCCCCATCAATCATGCCGCCGGCTATGGCTCGGCTGGCTTTGGTGTCTGGTCGGTAGGGCCAGACGGCCTCGACAATACCGCAGACGACATCTGCAGTTGGAAGTGAGATGATCATGCGTTCAGGCTTTAGTTCGGTTGAGTTGATGGTGGTGCTGTCGGTGATGGCAGTGCTGACCTCAATAGCGGTGCCCAGTGTGGTGCCGGCGGTGCGTAAGGCCCAGCTCGGAAGTGCCGCCGTTGGGATCGAGGATATCGCGACCCAGGCGCGAACGCTGTCGATGGCGATGCCGGGCTATACCACCGGAGCCAGCTATGGCGTGGTGATCGTGCAGGATCAGCTCGGCCAAGCCTACGCAGCGCTGACCTACGGCACCTCCGCAACGGTTGCCGACATCGTGGCTGACGGTGGGGCCGCTGCGGCTAGCGTGCAGCTGTCACCGAGTGTGGCGGTGTTCACCGCGCCGGGCAGTGGCGCATCACCGTCGGTTGACTCGGCCACTGCCGCTAGCGCTGCAACCGCGCTGAGCGGTTCGATTGGCTGGCGCTATGAGCCGCGCACGGGCGTTCCGATGATTGCGGGCAGCCGTGCGATTGGCATTGGCATTGGTCGCGCGGCGAGCACGGAAACCACCAGCGGCGGCGATGTGTTCCAGTGGCCAAGCCCCTTGGCCGATCACCTGTCGGTTCGGACGGTGGATGGTGCCGGCGGCGTGGCGGTGCAGATCTACGGTTTTGGCGGCAGCAGTCGGGTTGAGCTGTGATCAGACGCCACGGCTTCTCGCTGTTCGAAGTAGCAGTGGCGATGCTGGTCATGTCGGTGGCGATCATCTCGATCGTGATGATTCTGCTTAGCGCAACGCGCAATCAGCAACGCAAGCGCTATGAACTGTTCGCGGCGACGATGGCGGTCGATTTACTAGACCGGTTCTGCAATATTCCGACTGCGTCTTACGCGGCGCGCATGGAAGGTCGCGAGTTGGTCGACATGAGCCTCGATCGTCGCGCCCACGTGCCCGATCTGGAAACGGCCATTTTGACCGCTAACGCCGGTATCGCACCGTTGCCAACCGCGATCGCGCGTCGTTTCGATGATAGCGATGGCGCTATTGCGCGGGTGCTCGACGGCGGCGGCCAAATATATTACTTCAACTCGCGTACCGAAGGCGGCCGCTATAACGATGCCGATCAGCGCGAGAACCGCGAGAACGCCGCGGCGCGCGTGGTGTTTGCGGTGGATGGGTTCGCCCAACAGAACGCGCTCAATCACCACCCTTTGATGGCATGGCCCTACTATCACCAGGTGCCCTCGCCGCCGATCCTCCAGAGCATTCAGCAACAAAGCGCTGCCAACGATATGTTCATGACCGGTGCGTGGCCGGCGTTATGGGACGGGCAAGTATTCAGGGCTACCAGTCCAGCGGTTGAGGTCGCCTATAAGCTGTACGCTGAGGCGATGGTCTACCGCAAGAATTATGACATCAAGTTTAGCGGATTGGTGGCCAATGGCGGGCGCTTTGTTCGCAACTTTGAAGTACCCGACCCAGCCAGTCGCGATGACCGGATCGATGATCAATCTGGTCGTGACAAAGACACCTGGGAGAGCTACGACCGCCCGATGGGCGTGATTCCTGAGCAATGGTGGAATGGGTCTGGAACGCCTGTCAAACAATCAACTTGGCCTGATCCGATACTGGCGATTCGCCAATGGGATTGTGCCCTTGATTTGTGTAACGCGGTTTTTGCCACTACCCATGGCACCGCGTCCGATATCGCCGGCGATGTGGCGGGTGCCTTGGCGGTTCCAGATTTAGTGACGGCGGCCGACGCACCCAAGCTGGTGGCCCTGGGCTACCTCGCCTTTCAAGCGGTCAATCATCAGCGCTTTTCGCCCACGTTGCTTGACGATTTCGACGCTGACACCGCCGCTGATAAGTATCGCATCCATAAAGACCACGATGCGCTCGGATCGCATCTGACCTACACCCCGGCTTCGGCAACAATTGGCGACTATTATGTCGACGCCGATAGTGCCCGGGCCATTCATGAACTGGCGCTGAAATGGCATTTACAGTGGCAGGTCCAGCGGCCCTATGACCTGCGCGTGTCGCGACCGCTCAATCGCCCGCTGATGAGTGATTCGCCCTTATTGCAATACGATGTGCTTGGGACCGCGAAGGTTGATCAAGGAAGCGGTCTGGGCTATTTCCCGACCGGTTTGCCCAATGGCGCAGGCAGTGGCTTGCAGCGCTGGCGCTCATGGCCGGTTATCGGGGCCTACCGGTTCCAGATCGGTGGTGCTGGCGCCGGGCACGACCACTACGTTTTGCCCCAGCGCAACATGAACGGCACGGTGGTGGACTACTGGCACAATCAATTTGACTACGGCAACTATGATTTACCGGCGCCGTCTAGCTGGCAGGGCGATCCGACGCGGTTTAATCTGTTGGATTCTTTCGCGGCCGCTGAGCGGTGCCGGCAATTGCTGTTCTTTTCTGTCGACTGGCAGTCCTATGAAGATTTTGAGTCGCAGCCGTCTGATCCCTTTGATTCGAGTCGAGCGCCTCTGCTGCCGCGGCGTGGCGCTAGTGCGTGGCATGAGTTCGATTGGGTGATGGGGATCACGCCGATGGTCAACAGTAAGGCCGATACCAACTCGCAGATGTCGCACTTGGCCCAGGCCCGGGTGCAGAACCCCGAGTGGGAGGTGGCCTTCAACGACGCGACCCGAACCGATCGCAGCCCGCGGTATTGGGTTACGCAGGATTTGCCCTGGACACTTAATCCGGCAACGGTGGATCGCCATTGGCGTGAACTCGGCCGCTTTGGCGCCGACCGCAATGGCAACGACCGCTTTGATCAAGGCCAAGTGCCGGCCAGCAAGCGCATGCGCGCCGAGTTGGTTGGGCGGTATCTGTTCTACGACCGGCGCTTGCCGGGGAGCCTGCGGCAATGAGACAGCGCGCAATGACTCTGATAGAACTGACGATCGCAATGGCCCTGTCTACCGTGGTGCTGCTGGGCGCGGTGGCGGCGGTGCGGACCGCGCAGCAGACGATGAGCGTGTGTACGCGCTTGGCGCGCGAGAATGATGCGTTCCGGGTTGGCTTGCAGCACGGCCTCGACGAAGTCGATTTCTGGTTTAACTACGACGCGCCAGGTACCAGCCAAGACCGTCTCACCAGGAATTATTACCACGCCAAGCCAGGCGGTAGCTGGATTGTCGACCCAAAAACCGAATGGGCTGGGCATGACAACCGTGGGCCGCAGGGGCCGTTTAAGGCGTGGGACTTTTCGGCGCCGTGGGCAGGCCCATCGGCCTTCCCCGTCGGACACTCCAGCAAGTATGGTTCTATCCCCGCTTTGACCGGTGACCCCGGCCTAACGGACTTTGCCAACTGGACCGTCGACCAAGATCGTACCTGGTACCGTGGCCCCTTCGTGATGATGGGCAATGATGGCAGTTGGAGCCTTGGTGCCTACGAGACGCTCCAGCGCTTGGCCTTGGAAGACCCCGCGCGACCAGGATCTGACTACCGACGCTGGTTGCCGAATGCGGTTCATGCGGTGGCGCGCCATGGCGGCGTGTATGCGGCGGTGGAGCTCTTGCCACCGGGTACTGTATACGGTTGGTACCGGCATGACGGCAAGGAACAAAGCATGGTACTACCGTTTTCTCACGAACGTGATGGCTCCATTTCGCGCTATAACCACAATGTGCCGTGGCCGGAGCTGTCTCGCTTGCAGAGCCAGGGCAAGGTGCTTGCGATTATTGGAGTTGGTGTCGGTCGTGCGGCTGCGGTAGCGGCCTCGGGCGAATTCCGCCGCGGTGCGCCGAGCCCGAATGGCGATTTTGATCAAATTGCGCTGCACCTGCGTGTCGACAGTTTAGTGGCTGCGGTACGTCCGGCAGACTACCCCGAGGTTGTGGCCACCATGCGGCGCATGTGGGTATTTATGCGGCCGTATAATTACTGCGAGGTGTCGGTGAACGACACCGAGAACGGCAGTCAGATGAAACTCGGTTTCCACTGTTTCGGCACCACCTTGCGTGGCGCCCGCGGTCAGCGTGCTTGGAGTCATGGTGTGTGGCAGGGGGAGCGTCTCAATGCAAGCTGGTGACTCGTATCGCTCAGGTGTGGTGCTGGTGGTGGTGGCGGGCATTGCCGCCCTACTGGTGTCATTGGCGGTTGTGTTTTTGAGTATGATGCGACGCGGCGGCGACGATGTGGCGCAGGTGCAGCGCAGCATGCAGGCACGCATGATGCTGTATGCGGCATGCAATTACGTCCAGGAAACAGCGCGGCTTGGCTGGGGTAGCGAATCCTTTGGTTGGGTTGATGTGCGTGGTGAGCAATTGCCTGGTGGTTTGGCGGGGGGTAGCCGGGTTGGGCCGCGCGCGGTGAGCACGGCGGCTGATCCCTTTGGTGCGAGCTTGCAGCCCGCTCGCAGCACCGGCGGCTCGGCTCAGGCCTTTCCGCGCGAAGGCGGCATCGCGCGGTGTGATATCTACGTGATGGAGAAACCCAAACATGCGGTGAGTGCGCGCACGCGCTACAACCCGATGCCGACCGCCGATGCCGAACTGAGTGATCTAGGCGTGCTCTCGGGTGGCTCCTATACCAGCGATTGGCGCAGTTGGGCCCGCTTCCCAAATCCCGAGCCGTGGCCAGCCGGGCTTGATCAGTCGATGGTCAATGCCGGTGCGAGCGCGAGCTTCATGGCCCACGCCGATGGCACCTGGGACCCAGGCGCGGTGGCACCGTCGGCAAGCATAGCGGCCGGTTTTGCGGCCGAAGATGCTCGGCCACGCAGCGGGACTGAAGGTCTGGCTTGGTTCCGCGTGTTCCGCGAGCCGGAACAATTTCGCGATGGTGACGGCATGTGGCGCGACGACGGCGACCGTGATTACGACGATCCCGGTGACGGCGGCGCGAGCAGACCCCTGTTTTATGATACGGTCGACATGTCGAAGGTGCCGGCCACCTTCATCGTGACCTGCGGGGCGGGTGCCAGTCGTGGTTGGCGTAGTTGGGCGGAAATCGAGGCCCTGCCCGTCGCGCAGCGCGATGCCGTGGCTGGGCTGTTTATGCATTCGGAAGACTATTTTGATCAAGTGCGGCGCGAAGAGTCACTGTTGTGGTTCCGGATCGAGTGGAGCCCGCAGGTCAATGGCGGCGCGGCATCCGTGTACACGCAAGACACCGATGCGGCCAGCGGTATGAATCAGTATTATACCACGACCGGCAAGCTCGACGAGCTGGGCTACATCGCGACGGTGAATCCAGTGGTGATTCCGCAGCCACCCGCCTTGCCGTGGAATGGGAATGGGTCTCACCCGCGCTATGGCAAACACATCGGCATGAACTTTAGGGCCGAAGGCTCTGGTGACTATAATTCAGACTGGGGCTTCCCGCCGGGCGGGAATGACCGCTATCGGTGGGTTCAGAGCATCGATTATACGCGCTTGGTGGTCCGCAATGCCATGGGGACGATTAAATGGGTGCAGCGCCTGGATCGTGAGCCGCCGGTATGGTGATGCGTCGCGCATTTACCCTGATTGAAATGTTGGTGGTGGTGTCACTGATGGCGCTTCTTGCTGGCTTGATGCTGGCCGGTGTGGCGATGATGCGTGATCGCAGCAAGCGCTCGCAGACCGAGGCGATCATCGCCCAGGCTATGGCTGGCTTGGCCTTGGTGCGCGCTCAGGGCGGAGCCCTACCGCAGCCGTCTGAGCATCCTTTGGCCGGCAGCGCTGAGGTGCCGAGCCTTGGGCGTCCGCTGTTTGTGCGCGGCAGCGCTAGTCTGATGCCAGGGCCGGCGACGGTGTTGCTGACCGCCGGTGCCGTGGTGTCGACCACAGGGACGGTATTTTCTGGTATCCAGCCACATCAGGCGACGCCGCCGCGCACTGCGCTGTTGCTCGGTAGTGACCGCTATAGCGGCGGGAGCGCTGCCGATGCGCGCGCGAGCTCGCTGCCCTTGCTGTATGGCTTTGAGCGCGAGCGCATTGGCGTGGTGGGTGCGGTGGGTTTACTTGGAACCCCGGCAGCGGACGCGACCACGGCGACCACGGCGACGCTTACGACGGTGACGGCCTATCGCATCGTATCAGCCCCTGCAGGAAGTCTCCAACGGCGCTTGGACGCTCAGCAGGGCTACGCGTATACGCCGACCCTTGAGCTGACGAGTGCCACGCCGGCTCGGCAACAGTGCCTCGACTACTATCGACGCGCCATCGCCCATGACCTAGGCCTTGGCGTGGCGCAAAAGGAGTTGGGCGAACTCGGGGCCTTGCACGAGGCCGATGACGAAACGACCGGCAGCTTGTTGGCTCAGGGCCGGGTGGCGGCCGATGGCAATACCTCGGCTGCTTGGAAGCCGGGGATGGTGGCTGACGGTGGGCAGTGGCGCGGCTACCGTTTGCGTGGCTTGGCCCTGTACGATGCCTGGGGGCGGGAGTTGTTGTACAGCGTCGACCGTGACAACCCGGTGGTGATGAGCGCCGGTCTTGACGGCGTGTTTGCGGTGCATCCGGGTCAGGATGGCCGTTATCAAACCGATCCGCATGGCAGCGTTGCGGGTGACGATCGTGATGGCCGTAAAGACAATGTGGTGACGGTGGAGGTGTATTGATGCATCGCAGTAAACGCGGCGGCTTCACCTTGATCGAACTGCTGGTGGTGGTGGCGGTGATTGGATTGCTGGTGGCGCTGTTGCTGCCAATGGCCGGCAAGCTTCGCCAGCAGGCGCGGATTACCGACCTGCAACAGCGCTGCGATGTGGTGTCTCGGGGCCTAAGTGCGATTGGTGCCAGTGGCGCAAACCCCGTGACCATGCTGCAACGACAGATCCCAGCCCTGGGCGGCGTCATCGCGTACCGTGCCGACCCCGTGTCTGGCTATATGTTTTCAGGTAGCACCCCGAATCCGGCTGGGTCGGGC
>JAQIBG010000309.1 GCA_027859175.1 Planctomycetota bacterium | reverse complement strand
GTTCCCACCTTCCGTGATGAGGGTGGGCTGTGGCGCAGCCAGCGTGCGGAAGACCTCGCCTCGCCGGAGGCTTTCAAGAAGCATCCAGATGAGGTGTGGGAGTGGTATCGCGAGCGGCGCTTGCATATCGCGCGCTGTGATCCGCATGCGGGTCAGCGGACCCTCGCCCTGTTGCAGCAGCACTTTCCCTTGCCGAAGCGGGTGCTGGTGGCCACCACCAATGAAGACGACCTGCTCGAGCGGGCTGGGGTGCAGCCGGTGCTCCACTTGCATGGCAGCTTATTCATCACTCGCTGCAGTGGCGACTGTGGCTGGGCGGTGCGGGATGATGACGCCAATGGTCGCAGCTTCCTCGACTGTCCGCGCTGCGGCGCGCCAGTACGCCCGGGCTCGGTGTGGTTTGGTGAGCCGTTGCCGGATGGTCCGCTGCGCGCGATCGAACATTTTGACCCCGACGCCTGTTTGGTGATTGGGTCGTCGTCTTTGGTGCAGCCGGCGTCTGCGATCGGGCCCGAGCTCGCCTTGGCTGGTGCGCCGGTGGTGGAGGTCAACCCACAGCCAACGCCGCTGTCGCAGGTTGATGGCGTCACGCATTTGATGGGACAAGCCAAAACTATTTTGCCGCGCTTGGTAGACCTCATGACCTCGCGTACGATGCGGCAACGGGCATCAGGTGAGTTTCCAGCGCCGGGCTGATTACCAGCGGCAGGTTGCCGCTGCGTGTCGTCGCTTGCTGCCTGGCGTGTCGCGCGTGGTGGTGGCGGTGTCGGGGGGCGCTGACAGTTGTGCCCTGCTCGATCTGCTGCTGCGCTTTGGCTACCGGGTGGTGGTGTACCATCTCAATCATGGTTTGCGCCCCGAGGCACATGCCGACGCAGCCTTCGTGGCGGCGCGGGTGGCGCGCTATCGCCGGCGTGGGTACGCGGTGGAGTTGGTGAGCGAAGCGATTGATGTGGCGGCGGTTGCCGAAACTCGTGGCGTTGCCTGGGAACAGGCCGGCCGAGATGAACGCTACCTGCGACTCGAGGCGGTGGCGGGGGCGTGGAACTGCCAAGCGATTTGCACCGGGCATCACCGCGGTGATCTGGCTGAAACCGTGGTGATGAATTTATTGCGCGGCTGTGATGCGATCGGCTTGGCCGGTATCCCAGAGCGGCGCGATACGGCTGGCGGCCTTGCGGTGGTGCGGCCATTGCTGCGGGTGTCAGCGGCGTGCCTGCGCGGGCACCTGCGGCGGCGCGGGCTCGATTGGTGCGAAGACGCCAGCAATCAGGATCGACGTTTTACCCGCAATCGCATTCGGCACGAAGTGCTGGCGCAATGGGAGCAGGCAACGCCGGGCACAGCCGATGAATTTGCCCGCCGGGCGATTGTCGCCCAGCGTGCGCTGGCAGGTCATGACCGTGCCCTGAGTAAGGTGTGGCGGGCTGGGCAGCGCGAGGTGCCGCTGCGAGATGTGCGCCGACTTAGCGAGGAAGATCAGGGCCTGTTGTGGCGCCGCCTGGCGGCTGAACTCGCCCTGCCGATCAACCGCACCACGATTGCGCGTATGGCCGACTTGGCTGTGGGTGCGCCCGGCCGTCGGCTCGATTTGGGCGTGATGAGTCTGTGGTCAACCGGTCAGGAAATCCGCTGGGAGCGCACCGATGGTCAGCCCTGGGAGGCCTGTTGGCTGACCATGCCGGGCGAAACCGACTGCCCAATGGGCACGCTCACGGTGACTGCTGGCGTTCCGCGCGTGAGCGCCCTGCCGCCCAATGAGGCCATACTCGACGTCGATGTCTTGCGTGGCGATCTGCTGGTACGGCCGGCGCGGGAAGACGAGCGCTGGCAGGCCTTGGGCGCTCCAGGGAGCAAAACCTTGTTCAGTTATCTGGCCGATCGCGGCGTGCCGGCGCAGGCACGACGGCGCTATCCGGTGGTGGCCGATGGCGACGGCGCGGTGTGGGTGCCTGGGCATGGCATTGCCGAGCGCGCAGCGATTTCCGCGCGGAGTCATCGGGCGTGGCGGTTGAGTTTTTACGACGCGTCGTAACGCCTTGAGTTATCACTCCGGGCGGCAGCATGCTCCGCCATGAGTTATGACGCTGTTTCCGCCGTGATCCTTGCTGCCGGTAAGGGCACCCGCATGGGCTCTGACAAAGCCAAGGTCCTGCATGAGTTGGCCGGCAAGCCGATGGTGCTGCACGTGCTCGATACCTGCCGCGCGGTGGGTATTGGTCAGCAGGTGGTGGTGGTTGGCCACCAGCGAGAAGCGGTGGAGCAGGTGGTGGCTGGCGACGACGTCAGCTGCGTATTGCAGGATCAACAGTTAGGCACTGGGCATGCGGTGTTGGTCACCGAGTCTGCGGTACGTGGCGATACCGTGGTGGTGCTGTGTGGCGATGCGCCCTTGGTGCCGGTTTCCTTGCTGACGGCTCTACTCGAGCGGCATGCCGCGTCGGGTGCTGCGTGCACCGCGGTGGCGGCGCGCATGGCCGACCCCAGTGGCTACGGCCGCATGGTGACCGATGAGGCCGGAAACTTGGTTCGTATCGTTGAGCATAAGGATGCCAGCGACGAGGAATTGGCCATCAACCTGATCAACTCGGGCATTTATGCCTTTGATCGCGCCGAGCTGTTCCGCTGTCTGCGCAGCGTGCGACCCGATAATAGCCAGGGCGAATATTATCTCACCGATGTGCCGAAAATGCTGGTCGAAGAAGGCCGCACGGTGCCGATGGTGGTGTCGGAGGATCCCGGCGCGGTGCTCGGCGTGAACACACCCGCGCATTTGGCCGAGGCCGAACGTCTGTACGCAGCGCGATAGCCGGGTGTGCGGCATGGATGCTGGTGCGCAGCCTGACATCGTGCAGCGCTGCTGGCGCGAGCTCGCTACGCTGCGGCGTATAAGGAGACGGCACCATGTTTGATGCGATCACCCAACTCCACCTGCACGAGCTGCCTGCAACGCTCACGCGCGACGAGCAGAAGGCTCTGATCAGCGCCCTGTTGGCGGTAAGCGCGGCCGACGGTCGCACTGCGAGTGAAGAAACGGCCGTGCTCGATGCGGTTGCCACGCGGTGCGGCTGGGATGATGAACTGGCGCTGGCCCGTTTCATCGCCGAACAGCGGGTAGTGGTGCAGGCTCGGATTGAAGCCGGTGCCGGCGAGGCCTTGGCGCACGATCTGGCCGGCGCCATGCCACGCGCTGAACTGCGGCGCGCGGTGTACCTGTTGGCCGACCACTTGGCCAATGCCGATCAGCGTGTCGACGACAGCGAGCAATCCTTGCTCGACGCCTTCATTTGTGCATTCAACACATGACGCGGTTGATCGGCTGAACCACGCTTGAGTTGTCGCTCCCGCATGTTGATCATGCGGGGCTGTGGCCCTCCTGACGATCGATCACTATGCCGATAGCCTGGGCTTTCAAACCAGCTGCAGCGTCATTTTGCCGCAGCGGCGTTTTGAAGACGCGCCGGTTGGGGGCCGCTATCCAACCTTATGGTTGTTGCATGGCAGCAGTGACGATCATACCAGTTGGCTCCGCTTCAGCGCGATTGAGCGCTACGTTGCCGAACTGCGCTGGGCCGTGGTGATGCCAGCGGTGCACCAGAGTTGCTACGCCAATATGGCGGCGGGTGGTCGTTATTGGGATTATATCAGTGACGAGTTGCCCGCGATGCTTGAGGAATGGCTGCCGGTGGCAACCGAACGCGAGCAGCGGTATGTGGCTGGTATCTCGATGGGCGGCTTTGGCGCTTTCAAGTTGGCACTGAATCGCCCGGAGCGCTTCGCCGCTGCCGCCAGCCTGTCGGGTGCGCTGTTCTTATATCCGCACGACATGCGCGAGCAGTTCAGCTGCCCAAGCCGCGCTGAGATATGGCTCAGCGTTTATGGCAGTGCCGATGCTATTGAGCGCAGTGAAGACGATCTGTTACATCAAGCTCGGCGGCGTCATCAGGCCGGTGCTCAGATGCCCCGCCTGTTTGCGTGCTGCGGTCGTGATGATCACCTCTTCGATCTCAATGAGCGAAGTATTGCATCCATGCGACGCGAAGGCTTGGCGATCGAGTATGAAACGCAGGCCGGCGGTCATGACTGGACCTATTGGGACGGTCGGATCCAAGACTGCCTAGAATGGATGGCGTAAGCGCGCGCTTGCGGAAAGCTCGGGCAATGACGGCCGCTGGATTCAGTTTCGATGTGTTTGCCGACCCGGGTTTGGTCTGGTTTCGTGGGCCGGGAAGCTACTCGCTTGATGAGCTGATCGCAGGCATCATGGACGTGCGCAATCATCCGGATTTTCACCCAGATTGTTACACACTGGTTGATTTTCCGGCCACCACGATTCGTTTCGATCCGGATGGCACGCTCGCCTATCGTAATTTCTTCGGCGCGCTTGCGGGCGAGCGCGGTCACACGCGCTGGGCCATCTACAGCCACATGCAAGAAACCTTAGACACGGCCTACGTGTGCCATCGCATTCTGACCGAGAGCCCGATTGAGGTGGCGGTGTTTGAGGATTTTGATTGCGCGGTGGGCTGGCTTAACCGCGGCGACCCGCGCACGATGCCGGCTTAGCTGTCAACCGCTCCGGTCGCTTGCGGCGGGCCGAGGTGCACGGTGAAAGCGTAGGCATCGGC
Organism: Planctomycetota bacterium; assembly: GCA_027859175.1. Taxonomy (GTDB): domain Bacteria; phylum Planctomycetota; class UBA11346; order UBA11346; family UBA11346; genus GH22. Next base: position 10,056 of record JAQIBG010000309.1, on the reverse strand, counting down.
CCGATACAGGGTGCGTTCCCACCACAGGGCTTGCTGGTCGCCGGTATAGCCAACAGCGGTGACTTCGAGCGCTGGGCTACCGGCGGGCTGGTCCATGAGTTCGGCGTCTTTGGCATTTAAGGCAACGGCGCGTAATTGTTGGTCGGCGCCGCCAATGTGCAGGCCGTGGGTGTCGGTGAACGCTGCGTAGATTGAGCCGGCACTCTGGGCCTTGGTTAAACCCGGGCACAGCGCGGCGGCAACATAGCGCTGCTCCAGAATCACGGGTTGGTTGTCGGCAAGGCGCAGGCGCCGCAGGGCGAACACGGTGCCGGTGTTCAGCGCATCTCGCGCAGCGGCTGGTGCCTTGTTGCTGTCGCAGCGCGCGAACGACAACACGCGGGTGCTGGCTTGCTTGCCGGCGCCCTCAGCCCGCGCGGTGAAGCTCACCAATTCGCGCAGGTCAAAGCCGAGCCCAGGGCGCACAAAGGTGCCCACGCCCTTGCGGAAATCGAGCAGACCCTCGGCGACCAAGCTCGACAGAGCCTTGTTCGCCGTTGGGCGGCTCACCTCAAAGCGCTCGGCGACCTCGCGCTCGGTCAGGAACTTGCTGTCCGCTGCGTAGTCGCCACCGGTGATCAAAGCGCGCAGGGCGGCATTGAGCTGTTGATAGATTGGTGCGCGTACAATCCGGGCCATGGTTGGCGCAGCTTGGGTCACTTGCCGGGCGCACAAGCTGTGAGCTTCATGCCGCTGCGCAGGATGAGTTGTTCGGCCAGATTGAGTGGGGTGGCCCAACGCGCTTCAATTGCCGACGGCCGCTCGCCCAGAGCCCATAGCCGGAATGCCACCTCGGGCGCTAGGTGGTAGAACACGGCGGCTTGGATCCGGGCCTCTTGGTCGCCGCGTTTGGCGCGGGCTTGCCAATCGGTTCCGAGGTAGGCTGCAACCCAGTCGGCATAGCGCCCAGCCTCTTCGCGTTGCCACCAGGTGGTGAGCTTGCGCTTGGCGCCGGCTGAGAGGTGATCGCGCAGCAGGGCGTTCCACTGCCAATTGGTGCCGGCCAGGGCATAGGGATTGCGGGTGGCGCCGGTGCACCAGGTGATGTTGCGAACGGTAGATAGCCCCTGCACCGCGAGCGGCGGGGCCTCGTCGCGCGGGGTGATGCCCTTGGTGAGGCTCCAGGTGGTCATGCTGCGGGTTGTGAGGGTGCAGGCCTGGGGGTGTACTTGTTGGCGGCTGCGCTCGGCGCGCCAAGCCGGGAGCTCGAGCGCGGCGCGCAGGCCGATGGCGCTGCGTGCGCCCACGTAGCGAAGAAACTGTGCGCCGTCGGTGTCACCTTCGGCCTGACGCAAACGGCTCTCGGCGAGCACGCCTTCAAGACCGTTGTGGCAGCAGTCGGCGTTCCACATCCAGCCGCGCGGGTCGCTGAAGGCTGAGCACAGGGCCCAGTCTTGAAACAGACTCATGTAGCCGATCAGGGCGGCGCGCTCACGTTTGCAGCCGGCGACCGCGCGCCGGGCTGGCGCCGCGATCGCTTCAACGCCCGATTCAACGGCGCGCGCTAGGCCCGATATGGCGAGGCCATTGTACCAGTCGGGGTCGTAACAGGCGTCACCGTTGTGGGCCCACATCGAGCGCCATTGGCCCCAGGGCAGCTTGGAAACCGGTTCGCGCAGGTGTTCCACCGCGGCGCGTATCGCGCGCGCCGAGGGCACCGGTAGCCGCTTGATCAGGCTTTGCTGGAGTGGGTCGGGCGCTATCGCCAGCAGCGGAGCCCAGCTGCGCAGCGCCAGCAGTTGGTCCATCGGTTCGTCGAGTTCCCATGTGGCATCACCGGCGTAGGCGAGCTCATCTGGCGGCGCCGACAGGGGGCCGGTGACAGCGCGACTGGGCTCGGGCCGTTGGTCGATCCAGGTGCTTGCCACCCTGGCTTTCCAGCTGGCGCCGGCGGCCAGGGCATAGGGCCCCCACACGCCATGCACCAGGGTGGTGGGTGCGGCGTTGAGGCGTACCAGGCCGTCGCGCTCACCTAGCAAGGTGAGCCACCAGGGCAGCGGTGCGCGTTTGGCGCCGGTGCTGGTGCCGGTGATGGTGAGGTGGTCGCGCGCGCTGGTGAAGGTTTCGTTGGCGTCGCACGGCGGCTGCGCCACCAGGTCGCGCCACATGGCTTGGCGGCGGCGGTCGTCAGGAATGTCGGCGCGATCAATCAGCGGCACGAGCAGCAGACTCGCACCCGCCTCGGCGAACTCGAAGCGGTAATGCATGTGGCTGGTGATGTGGATGTGCGTGATCGGGGCCGAGGCCACCACCAGCCACGGCATTGGGGCTGCGTCAACCACGAACAGTCGACCGCCGTGGGCGTCCGATTCGCACAGGAAGGTGGATGTGGCGCCGGTTTCGAGATTGCGCCAGCTGCGCCATTCGGCGCCGCTGGCGGCGTGGCAGGCAGGGGAGGGTGGTGCGTAGGTCAAGATCCAGCCCGCCGCCGCGCCAGCGATAGCACAGGCGGCGACCGGTCCAATCGTGGGCGCGTTCGGTGCAGCGGTAACTCAGTGGGAGTTCAGGTCGCCACAGCGGATGGCCGGGGTCGCCAATGGTGACGAGTTCATGACCGCGCCACGCGCAGGTGGCCAAGGCCAGCACCGATTCGCCGGCTTGGGCACGGTATCGGCCGTTGCCGCTGATCGAGGTGGCTGCGCTGAGTCCGGCGTGTTGGGGCATGAGTTAGTTACATGGTGGCTAAGCCAATTTCAAGGCTACTCGGCGTCATGTTGCCCGCGGCATGGCTAGCGTTGACAGCGCGGGCACCACACCGTGGCGCGCTGCCCCAACACCGCGTGTTTGAGCGTGCTGCCACAGGCGGTGCAGTCTTGGCCATCGCGGCCGTAAACGGCGAAGCGGGTCTGGAAATAGCCGCTGCTGCCGCCGGCTTGGCGAAAGTCTTTAATAGTAGAGCCGCCGGCAGCGATGGCCTCGCTCAAGACGGTGCGGATCGCGGTTACCAGTCGGGCGATGCGTGGCTTGGAGACCGAGCCGGCCGGGGTGTGCGGCTTGATGCCAGCCCGGAACAGGGCTTCGGCGGCGTAGATATTGCCGACCCCCACTACCACCGCGTTGGTCATGATGGCGACCTTGATCGCGCAACGGCGTCTGGCGCAGGCCCCAGCGAGGTAGGCCGGGGTGAACTGCGTGGGATCAAGCGGTTCGGGGCCACAGGTGGCGATCCAGGGGTGCTGGTCTTCGGATTCGTGCGCCACCACGTCGAGTAGGCCAAAGCGACGCGGATCGTGGTATACCAGCCGACGGCCGTCGGCGAGGTGGATCACTACATGGTCGTGCCGACGCTTGTCGCTGGTGCCGGTAACGGCGCGCCATGAGCCCGTCATGCCCAGGTGGTTGATCAGGCTGTGGCGCTCCAGGTCCCAAATGAGGAACTTAGCTCGCCGTCGCAGGGCAGTGATGGCCTGTCCTTTGACTAATCGCGGCAAATTGGCTGGCACTTCGCGGCGCAGATCGCGTCGGCGCAGTTCAAGGCGCTGGATCCTGCACGGCGTTGGCAGTAGGTGGGCCAGCCCAGTGCGGACGGTTTCAACTTCGGGCAGTTCAGGCACGCGCAGCATGGTGCCAGATTGCAAGCCCCGCACCACGCTGTGTTTGTCAGCTGTGTTGATGGTGCACTGATAAGCGCACTCATCGCTGGATGGGCTTGGCGGCATTGCTACGCTAAGACTCCCATGCCCTCATCGATCCGATGTCTTGAAGGCCCACATCAGGGCAAAGAGCTCCTGCTCGCCGCAGGTAAGCCCCTGCAGTTGGATGTTCGCCGTCAGGGCGGGGTGGCCGGCCGGCTGGCCTTTGCGCTGAGCCCTGAGGGCATGATGTTCACCAACTCAAGCCCGGTTGACAGTGAGGTCAACGGCACCGTGACGCGCCATGCTGTGCTCACTGATGGTGACCAGGTGCGCGTTGGCAAGATGGTGTTTGAGGCCCATGTCGAGCATACCGAAAGCTTTGACGAGTCGATTGAAGGCAAAGATGAAACTGCCGCCAATCCCTCGGTAGCCCCAAGCCCGACTAAGCAGGGCGCCGCAGTCTATGCGGCCGCGGCTCCAATCATGAGTGAAGACCCGACGCCCACGGCCGGCAGCCGCACCTCGCGTCGAATCAGTGCTTCGCGGATGGCAGCAGTTGAGCTGCCTGAGCCGCAGCGTGAAGGCTTGCTGAAAAAGGTCGGCAAGGTGTTCAGGCGCAAGGATGAGGCCGACACCGTGCTCGACGGCCTGATGCAGCAGCGCGACGAACTGCTGCAACTGGCCGGCCGCTTGGCCCTCGAGGGCCAAGGCGGCCTTGGCTTGCCGGCGGCCTGGATGCAGCAGTTGGCGCGCGGCGAGCGCCCGGCATTGGGCATCGACGATCTCTCGCCAGGGCAACGCGAGGCCTTCTTGCGGCATGGTGAGTTATTGCGCTTCTTAGACGCTGAAATCCAGGCTCGGCGCAATGAACTGGGCATTGGCCCTGATCCCACGGTTATAGCAGCACGTCAGATCCCCTTGCAGGCCGAGCATGCTGAGCGCCAAGAAAGCGCCTTTAAGGCGATGGACAGCATGATGACCGATGAGGTCCAGGCGACGACGACAGCGATGAGCGACCCGATTAAAGATGACCCCGAGCCGGCCATTTTGGGTGACGGCGGATCCGCACGGCGGCGCGGACGGCGGCGGCGGCGCTGAAAGCAGCCCACAAGGTGGGCGTCTGACACGTAGCGTTCTTGGTGGTGCTGGCATTGTTGATGCCAGCACTACCCTAGCGCGGCCCTGGGACAGTTGTCCCGGGCTTGTTTCGACGCCCCTTGAGGAGAGAGGATCGGATGCCTGAGCAGCCGAAGCCGCAGCCCCCCAAACCACGCGGTCTACTGCCAGTGGTGATCGCCTTTGTCGGTCTGCTGCTGTTTACCCTGTGGATGACCCGGCAGATGCGTGCCGGTACCGAAGAGTGGTCCAACTTCCTGGAGACCCTCGCGAGCGGTGAGGTGGCCGAAGTAACCTTGGGTCGCTCCTATGCGATCTACCTGCAGGAGACTGGTGGCGCTGAACGCAAGGTTCAGGTCAACTACCCCTTTGGGCGCCCCTTGAGCGGCGAAAACGATCGCCTGTACCAAGCCGCCTACGATGCCGGCAACGAAGCCCGTGGCGATAAGGGCAAAACCCTGGTCCACGGTGTGGAGGGCGACAGCGCGTGGTCGAGCATTTTGCCGCAGCTGGTGATCTTCGGTCTGGTGATCGTGGCCTTGTACTTCTTTGTGTTCCGGCGGATCGGCCAAGGCGGCGGCGTGCTGAGTTTCGGCAAGAGCCGCGCCATGCTGGTCTCAAAGGGCAAGACCTCGAAGAGTTTTAAAGACGTGGCTGGAATCGATGAGGCCAGAGACGAAGTCGAAGAGTTGGTCGAGTTCTTGCGCCAACCGCGCAAGTTCCAGAAGCTGGGTGGTCGGATTCCGTGTGGTGTGCTGTTGGTGGGCCCGCCCGGTACCGGTAAAACCCTGCTCGCACGTGCGATTGCCGGCGAGGCCGACGTCCCATTCTATTCGATTTCCGGTTCTGACTTTGTTGAGATGTTTGTTGGCGTTGGTGCGTCGCGCGTGCGCGACTTGTTCCAGCAGGCCAAAGACAATGCGCCCTGCATTATCTTCATCGACGAGGTTGACGCGGTGGCGCGTCGACGTGGCTCCGGCGTTAGTTCGGGCGGCCATGACGAGCGCGAGCAAACCCTCAACGCGATTCTGGTTGAGATGGATGGCTTCAACAGCAACGACAAGGTGATCGTGATTGCGGCTACCAACCGCGTTGATGTGTTGGATCCGGCCTTGCTGCGCCCGGGGCGCTTTGATCGCCACATCCACGTCAACTTGCCCGACATTGCTGGACGCGAACAGATTCTCGCGGTGCACTCCAAGCGGGTCAAATTGTCTGACGACGTTGATATGACGACGATCGCGCGCGGCACGCCCGGTTTTTCAGGTGCTGACCTAGAGAACCTGATCAATGAAGGCGCGCTCAACGCGGCCCGTCATGAGAAAGATGCGGTGCATCACATCGATCTCGAGTACGCGCGCGATCGCGTGGCTTTTGGTCGTGAGAAGAAAACCGGTTCGCAGCACATGCCGCAGCATGAGCGCAAGATCACCGCCTACCACGAGGCTGGGCATACGGTGATTCAGGCGGTGATGGAAGACTGCGAAGACCTGCACAAGGTTTCAATCATCCCGCGTGGTCGGGCCTTGGGTGCCACCATGATGCTGCCCAAGCAAGACCGCTATACGCACTCGCGTCGCAAGCTGTATGCCGATATCTGTCAGTTGTTTGGCGGTCGCATTGCCGAAGATCGCTTCTGTGGTGACATCACCACGGGTGCGTCTAACGACATCGAGCGCGCCACCAGTATCGCGCGCGGCATGGTCTACGAGTGGGGCATGTCTGACAAGATGGGCCCGATCAAGTACACCGATCGCCAAGACATGTTCGGCAATACCGATCAGGTGGTGCACGCCAGTGCGGCAACCTATCGCGAACTCGATGAAGAGGTCCGCAAGATCATCGATGAGCAATACAAGCGCGCCGAGAAAATGATCGACGATAACGCCGAGGCCCTGACCCGCGTGGCCGAGGCCCTGCTTGAGCACGAGACCCTGACGGCGGCTCAGGTCGATGTATTGATGAACGGTGGCCAGATCGAGCCCCGTGTGCCCACCGTGGTCATCGATAAATCGAGTGATGACGAAGAAGCAGCGGAGGTGGTTGAGAAGCCTCAGCCCGAGAGCGATGACGATAGCGTAGCCGGTCTGGATCCCAAGCCTGCGTGAGCGGGGTGGGTCCTGGGTCCTGGTACGCGCCTTGCGGCGCTTGGGTCGTAGGGACAGCCGATCACACGAAGGCATTGGCGGGGTATCGGGGCAGAGCCCCGCGTCTAAGCCTGCTTGCAGGCGGCCTAGGACCTTAGGACCAGTGTGCCGTACCGGTCCTGGGTCCTGGTACGCGCCTTGCGGCGCTTGGGTCGTAGGGACAGCCGGTCTTACGAAGACACTCGGCGGGGTATCGGGGCGGAGCCCCGCGTCTAAGCCTGCTTGCAGGCGTCCCAGGACCTAGGACCAGTGTGCCGCACCGGTCTCGGACCGCCACCTGGCCCAAAAATCCAGTTACACCGACCACACCTGCGGTCATCATTGGGTAGAGGATCTCGCCCCGATGGATGACGTGGCACTTGAACGCTGTCTGCAGCAGCATGGCGACGCCGTGCGCAGCTACCTGTGCGGCATGGGCGTGGCGCTGGACATGGTTGATGACTTGGCGCAAGAGGCCTTTGTCGACTACTACTTCCAGGCCGACCGGCGACCCGAAGAGGTGGCAGAACTCGTTTGGATTAAAGGGATTGCGCGCAATAAGGCGCGGGGTCTGTTTCGTAGTCGTGGGCGTCAGGCCGCGTTGCGGGAGCGCTTTGCTCGCCATCTGGAGCACACCGCCTGCCCCAGCGCGCTGGTCGCAGACGATAGCATGCTCGATCAGTTGGTGCGCTGCCTAGATAGGCTGAGCAGCGACGAGCGCGAGGTGCTGGAGCGTTATTACACCGGTGACGAGGGTGCGGCGAGTATTGGGGCGAGCATTGGCCGCAGCGCTGCGGCGGTGCGAATGGCGATGATGCGATTGCGTGATCAGCTACGGCGCTGCGTGACGGCTGCGGGGCAGCAGACATGAAGCCGCACGTGGCTATGGCGATGTGGTTAGACGACCGTGAGGCTCTTGATGACGAGGCTTTTGCGGCCTTGGTGGCGGCCTGTGAAAACGATCCGGCCTTGAGTCGGCAATTAGCGGCCCAACTGCAGATCGACAATGCCCTTTCTCTGGTGTTTGACGGCGCACGTAGCGACTTTGCCAACCGTGTGCGCAAGGGCGTGACGTTGCGCAGTAGCCAGCGCTTATTTGCCGGCAGAGTCAAAGAGCGCGTGCGCCGACGGCGGCAGCGCAGCCGCGGGGTGCAGGTGGGGGTGGTGCTCGCCATTGCCGCCATGCTCGTGGTGGGGATTGGTTTGGTCACCGCCGGTGCGCTGATGTCGTCACCGCGGCCGGTGATGCAGCCGCCGGGTTTGGTGTTGGCTTCGGTGGGGCAGCTGCGGGTGCAGGCTGGCACCGTGCTTGATGCCGTGACCCAGGTGACCTTGTCGGATGGAGCGGCTGTCTTGGAGGGGCAATCCCTGGCGGTGTCACCGAACGGCGCGGCCGTGCTTGAGTTGGGTTCGGGGATCACCGTGGCCCTGTCGGCAGATTGCCGGCTGAGCGTGAGCGGCGATGCCGAGCGTGGATGGTGGAGTCGTCTCAGTGCCGGTTCGGTAGACGTAGACTGTCAGCACAAGCTGTCTGCGGCCTTGCATGTTGAAACCAGCGAGGTGCTGGTGTCGGTGCTTGGGACGCGGTTCACGGTTAACGCCAACGCAGACGCCAGCACGGTGGCGGTTCGTTCGGGCAAGGTTCGCGTTGACGATCGCCGTGGCCGCAGCGAGGTGGTGCCGGCTGGGCAGCGTGTGGTTTTTGCGACGCAGCAAAAGTCTGCCGTCAGCACGGTGCTTGCGATTGGTGCCGAGGACAGTGGTCCATGGACCCGCTGGGCTAATAGCGGCGATTTGATGGCGGTAGTGGTGGATGACGGCGATGCCATCCGAGTCGACTTTCAGCGTTTTGGTTCGTGGCTTTCCTTCGAGAAGCGCGCCGGCTGTGACATTGCCCAGAGCGATGGCCTCATGCTTGAGTGGGAGGGGCTCGGTGATGGCACGGTGTATGTGATGGAGATCTGCGACAGCGCCACGCGCGGAAAGGGTGGTGAGCGCTTCATGGCCAGCTTTGTTGATGACACCCCTGGCTGGCGCTCAGTGCAATTGCCATGGTCACATTTCGCCCGCCGCGATTGGCAAGAGGCCGCCAATCCTGCCGACGATGGGCTCCAACGCACTCGTGTGACGATGTTTGCGTTGTGGCGAACGAGCCCTGGCAGCGGCACGGTGCGCTACCGAAACTGGCGTGTCTATCGCGCGCAGCCTTAATCCAAGAAGCCTGTTACGCCTGGGGCGAGTGCGGTCACTGGCTTATGGAGGCTTCTATGCGACTCGCCCTGCTCGGTGTCTTAGTGCTGTTTGTGATGCTGCCTGCGGCAAGTCTGTCTGCCGCTGATTACTACTTCAGCACGGCTGGTAATGACGGCAGCGGCGACGGGACGATTAGCAAGCCCTGGGCCAGCTTGAGTAAGCTCAATGGGCTCAACCTCGGCCCGGGCGACCGTGTGTATCTGCGCGGCGGCGATAGCTTTTCGGGATCTGTGGTCATTGCCGCGGCGGACGCTGGCACCGCCGCTAATCCGGTGCGTTTTGCCAGCTATGGTACCGGCCGTGCGGTGATTAGCCCGGGTGCGGATCAAAATGGTTTTGATATCTATAACGCCGCTGGCGTGGAAATACGTCAACTGGAGGTGGATGGCGGCGATCTCAGCACCCACAATAAAAACGGCATCGGGCTCTACAATGATCTCGCGGGGAATACGCGCCTGGAGCACGTGGTGATCAGCGACTGCGTGGTCCGCAACTGTCATGCCGGGATAACCGTTGGCGCCTGGGCTTCCGATAACAGCTATAGTGGATTTGCTGACGTCACCATTGAGCGCACGCTGGTGCGCGACTGCGAAGACAATGGGATTGTTAGTTGGGGCATGAGTTCGAGTTCAGCGACGAGTCAGTCGCATCGTAACATCACGGTGCGCGACTGCGAAGTGACCGGGGTAACGGGCGACCCAGATAAGACCGACGGCCATAGCGGGTCGGGGATCATTATGGCGGGCACCATTGGTGGCTTGGTTGAAGGCTGCTATGCGCATCACAATGGTGGTGGTGGCGGGCGGCCGACTGGTGGCGGTCCGGTGGGTATTTGGGCCTGGGGTGCAGCTGATGTCACAATTCGGCGCAGCTTGGTTCATGACCAAAAAACAATTAACGGCGCGGTTGACGGAGGCGGCTTTGATCTCGACGGTGGCGCAGTCAAC
>JAQIBG010000262.1 GCA_027859175.1 Planctomycetota bacterium | reverse complement strand
CCCGAGGAGCCACGCCATGCGCCACGCCACGCACTTCCTGACCATCACCACCATCATCATCGCGGCTGTGATGCTCAGCGCCTGCACCGCCAACACTGGCACCGAGAGCGACGCGCCCGCCATCGCCACCGTTGGCGGCGCCGAATTTGATACCGTGGTGCTCGCTAGCAGCCAACCGGTGGTGGTCGACTTCTACGCCGATTGGTGCGGCCCGTGCAAGATACAGGCCCCGATCCTCGCCAGCGTCGGTCAAGAATTCGCAGACCAGGTCCACACCCTGAAAGTAGATATCGACGCCGAACCCCCAGTCCGTCCTGCACGCTACCCCTCCAACCCTGGCGCCCTGGCGTAAAAACGGAATCACGCCGAGGTCCGGATTGGCTTAGCTTGGCCGCAGCGCGCTGAGGGCTTTGACGTAATCGTCGCAGCTGTGGTCGTCGATGGCTTCGCTGGCTTTGCCTTGGATGACGTCGATGGCGGTGTCGAGGTATTGCAGCCAGTTGGGTGCGGCTTCGCGGAAGCCCCCGTCTTGGTTGAGGTAGAGTTGGGTGCCGACGTGGCGGTAGCCGATGGCGGCTGGGGGCAGCATGGTGACGGGGTCGGCCCCACGCACGATGCGCCAGTGGCGGCCGCGTAGGCCGAGGGTGGTGTCGTACCAGGTGGCAAACAATTCGCAGCCAACGCGGGGTTGCCCGATGGTGACGACGCCGGCGATGCGCTGCTTGGCGTGATGCAAGCGGGCCGCGGCGAGGGTGGCTAGGGCGCCGCCGAGACTGTGGCCGCTGAACCAGACGGGGAGGTCGCGCAGGGCTGGGCTTTCGAGGGCTGTGAGAATGTCTTGCCACAACGCCTCGGGCAGGGATTCATTGAAGCCGGTGTGCACTTCGCAGGTGGTGGCGCTCCAGGCGGCGGCTTGGCGCAGAAAACGGCCATCGGTGCCAGCGTCGATGCCGCTGGGTTCGGTGCCGCGGAAGGTCACGAAGATGGCACCGCGGCCGTAGGCGATGAAGCCTTGGGTGTCGTTGGCGGTGTCATTCAGGAAGCTGACGACCTGGAGACCCGCAGCGGCGAGTTCGGCGGCGGCTTCGTCGTCGTCGAGGTAGGCGATGCGGGCCAGGTCGGCCAGATCGCTGGCGCTGCTGAGGCAGGGTGGGCCTTGCGGTACGAAGCCGGCGAAGGGCGGCTGTGGGAGCACGGGCTGGCTTGGTGCGGTGCCGTCTGCTGGTGGCCGCTCGGGTGTTGGGGTCTCTTCTTTGGCTTCTTCGCCGGGCCCTTTCGAGCGCGAGCGCACCATGCGCAGGAGGTCAAACCAGAACGGCGCGCCGAGACTTGCGGCAGCGGCCGTGATCAGCCAGCCAAGGATGCGTAGCGGCCAGCCTTGGTCACTGGTATCGGGGCCGGTGGTGTCACTGCCCCAGCCCATAAGTGGCCACAGGTGGCCAGTCGCCTTGGCGGCGCTGGCGAGGTCGTCGTCGGTCATGCTGGCGGCGGCGGCGTGCACCAACACCGGGTTATGCTGGAGGCCGCCGACCAGGCGCACCGCGTCGGCATTGATGGCGATGGCCAGCAGCAGGCCGGCTAAGAACAGGCGCAGTTTGGTGCGCCACAGGTTGTCTTCTTTGAGTTGCGCGCGCAGGCCACTGAGTTGCGTGACCAGCGCGTCACCCGAGCCCTGCTCGTGTTGCCAGGCACGTACCTTGGCGCGCACGCGCTCTGGCGCGGTTGGCAGGTTTTTGTGCATGATGGCGGCAATGCCGTCGGGATCGATGCGGGTGGGGTTGGCGCCAAGGCCGTGCACGCGGCGATAGCTCGCGAGGACGCCGTCGATCCATTTGGCGTCGTCGAAATGCGTGTCGAGGCGCTTGCGCATCAAGCGGGCTCGCACCGCGAACAGGCGTACGTAGGTTTCGGTGGCGAAGGATGCGAACACCGCCACGGCGCAGAACACGGTCAGTAGGCCAAGCGCGATATCGAGCATCGAGACTCCTGCAGCGAGCCGATCGGGCTCAGTGTCTGCCCACTGTTAGGGGACCAACCGTGAGCTCGCAAGCCTCAAGTCTTGGCACTGCTGGAGGTCAGGGCGTCACGACCAGGGTCTCGGGCCAGCTGACCGCGCAGGGAACGGCATCGCCATACATCGATTGCAGGCTCGCCGCGGGCATGTGCAGGGTGCCAGCTAGGGTGGGAACCACACTGAGTTGGATTCGCCAGGTGCCGGCGGGGATGGTATTGAAGCAGAGGGCGGTGAGTTCATCGCGATCCTGTTGCTCAGCGACGATCAAGCCCTTGCAGCTGACCTTGGTAATCCGCAGCCCGCTCGGCCGGGGGATCTCCAGCAGGGCAAACGGCAGCGCCTGTTCAGCATGGATAAGGAGCTCAAGTTCACTGGCCGTGGCGCGCGTGAGTTCGAAGCGTGTGCCGACGGGCTCCGCGTCGCGTTGCAGCTCGACGCGGAGGGGTGCGTCGACTGGATTGGGTGCGCGCTCGCCGTGCCAGCGCAGGCTGGTGAACCAGCGGATGGTGCCGCCACCGCTTGGCTTCAGTTGCAATTTCTTGAGGTCTTTGGCGTCTACCCTGACCAGCAACCGGCGCTTGTCGCCGGCGCTTAGGCGGCCGAGTTGTTTGCCGTTGAGGATCGCGGTCAAGCTGCTGGAGCTGGCTGGATCACGGTCTTGCCAGCCGGCGAGTCCGAGAACCATGTGCGCGGTCATAAAGGTGTCGACCCAACTGCGGCCTGTGCGCAGCGCGAGCAGCTCTTCAATCTTGTGTTCGGCCAAACGTCGGTCGCTCGCTGAGTTGAGGTCCATCTGACTGGCGCAAGCGAGCAGGTCGGCGCAGGCGAGTTGCTCGGCTCGGCTCTTGGCTGGATCGCAGGTTCGCAACAGGCCCATGAGGTCGCCCTGTGGGATGCTGGTGGGATCGAGTTGATGGCACAGCCGCATCGCCAGGGCGCGCTCGCGCAGCGGTGCACGGCGATCAGCTGCGCAGGTGCTGCACCAGGTGATGACTTCGCGCAGGGCCAGTTCGTCGACCCGAAACCCCGCCAGATGGGCGGCCACGAGTGCTTGGGCGTACCAGGCCTGTGGCCCGACGGCACCGATAGCGCGATGGCTGTCGGTTTCACTGGGCGGATGGCGCACCAGCCAGTCAATGCTGGGTTGCAGGTTAAAGGTGAGGCGATCGAGTTGGCGCGCGTGGCACAGGGCCGACACGGCGTAGGCGGTGAGGAAGGTGCTGGCGCGGCCTTGGAACCAGGGCCAACTGCCGTCTTGGAGCCGCAGGGCAGCTAGGCGTTGGATGCCGCGATCAATGTTCGGTAGCAGATCTGCCTCGCGCTGCGCGCCACGTGCGGCTGCCGCAATTACGGCGGGATAAAAGCGGCTCAGAGTTTGTTCGGTGCAGCCGTAGGGGTATGCCCGTAAGTCTGCGCAGGCATCGTCCAGATCGTCGCTGAGGCCAAAGCTGGCGCGGATGCTGAGTTCAGACGGGCCGCTCGCTACTCGCACCAATGAACGCAGAGACAGTGTTTTGCTGCGGGTGAGGGTGCCGCTGTCGTGCCATCGGCGCGGTTCGCCGGCGGGAATGATTGGGATGTCTTGTTCGGTGGCATCGCTGCCGATTGTGGTGCGGGCCTCGCAGCGGAGGCGCAGACTGGTGCTGCTGGGTACGCGTAGGCTGTCGCCCAACCACAGGTTGGGAATCGCCTCGCCGTGATGGCGTTGGGTGTTTAGGGCACGCACCGCCTCGCCATCAACCGCGCGATTCACCGCGCTATATGTGGCGCTCAAGGATTTCAGCTCCGCTTCGCCATCGCAGCTCAGGGCAATCGGCATGCGGATCTTGTCACCCTGGCGCAGCAGGCGTGGGATCTCTGGGCGCAGGCGAACCTGTTGGCTGGTGGTGGCGTAGCGGGTGCTGGCGCTGGCTCCTTCGTGGCCGACTGCCACCACGGACACGCGCCATTTGGTTAAAGCATCGCCCATGGCCCAAGTTGTGGAGCAGCGGCCTTCGGCATCGGTCCGCAGATCGGTCTGCCAATGCACTAAGTGCCGGAAATCGGTGCGCGTGTTCTGGACTCCAAGAGAGCTTCTACTTGAGCCGCCGTAGCGGGCGCCGGCGGGTCTCTCGCCCGGCGCGACATTGTTTTCAACCCAGGCGGCGCGCCCGCCTAACCACCACCGCATCGAGCTCATGGCAGGATAGTCATGATCGTAGGCCATGATCGTGCTGGAGCCGATGTGGTTATGACGGAAGGCGTGGGTGAAGGGAGTGCCACAGCAGTGGCGATGTAGATTGTGGTTGAAATCAAAGACGCTGCGCACCAGTTGGTCAATTCCGGCATCTACGACGGCCAGGGTTAGCACGGCATCGGGGACCGGTTGTTTCAGCCCGTCGACCAGCGTGATGTCAGCCTGCGCGGTTTCACCGGGTCGGTACTTGGTGCGGTTGAGCGAGAGGCTGAGGTCAAGATCGCGGCCGGGTGGCAAAAGGTCGACCCATGAACGGTCGGACACCAGATCATGGCCATCAATAGCAACGATATCCACAATCACGCCCGGTGCCCAATGCCGCTCGGCTGGGAGCGCAATCGCATGTTGGCCTGGCCCTAAGCGCAGGCGTTTGGTGTACAAAATTTCCTCACGCGAAACGGTGAGGAGAACCGCATAGCCCGCTGCGGGTGCTGGCGATTCAGCATGGGGCGTGATCGTAATAGTGCCGTCAACCGCTTGGGGATCACTGAAGATGATCCAACGCGGTAGGCCGATGGTAATGGATGCTGGCAGCGGGCGGTATTCGACTAGGCGTACGGGAATGGTGACGGCAAGTGGCGCGAAGCCGATCGCATTTTGAGTGCCGTGGGCCTGTTCGGTCCCAACCCCAACATGGCTGCCTGTGTCTTCGAGGGTCACCACTTGTGGCGGCGGGGTCTTATCGCCAATCAGCAACTGCTCGCGTTTGGGTCGGATGGTATAGCGGTGAGACAGCGTCACCTCTTCGTCATTGCAGCGCACGGTGAGGGTGGCTATTTGTGCGCCGAGGGCGGGGCAGGGGAGTGGCACCTGTTCGTAGGGGTGCCAATCAGTGGTGTCGTTCACGCGCACCTGGGCCTGGGGCAAGTCTTCACCAGTCCATTCCTCGACGTCAAGGCCAATGGTATAGCTTTCATCAATGCGCGGATTGCTGTGAGCATCTCTCACGTAGGCCAGGAAGGGTTCGGCTTTGAGGTACATGTTGCCGGTGACTTGCCGCGGCGGAGCGCCGGGCGCGGCGCAGTGGGCCTCTATTTGCAAATGCCCGGTTAACTCGGGGTGGGCCGGAAGGATCAGTTCAAGCGCGCCATCGGTGAGCGCACAGGGCTTCTCGAATAACACGGTGTTGCTCGCCGGGTGCCAGATGCGTATCTGAACCGGGGCCGCAACGCCCTCGCCAGACAGATAGCGTGCATGCGCATTGACCTGGATTGGCTTATCGTGGCGTTGCCGAAAATGGCGGAAGCCGGCATTGAAGGTAATCCGTTCGGGTTGAAATTCAGCCACGGTCAGATTGGCCGTGTGCGCATATTGGCCATCAACCCAGACTTGATAACGGCCGAGGGCTTGGGTGTCCGGAATTGGCCACGACCAGGTCAGCAGGCCCTGGTCGCCGGCGCGCACCGTGGTGCTAAAGGCCATGTCGTGGTCACTGCCTTTAATTTCAATCGGCACCGCGCGATTGCCGGCGCCGTCGCGCGTGCCTTGCAGGTCCATATCGCGGATCACGGCGGCGAAGTGCGCGGTTTCGCCGGGCTTGATCAGGTGCTGCGCATTCCAGGCTAGCACGCGGTGGTCGGGCTCGGGGGTCCAGCGGCTGGGGGTGGTGAGTGTGGTGCGAGCGAGGCCAGGACCGCGCAGGTCGATGGTGACCGGTTCGGTGTGGCTTGGGATGCTCATCCGGCCGCGGCCCTGCGCATCAAGCGTCAGGCGATGGGTGACCGAGTCGATGTCGAGGGTGATTGGAATCGAGCCGACGTCGCTGCCATCACGACGCACCGCGTCGACGATGAGCTCACTCTCGGTAGCGGTGGCGGCTAGCACCGTGTCGCCCAGGCTGAAGCGGAAGCACGCGAGCACCGGTGCGTAGCGCGCGTGGGCGGTCAGTAAGTAATAGCCGTGCTCGAGTTTGTTGATGGGGATGTACTCGCGCACGCTGGCGTAGCGATTATTGGCGGCGAGCGGCATACCGGCGTGGGCCCACGTGCGGACCGGTTCAAGGGTGCGGATATCCTGTGGGCTGCTCGAGTCCCAGTTGGCTTGGTCGTCAAAGCGATACAGGCGCAGTGCAACCGGGCCATGGAAGGGGGTGTTCAGGTCGATGACCACCTGCTTGCGTCGCGGCCAGGTGTCGTCGCGTCGATTGAGGCCGAAGCCGGGGCAACTGGTGGCGAGGGCGCGGCGCAATTGGACCCAGGCGTCGAGTACCTGAATTTCGTCTTCGAGTGCGCCCTCTTCGTAGCGGTACACCTCACCCTCGGCCCATTCACGTTCAATCGTCACGCGGCGCTCAACTAACTCCGGAGCCGCCTCCTCTGACTCGAGCGGCAAAGAGTCAACTGCCGCAATCGCGCGTAGGGCGCCGGTCCAATGCGGATCGTTTTCAAGACTGGCCCAGGTCAGATCCCAGTCGGGATGCAGCGGTACAGTTGCGGCAACGCTGGCGATGGCGGCGTGCTGCTGGCGGACTTGCCCGCACAAAAAGGCCGCGCGCAGGGCAATGGGCTCGCGCGGGTCGGCCTGACACAGACTGCGCACCAGCGGCGCGGCGTCATCGAGGTACATTTCGGCGACCAGCAATCGGGCCAGATCATATTGCCGCTGTTGCGTCCACTGCGGCGCGGCTGCTATGACATCTGCGCGTTCGCCATCACCAAAGGCATAGGCGACCAAAGGGTCAACCGGGCCCGCTGCGCCTTGTTCGCGATACAGGTGCTCCCACAGGGCTTGCTCTTGGTCGGCCAGCTTTTGGAGGCTTTCCATGGTGGTGGCGTTGAGGTGGATGCGATAGCGCGCTGGCTGGTACGGCGCCTGGGCCGGCCCCGCCTGCGGGAACATGCGTTGGTACAGCGTGGGCGCATCAGCGGCCGCAAGGCCAAGGGTGCACAGGAGCAGAAGGAGAAGGCGCATGGAGGCTGAACGTTGCCCAGGCCGCCACGTTCACCCCATCATGATTGGTGCCCCGTGGCGTGGGCTTCAGCCCGCGGTGGGCGAGCTTATGCGAGACGTTTCCGTTGTTCGGACTGGTGCGTGTTCTCGTGGGTTTTTTCGCGGGCTGAAGCCCACGCCACGGGGGCAGCCCGCGGTGAGCTTGCGTGGGTTTTTTCGCGGGCTGAAGCCCACGCCACGGTTAGGGCTCAGTCCGGTGGACGAAGAAGCCGTCGCGGGGTTCCCAACGTGGCAGGTCTTGGGCCCAGGGATCGCTGGGGTCGGCGTTCAGGCCAACGGTGACGGCATCGAGCGCAATCGGTGTGACCTGTCCGAGTTGGGTATGCGCAACCAGATGCAGGTGTGGCGCATTACTGGCGCCGGAGTTGCCGACTTTGGCCAGGGGCTGCCCAGCGTTTACGGCTTGGCCCGGCTGAACGATCAGGCTTCCTTCCAGCAAGTGGTGCAGGGAGACGCTGCCGCCTGCGTGTTGGATACTGATCGCGTTGTCGGGCGCCGACCAGTCGACCGCGTCGAGGCTGCTGTCAACGGTGCCGTCGCGCACCGTCAGCACGCTGCCAGCAAGGGGGCTGGTGACGGTGGCGCCGTGCGCAAAGCGCGTGCTGGGCAGAGCGCGGTCATCGGCTGTTTCGCGATTCCGTCAATGCGGATTGCATCGGCCGCGGCCGCAGCGATCTGGTGATACTCGCTGGCATTGATGCCGAGGGTCAGCGGGAGCATGAGTGCCAGTACGTGCATGGAGACTCCTCGCAAAGATTGGTAATCGTCACGCTCTCGTCGCGCGTTCCAGTCTGGGTTTGGTGCCCCGTGGCGTGGGCTTCAGCCCGCGATGTGCGACCTTTTTAAAAGACGTCTCCGTTGAACGGACTTGCGAGCGTTCTCGTGGGCTTTTTCGCGGGCTGAAGCCCACGCCACGGGGGCGGTGTGTGTTTTCGTGGGCTGTTGTTTTGGGATTGGGCGCTAGGTTGAGGGACATGGGCGTACCCATCCCGCTTGCCGATGTTCCGGATGCCCGCCGTGCGCATGTGCTGCACCCAGAATTGGTGCCCTTGGATCTGGTCTCGGCGGCGTGGACGGATGTTCAGCCGCAGCAGCCTGCCTGTGCGCGGGCCTGCGCCGGTTTGGCGCATGCGGTGTACCATGCTGAAGACGCCGCGCGCAGCTGGGCTGCGGGCTGGGGCTGGAAGCTGCGGCGTCGTATTGTGGTCGGTGGCGGCCGCTGTGATCTGGTGACGCGCGATGATCTTCTGGCCCTGGTGTTTTGCGGCACGCGACCCGACGAGGTCCAAAACCTGCGACATGATGCCGATGCTATTCTGACTGCACATCCGGCTGGTGGGCGCGTGCACCGCGGCTTCTGGGCCGCGCACCAGCAATTGGAGGGGGCGGTTGACGCCGCGATCGCTGAGCTGGCGCCGCGTCGGATTATCGGCATTGGTCACAGTCTTGGTGCTGCGCTTGCATTATTGGCTGCACATCGTTGGCCCGTGGAAGCAGTGTTGGCCTATGGCTGTCCGCGCTTGGGTGACCGCTGCTTTGCTGCCATCGAGCCGTGCCCGCTGTACCGCTTCCAAAACGGCGCTGATGTGGTTGGTCACCTGCCGCCGCAGGGCCTGGGGTATCGGCACGGCGGCACCCTGATGTATCTCAGCCCGGCGGGTCTGTTGTTAGCCAATCCGCCCAGCGCGCGTTTGCGGCGCGCCCGCTTTGCTGGCAGCCTGCGCTATGCCGTGCAGCTACCGGCCCTCAGGGCCGGCGCCTGCTGGTTTCGGGACTTGGCCGATCACGGCATTCATAATTATCGCAGCAAGCTCGATCGGCTCAGCGATTGATCATCTCGTTGACCACCTCGGCGAGTTCGTCGACGTCCATGCGCTCCACCGACTCGTCCTCGGGCAGCCCGATGATCGCGCCATTAGCCCCGGGTTGATGGATGCTGATCGTGGGGCCGGCGAAGTGGCGCGGTTGATGAACGAGGTCACTGACGTCGTAGAGTCGCAGGCTGTTGGGGCGCTCAGGTGCTTCGCGGCTCACATAGAGGCAGCCATTGGTTGGGGTCACCACCACATCGCCGAGACGCGCGACCCACTCGAGGACCCGATCCCCGCGCATATTGGTGACCTGCAGCGTCACCGGCAGGCTGGGGCTGGCGCGTAGGTCGGGGTCGACCACCAAGGGAATGGCGAGCCGAGACGCCAGTTGCTCACAAGCCTCGGCGACGCTGATCTCGTTCCAGTCGACGTTTAGCGGCAGTCGCAGTCGCGCTGCCACCTGCGGGTTGATGGCGTCGCTAGCTGGGGCTCGTACCGCAAGCATCGGTCGCCCACCGAGGCTGGTAGCGGTGACGGTGGCTTCGCTGGCGCAGCAGCTGGTGATGAGCAGGCAGCTAAGGAGGGGTCGGAACATGGGCCCAGTTTAGCCTGCATTGAGCCGGCGGGGAAGGCCCAAAGCACCGATTCAGTCTTGGTTGTCTGCGGGCGCGCGGCCAGTCTGGTCCATATCGTCAGCTTTATCGCCAAAAGCGATGTAGTTCATCTGTGACAACATGCCGCGGATCACCACCACGTCGTGTTCAGTCAGATGCATGCGGCCGACCAGAGACTGAAATTGCGGGCGCCACTGTTCGAGTGGGGTCCGTCGGAAGTAGCGGAACCGTTCCAGGCTGCCGAGCCAGTAGCGCTCCAGGCGCGCCACCGCTTCGCGACTCGCGCAGAGTTCTTCCACTGGGGGTGCCGGTTCTGACCAGGCCTCACCCCATTGGTACAGGCTGATGGCTACCGCATGGCTGAGATTATAGCTCGGATACGGCCCGGGCGTTTCCAGGTGCAGGTGGAGATTGCAGTCGCGCAGTTCTTCGTCGTTGAGGCCGTCGGCCTCGTTGCCAAACACCAGGGCAACCCGATCGGCGCCCCGTTCACGCGCCAGCTTGGCGGCGGCCGCGGGGGCCATTGGTGCGCCGTGCTCGCCATCGCGAACACGGGCCGTGGTGCCGATCACCAGGTGGCGGTCGGTAGTGGCTGCGGCCACGCTGGTGAATACCGGGGCCTGAAGGAGCAGGTCGTCGCGCGCGTGGTTGGCGAACTTGCGGGCCTCATCGCAATCGGGTTCACAGATGGGGTTAACCAGGCGCAGTTCACCGACCCCCATGTTGGCACAGGCCCGGGATACCAGACCGAGATTGATGGGGCCCTGGGTGCGGGCCAAGACCACGACGACGTCACTGAGCGCTTGCATGCCCAGGAGGTTCGCCGGCTGTCACGAATGGCAATACCCAGGACAGGGCATAGACTCCACAGCCATGAGTCGCAGCGGAACCGTTAAGCGTGAAACCAAGGAGACCTCAATCTCCGCCACCTGGGAGCTCGATGCCACTGGCAGCGAGATCTCGACCGGGATTGGTTTCTTTGATCACATGCTCGAAGCCTTAGCCAAGCACAGCGGCACCCGCATTGTGGTGCAGTGCGAGGGCGACCTCCACGTCGACGGCCACCACACCTCCGAAGACGTTGGTATCGCCCTGGGCCTGTGCCTGCGCGAGGCCCTCGGCGATCGCATGGGTGTTGAACGTTTTGGGCACACCGCCTGCCCTTTGGACGAAGCCTTAATTCAGGCCACTATCGATCTGAGTGGCCGGGCCTTTTTGGTCTACCAGGTCAAGCCGGCGGCGAGCCGGATTGGCACCTGGGATACCGAGTTGGTCCCCGAGTTCTTCCAGGGTTTGGTGGCCAACGCCCAGATTTGCCTGCACCTGCACGAAGTGTGCGGCCGCAACAGCCACCACGTGGTTGAGGCCACCTTCAAAGCCGCCGCCCGCGCCCTGCGCCAGGCGATTGCGGTGACGGGGGATGAGATGCCGTCGACTAAGGGTGTGCTGGCTTAGGTGCTGGCTTAGGTGTTGGCTGGGTGAGGTCCTGGGTCCTGGTACGCGCCTTGCGGCGCTTGGATCCTAGGAACAGCCAGGGAGACTGCGTTACCGGGCTGTATCGGGCGGGGTACGGGGCAGCCGCCCCGCGCCCAAGCGCCGTCAGGCGCGTACCAGGACCCAGGACCCGCACCCAGCACCACACTCCAGCCCAGTGCACGGCAGGCCGCCCCGCAAACCACAAATGTTCACTTTCCGCTAAACGGTGAGCGTCGGACGCTAGCCTTGTCAGTCGCTCTGCGTATACTCGTCACCCCGCGTCCGCATGGCTCACAGGCCGGAAACCATGCCGGCGGACGCACGAGGGGGGACCACAATGGAAGCCGCGATCATCGGATGCGGCGTGATCGCCCGCACCCATAAAGGTGCGATCGACGCCGACGGCAGGCCCAATTTGCGTTGGACCTGCGACCCAGACATCACTGCCGCCAAAGCCGTGGCGCCCGACGCGCGCCATGCCTACGACCTCGCTGAGGTGCTCCTCGACGACGCCGTTGACGTGGTGCACATCTGCACGCCGCATGCGGTCCACAAGGGCCAGCTCTTGGCGGCCCTCGCAGCCGGCAAGCACGTCATTTGCGAGAAGCCACTGGCAACCACTCCAGCCGACCTGCGCGCCATGACCGCGGCTGCGGCTGCGGCGCAGAGCCGTGGTCAAGTAGCGGCCTGCATCTTCCAGCACCGCCACGGTGGCCTGGTGCGGCGGCTCAAAGAGATGCTCGATAGCGGCGTGTTTGGCCAGCTGACCAGCGCTAAGCTGCCGTTTCGCTGCACCCGTAAGCAAAGCTATTACGACTCCGGCGCGTGGCGCGGCACCTGGCACACCGAAGGCGGTGGCGTGTGCATCAACCAGGCGATCCACTCAATTGATCTGCTGGTGTGGCTGTGCGGTAACGACCCGGTGTCGGTGCAAGCGAGCTGCAGCAACAAGCGCCTGCGCGAAGTGATTGAGGTGGAAGACGAAGCCTTCGCCACGATCGGCTTTAACTCCGGCCTCAGCGCTGAGCTCGACATCACCAACAATCAGGTTGATGGCTGGGTCACGAGTTGCGACATCGTTGGCGAGCGCGGCTCGATCAGCGTGTCGCAAAACGGCGGCGGTACCATCCACGCGATCCAACACGACGACCAGTCCGTGGTCGACGAACTGCGCGCCATTGAAGCCGCGATCAAAGCTGAAGACCAATCCGCCCTGCCTGGCAAGGCCTGCTATGGCAATCTCCACAATGCGCAGATCAGCGATTGCTATGATGCCATCAGTGAGGGCCGGCAGCCCTTCGTGACCATCGCCGATGGCGCGGTTGCGGCTGAAGTCGTTCTCGGCATTTACCATGCGACCGCCACCGGCGGCCGTGCCAGCTTGCCCCTGCCCGACGCGTACCAGGTCCCCAACCTGCTCGCTTCGAGCGCGGCCAGCGCCTAAGTATTCTTCGTTTTCAACCGTCGACGCGTTCCGTCGACATCCACCTCCCAGAGGGATCTCCATATCATGGCTAAGCAGAGCAAACTCCGACTCGGCATCGTCGGTATCGGCAACATGGGCAAGAGCCACATTGCCAACATCGTGAACGGCAGTGTGCCCAGCGTTGAGCTCACAGCGATCTGTGACTCCGACGCCGCGGCCCTCAAGGCCTACCCCGATTACGCCCACTACGATGATTCGAAGAAGATGATTCGCAGCGGCGAGGTGGACGCGATCCTGGTGGCGACCCCGCACTATGATCACACCACCATCGGCATCGACGGCCTCAAGGCCGGCCTCCATGTCTTGGTTGAGAAGCCCCTGGCTGTGCACAAGGCCGACGCCGAGCGCATGATCGCGGCTTACAACAAGCGCCCCAACAAGAAGCAGCAGTTCGGTGCGATGTTCAATCAGCGCACCGACCGTCGCTACCAGAAGATCAAGGAATTGGTTGAGTCGGGCGAGATTGGCGAGCTGCAGCGCGTCAACTGGATCATCACCACCTGGTATCGTACCCAAACCTATTACAACTCGGGCGGCTGGCGCGCCACCTGGGCCGGTGAGGGTGGCGGCGTGCTGTTGAACCAGTGCCCGCACCAGCTTGACCTGATCCAGTGGCTGTGCGGCAAGCCGAGCAAGGTCAATGCCACCATCGGCATCGGCAAGTACCACGACATCGAAGTCGAAGACGAAGTCACCGCCTTCCTCGAGTACCCCAACGGTGCGACCGGCGTGTTCATCACCAGCACCGGTGAAGCCCCCGGCACCAACCGTCTCGAAATCGTGGGCACCAAGGGCAAGCTCGTGGCCGACGGCCCCGGCCTCACCTTCTGGCGCAACCGCGAGACCACCGACAAGCATCTGGCCACCTCGCCCAACGGCTTCGGCACCCCCGAATGCTGGAAGTGCGACGTGCCGGTTGGCGGCGGCGGCGGCCAGCATTCTGAGATCCTCGAGAACTTCGCCCAGGCTTGCCTTGGCAAGGCCAAGCTGATGGCGCCGGCGGTTGAGGGTATCAACGGTGTTGAGCTCGCTTGTGCGATGCTGTACTCGGGCTTCACCGGCAAGCCGGTTGATCTGCCGATGAATGGCGCGGTGTACGAGCGCCATCTCAAGAAGCTGATCAAAGACGCGGCGGCCAAGCCCAAGCGTCGTAAGGCCAAGGCTAAGACGAAGAAGGCGGCCTCGTCTGACTTCGACAACAGCTTCTGATAACAGATGAGAGCCCGGGGCCAGATGCTCCGGGCTCTCTTTTTATTCATTCAGCCCACTCAGGATCCATTCATGCAACTCGATCGCGTCGCGCTCCAGCTTTACACCATGCGCAATCACCTCACCACCGAGGCCGATGTGCGTTCCACCCTCAAGCGCGTGGCGGCCATTGGCTACAAAGCGGTGCAGATCTCGGGCGTGCAGGCGCCGCTGAGCGAAGCCGAGTTGGTGAGCATCTGTGACGGCGAAGGCCTGACCATCTGTTCGACCCACGAGGGTGGCGCTGGCATCTGTGACAACCCGCAGGCTATCTGTGACCGGCTCAACAAGTTGGGCTGCAAGCACACCGCGTATCCGTATCCGCATCAGCCGCTCGATACCATCGATCAGGTCACAGACCTGGCCGCCAAGCTTGATGCTGCCGGCAAGGTGTTTGCCGATAACGGTTTGATTCTGAGCTATCACAACCACGCGATTGAGTTCCGGAAATTTGGCGGCAAAACCGCGCTGGAAATCATTTTCGACGAGACCGACCCCAAACATCTCGAAGCCGAGCTCGACCTGTACTGGGTGCAACAGGGCGGCGGCAATCCCGCTACCTGGATCAACAAGGTCGCCGGCCGTCAAACCGTGGTCCACATGAAAGACTACGGTGTACCCGCCGGCGAGAACCAGGGCGCCTTCTGCGAAGTTGGCAACGGCAACTTGGAGTGGGACAGCTTGATTCCGCTCCTCGATAAAACCGGCGTCCAGTGGTTTGCGGTTGAGCAAGACCAGTGCCCCGGGGATGAGTTCGAGTCGGTCACGCAATCCTTCAATTACCTCAAGACCAAGGCGTCTTGAGCACTTTGTGCTGAGTCGAGGCAGCTGTTTATGGCTGCCTCGGCTGCCAGCGCTCACCCCTTCGCTAGCAGGGCCGATCATGTTCTTCACCGGATTCGCCGACGAGGCCGCCTCGTCTCTCTCTGATCAACTCCGCATCATCGCAGCCTTGGGCTGGCGCCACATCGACCTGCGCAATGTTGATGGCACGGCGGTGCACGATCTGGCGCCAGATGCCGTGGATGCCTTGTACGGCGCTCTAGACACAGCCGGCGTGTCGGTGCCCTGCATTGGCTCGCATATCGCCAACGGCCGCGCCCGCATCACTGATGACCCGAGCGTGGCCCTAGAACAAACCGCGCGCTGCATCAGCTTGTGCCAGCGACTCGCGTGCACCCGGGTTCGGGTCATGAGTTGGCCGCCCGGTGATGACCACCTGCTTGACGGCCCCACCGCCGCAGAGCGCTTCAAGCGCCTGCGTGACATCCATCGCCGCTTTGCCGATGCCGGCATCGAAGCGCTGCACGAGAACTGTCACAACTACGGTGGCCAGTCACCGGCGCATACTGTGCGGCTGATCGAAGAGGTCTCCGGCCTGCGGCTGATCTTCGATACCGCCAACCCAGTTGGCGCGGCCGATCATCGCTTCACCGGCGAGTTGCAACCGCGCCAGTCGGTGTTTGAGTTCTATCGCCTGGTGCGCGACCACGTGGCCTACATCCACATCAAAGACGCCACCTTCGATCCCAGTAAAGTGGACGGCAAGTTTGCCCACTGCTGGCCAGGTGAGGGCATGGGCGACGTGCGCGCCGTAATTCGCGACGCCATTGCTACCGGCTATGATGACGCCATCTGCATCGAGCCCCACGTCGGCGGCGTGCACTTGCTGCCGGGCTCTGAGGCGATGGCTGATGACGAACGCCGCGAGGCCAACTTCCTCGAGTACGGCAAGCGCATCGCGCGCATCATGGCCGATCTGGGCTGCCCAATCGCCGGTGCCGCCGTCTGACCGCGCCGGGTCTGGTGGTGGCCTGAATGCAAGTGACGGATACAAGGGCACGACGAGGATGCGATGAGTACCGAACGCCTGCCGAGCACCGACGAATACTACATGGGGATCGCGTTTGCGGTTCGTGAGAAGGCGAATTGCACCGGTAACCGCGTTGGCGCTGTGATCGTCAAGGGCAACCGGGTGGTGTCGACCGGGTACAACGGCGTACCGGAGAAAATGACAAATTGTCTCGATGGCGGCTGCCTGCGCTGCACCAATCCGAGCGGGCAGTTTCCCTCGGGAACCGGCTACGACCTGTGTATCTGCGTGCACGCTGAGCAGAACGCGATTCTGTCAGCGGCGCGCTTCGGGATCGCGATCGAGGGTGCCACCCTGTACACCACGATGCAGCCCTGTTTCAATTGCGCCAAAGAGATGCTGCAGACGAAAATCGCTAGGGTGGTCTATCTCCACCCCTGGGTGCCGAGCGACGAGGATGCCGAGATGGATCGGCTAAAGAAGGCTGAGTACGCCAAGATCATGGCCAATATCAAACAAGAGCGGCTGGTGCTCGAAGATCCGCGTGCAAGCTGGGCCGTGCGCTCCCTGCGCCCATCCAGTTGACGAGGCCAAGCGCCCTTGAGCCGGGGCACCCAAGACGCTACCATCCGCCCACCATGGCCGATGCTCCACCTCTCGTGTTCGAGTCTGTATCCTTCACCTATCGTGGTGATTGGCTGCAACGTATCGAGGCTCTCAAAGATGTGAGCTTCACGGTGCCACCCGGTGCCGCGTACGGCTTCCTGGGGGCCAACGGCGCTGGCAAGTCGACCTCGATCAAGTTACTGAATGGCTTGATCCACGGTCACAAGGGCAACATTCGTCTGTTTGGCCAGCCGCTGGGTAGCCCGGCGCTGCGCAAACAGATTGGCTACCTGCCAGAGCATCCCTTCTTCTACGAGAACCTGAAGGTGTCGGAGTACTTGCGCTACCTTGGCAAGCTCTCGGGCCTGGATGCTGCCGGCATCGTTCGCGGGCAAGAGAGGGTCTATCACCTGCTTGACCTTGGCGACCTCCGTGATCGGCAATTGGGCTCCTTCTCCAAGGGCATGCGCCAGCGCTTTGGGCTGGCCCAGGCCCTGTTGCATGAACCGTCCTTGTTGGTGTTAGACGAACCCTTCTCGGGCCTCGATCCCCTGTGGCGCGCGCGCTTCCGTGAGATCCTCAACGCCGAACACGCCCGCGGCGCGAGCCTGTTCTTCTCCTCGCATATCCTGTCCGACGTTGAAGACGTTTGTGACCACTATGCGGTGATTGACCACGGCGTGGTGCTGGAGTCGGGGGCGCTCGACCAGCTCCTGGGTCAGGCACCCTTGCGACTGGATGGCACCGGCCCGGCGCCAGGTGGCGCCGAGATCCACAGCGATGGCAGCTGGCACATGTTGTTCGCGGAAGATCGGCGCGAGGAGGCTCTCGCCGCCGTAGCCGCCGCCGGGGGCAGCGTGCTGCGCCTCGAGCGCCAGCGCCAAGCGTTGGAAGACTATTTCGTCAATAAGGTCAGGGCTCATCACGGTGCCGGTGGCGCGTTTTCGGCGGGAGGTGCAGCATGATTGCGGTGATCGCAGGTGCCACGGCTCGCGAAGCGCTGCGCTCGCGCAGCTTCATTGGCCTGATGGTTATTTACGCGGTTGCCGTTCTCGGTTCACGCATTGTGGGCTGGATTTCGGGTACCGATGGCCACGTGGTGACCACCGATGTGGTGTTCAGTTTGCAGAGCATTATCGGTGTGTTGGTAGCGGTGGCCACCGGTACTGCGCTGGTTAACAGCGAGATCCAGCAACGCACGCTGTATACGGTGCTGAGCCGGCCCTTGCCGCGCTGGCATTTCGTGGTGGGCAAACTGGCCGGCTTGCTGACGGCTTTGCTGGCCGGTCAGGCCGCGATGTTTGCAATCGGCATGGCGTACCTGTGGCTAACCGGCGCTCCGGTGAACGTGCAAATGGTCTACGCTGGCATCCTAACCGCCGAAGAGGTGTGCTTGATGGCGGCGGTGTCGCTCACCTGGACCAGCCTGTCGAGCCCACTGCTGGCGGCGGTGTTGTCTTTGGCGACCTACGCACTTGGGCATGCGGTGCATGAGTTGCCGGGCTTGATGCATCACCTGCAGGGTTGGCAGCAGGTGATTGCGGTCAGTTTGGCCAGTTTGATTCCAGATTTGGGCAATTTCGCGTTCCGCAATCGTGCCGTTTATGGCGAGCCGATCGTTGCCTCCGACTGGATCGCAGTGCCTTATGGATTGCTCTGGATCACTCTGCTAACCGTGGTCAGCATCAGCGTGTTCAGGCGCAAGCAGTTGTGACATGAGCCGCGCCGGATCACGATTCCTGTTTGCCTTGTTGCTGGTTTTGTCTGGGTCACTGCTGGCCTGGAATTTATCGCGTTTTGTTGGCGCGAAGCCCCAGATGCGTGTGGCAACGAAGCTCAATTTTCTGCCGCGCCCAGCCTTGGCACGCGCTATGGCCATGGGCCACACCAACACCTTGGCCAAGCTGCGGTGGATTAATTCCTTTGACTATTTTGCATACCAGGTGGAAGCCCAAGACGATGCGGTGGCGGGTGGTACAAAGGGCGGGTTCCGACGTCTGTACGAGTCTCTGATAGCGCTCGATCCATTGTACCTGCCCTATTACGAGCACGCTGTCACCACCGTTGGTGGCATCATGGGCAACCATGAAGATGAGCTGTACTTTACCTCGCTTGGGGTTCACAACTTGCCATTTGCGCCGTCGGTTTGGGCAATGCATGTGGCGACTCTCCAAGTGTTTTTTGATCTCGAAGAGCGCGACCCTGCCAAGATGGAAGGCATTCTTGAACGATGGGCTGAACAGGAACGTCTCAACCCGAACGGTGACCCGTCAAACCCCCAGGCTTGGCTCGCAGCCCTGGCGCGTCGACATTTTCGCGGTCTTGGCCAGGTAACCTATTGGGGCCGTGTATTGGCTACCGCGGACAAGCCCACGGCGCCACAAGCAGATCTCGCGCGCAGCATGATGCAGGAACAGCTGGCACGTCATGGCGAACACCAACTGCAGGCCTTGGTCGATGCCGCGCCCAGCTCAGTCACCGAGCTTAAGTCCGTGCTAGCGGAGTCGGTGCTCGGTTTGGTGTACGCAAGCCCGCGTGCAGCGGCTGATCCGGCCGAGCCAATTGGCTTGACCAGCGATGGCTCTTTTGTGTTGAGGGCAGACCCGTATGGCGTGCCGTATCGCTTGCTTGATGGCAAAGTGCAAAGTGAGGGCCTCGTTCGTGCCGAGGCTCGTCGTCGCCTCGCAGCGTATTCGGGCTGGCTCTTGAGCATTGCTACCAGCCGTGGTGCCTGGCCGAAAGACCTCGATCAGGCGCGTGCCTGGCTGGGCACACAGGCGCCGCCATTGCCAGAACCACCGGGCGAGCTGCACTTGGTCAACAACCGTTTTGAACTAGCGTATCCCGGTGAAGATGAACAGCGTGCCTGGACCGACGAAGACCTGATTCGTGCCGCAGATTTGGTGCGTGAAGCGCCGCCGCAGGCCGCGCCTACGCCTTCCGATTAAACTTGCGGAAGTCTTTGGGCGTCATGCCCATGTGCTTGCGGAACACCTTGGTGAAGTAGCTCGGGTCAGAGAACCCGGTATCCAGCGCGATGTGCAGCAGGCTGAGATCGGTGTGTTCGAGCATCTGACGTGCGCGGGTGATGCGTAAGTGGTTGAGGTGATCAGTAAAGCTGCGGCCGATCCGTTCTTTGAACATGCGCGAGAAGCGAGACGGGCTGAGGCCGGCCCGTTCAGCAACTTCATCGCGGCCGATTTTCTCGTCGCAGCAATTCATCTCCATGTATTCAACCGCATCGCGTAGCAGAATGGCCGAGGGCTCGCGGGCGTGTTTCTCGATCGCGTTCATGATGCGTTCGAGGTTCTTGCGCAGGCAGTGAGCGATGGTCTGTTCGGAATCGCAGGCCATCAACTCGTTGAGTGCTGCTAGGTTGGTGCCGAGCAGGTCGGCCTGGCTGCCGCCGGATTCAACCGCACCGCGGCTCATCATCACGGTGAGTTCAAGCAGGAGGCTCTTGATCACCTCCAGGTTGGTGCCGCCGTGATGGTAAATGCCGGTGAGGGTGCGGTTGACGATGCCATGAGCGGTGGCGCGATCGCCACGTCTGATCGCCGCGATGAGATCGGCCTCTTCGCGCAGGTAGATCTCGGTGAGCGAGCGACTGCTGTGCTGCTTGGCCTGATGAATTACTTCGGCGCGCTGGCGTTCGCGCTCGTGGGCATCGCGGCGTTGACTTAACAGCGCGCCATTGGTGATGTTAGCTTCTTCTGCGCAGCGCAGCAAGTCGGCACAGGCAGCGCGCATGTCGACATGCGGTTCGGCGATACCATTGGGGAAGATTGAGTCCTCAGCAATATTGGCGAGGAATCCACCCTGCAGATGGGCGTTGACCATGACGGGCACCGCGAGCCAAAAATCGGCCTTGGCACCAGCCAGGACCACCGGTTCGCCAAAGCGCAGCGCCTCGCTGATGGCGAGGGCCCGGATGTTGGCCGCCGCACCGGCATCATCGTCGCCGTGAACAACACCGCCATTAGTGTCACAGGCCAAGCAACGAGCGGGGTACCCATCACTGAAGGTGCTGGCTAGAACCGCATAGGTGGCTGCATCGAGGCCGCTGGGGGTGCCGGACATGACCCTGGAATACGCAGTCGCCGCCGGGCCTCAAGGCCAAGCGGCGATTGCGCCTTGCGGGCTTCTATAGTTCGTCGTTACCGATGCGGTAAACGGCGGCGTACAGCACCGGCACGAACACCAGAGTGAGCACGGTTGCGACCAGCAAACCGAACACGATCACAACCGCTAGTGCCTGGAAGAACACGTCGCTGAACAGGGGCAGCATGCCCAAAACCGTGGTTGCTGCGGCCATGCACACCGGGATCAGACGGTTGGTGCCGGCATTGAGAATGGCGCTCATACGCTTGGCGCCCTCCTTCTCTTCGATGCCGATCTGGTCGATGAGTACGATGGCGTTTTTTATCAACATCCCGGTTAGAGCCAGGGCGCCGAGCAGGGCCACGAAGCCGAATGGGGCGCCAGTGATCAACAGACCCGACGTGATACCGATCAAGGCAAGTGGCACCGTGGCCCAAATAACCAGCGGCTTGCGAATCGAGTTAAACAGCGCAATCACGATCACCACCATAAGAGCCAACATGACTGGTAGCAGCGCGGTGAGGTATTTGATGGCGTCTTGCTGGCCCTCGTATTCGCCGCCCCATTCAACCCGGTAACCGGCGGGCAAAGCCATGCCTTCAATTTCAGGGCGAATGCGGGCAAACGGCACCGAGGCTTCGGTGGCGTCGGGGTCGGCATGGATGGTAATGCAGCGTTCGCGATCGTAGCGGCCGATCAGATCATCTTCGACCACGGTTTCGATGTGATCCACAACCTGCCCCATCGGGACCATCTGGCCTGCAGTGGGGCTCATGATGGGGAGGTCCATGATTCGGCCCGGTTCGCGTCGCCATGCTTCTGGAGCGCGCATTTCAATCGGCCACAGGTCGTCACCCTCACGGTACACGCCGATCTGCCGGCCAAGAAAGCCGCCTTGCATGGCGCGAGCCACATCCTGATGCGTGACGCCGGCAAGTGTGGCGCGTTCAGGAGACAAGACCGGACGCAATGACTTGACGCGGTTCATCCAATCGGAGCGGACGCCCTTGAGCTGGGGATCGGCCCGCAATATCGCGATGGCTTCGGTTTCAAGTTCGCGCAGCACGTTGGCATCGGGGCCGATAATCCGGGCTTGGATCTTGCCGCCCTCAGAGGGGCCCATTTGGAACAAGCGTCCAAACGCAACCACATCAGTGAATTCTGAGGTGATCGCTTGTTCCAGTTCGCCAATCAACTCGCCGATCTGCGGGACCGATTCTGGCAGCACATCCACCATGAACATGCCGTAACATGCGTAAGGCTTCTCGGGGGTATACGTGAGCATGAAGCGCGGCGCGCCTTGGCCAACGAAGGTGTGTGCGCCTTCAACGCGCTCATTGGCGACCACGAATTCACGGATCTCTTCGAGGCGGCGGTCAGTCTCTTCAATGTCGAGGCCCTGAGGCAACCACATTTCGACTGAGAACTGGGTGCGGGTGGCTTCGGGGAAGAAGCTGACGCGTGCGAAGCCAAAGCCGTAGGCGCTGAGCAGGAACATGGCCACCACGGCGGCGATGGTTAGTGCGCGCATCCGGATCGCGAATAGCAGCAGCTTGCGATAATTGCGATAGAAGGCGTTGTCGTAGGGGTCTTTGGCGTCGGCTGCCGGCGGCTTCAAGAACCTGGCGCCAAGAAGGGGCGTCAGGGTTACGGCAAACACCCAGCTCAAGCTAAGAGAAATGAGCACCACCTGGAATAGGCTGCGGCAAATTTCGCCGGTTGAGTCGGGCGAGGTGCCGATCGCGGCAAAGGCGAGAATGGCAATGACCGTTGCACCAAGGAGTGGAATTTGGGTTTGGCCGACAATGCTGGTGGCAGCCTGTTCGGGTGATTGTCCGCGCGACATTCCCGTTCGAACGCCGTCAATTACCACAATGGCATTATCAACCAGCATGCCGAGCGCGATGATCAGCGCACCGAGCGAGATACGTTGCAGCGCAATGCCCCATGGCGCCATGAAGATGAAGGTGCCGAGAATGGTGACCAGCAGCACGAAGCCGATGATGAGAGCCGACCGCAGGCCCATAAAGACCATGAGCACCAAGATGACGATCACGATGGCGGCAAGGAGATTGAGCAGGAAGCCGTTGATCGCGAAATCGATGTCGTTGGGCTGAAAGGTGATCGGCGTTAAGCTCATGCCGAGCGGCAGGCGGCCTTCCTGCTCCACGTATTGGTCGAGCCGCTTGGTGAGTGCCCGGCCCATGTTTGACACATTGCCGGATTCGAGGCCGGCCACGCCGATAACGATGCAGCGGTCGCCGTTGGTGCGCGTGATCGACGCGGGTGCCTCGGCGTAGTCGCGCTCGATGACCGCGAGATCGCGCAGCCGAATCTGGTTACCGCTGTCGCTTTGAATGAGGAGCTGGCCCAGGTCTTCGACCGATTCAACGACAGTAGTTGGCCGCAGAATCAGGCGTTCGGGGCCAACCATCACGCTGCCCGCGTCGGCAACCAAGTTCTCATCCTGAATGACCTGCGCGATGTGCTGCGGTGAAATGTCTAGTTCGGCTAATCGAGCTGGGTCATAGGTGACGCCAATTACTTCTGGGTGGGCGCCAATGATTTGGACCTTGGCAACATCGTGGACCAAGACGAGCTCGCGCTGTAGGTCTTTGGCAACCTGGTACAGCTCGCGCATCGTGTAGTCATTGCCGTGCAGCGCGAGATTGACGCCGTAGACGTCGCCGAAGTCGTCATTGACGAGACTGGCGCCGGCCCCCGGTGGCAAGTTTTTACGTGTATCGCCAACCTTGCGCCGCAGTTCGTCGAAGGTTTGCTGCATGTCCGGTGCGGGCGTGGTTTTTTTGAAGTCGACCGTGATAACCGACAGGCCCTTCTTCGATAGCGAGCGAAGCCGCCAAATGGTGTCCATCTGCTGGATCGCCATTTCCAGTGGCTCGGTGACTTCCTCCTCCACCTCGGCAGCTGTGGCGCCTGGATA
This sequence comes from Planctomycetota bacterium, assembly GCA_027859175.1. Taxonomy (GTDB): domain Bacteria; phylum Planctomycetota; class UBA11346; order UBA11346; family UBA11346; genus GH22. The sequence goes on along the minus strand of JAQIBG010000262.1, from coordinate 6,542 downwards.
CGCTGTATAAACCAGGGCAGTTTTAATGGTGAAGGGCGGGTCTTCGAGTTTGCCGAGGCCGTTGAAGCTGAAGTAGCCACCCAGCAGGGTTAGCGCGGTGAGGGTCCAGATCAGGACTGGGTTGCGGAAAGAGGTCGTTGCGAGGTTCATGCGGGCGTCCAAGGGGGCTGCAGTGGTGGCGGAATCTCCGAATCAGGAGTCGCCGGGTGCCGCCGCCTTGGTTTCCTCAGCTGGGGGTGCCTTGCTGTCGCCGGGCATGGTGAAACGTCGGACCGACATGCCTTCTGTGAGCTCGATAAAGCCACTGGCAGCCACTTCTTCGCCGTCTTCGAGGCCATCTAGAATCACGACTTGGTCGCCCTGGGCCTCGCCGGCCTTGACGGTGCGTTTGTGGACGCTTAGCGCATCGTCGATCACCCACACAAAGGTTTCGCCGGTTTCGCCGCCGCGCAGGCTCATGGCCGGAATGCGTAGTGATTTGATATAGAGCCGACGGGCCTCGATGACCGCGGTCATACCCGGCAGGACATTGAGATCCTGGGGTGGCTCGATGACCATGGTTGCCAAGAAGGTGCGCGTTTTTGGGTCGGCCATGGCGGAGACCTCGTGGAGGCGTGCATCCATGGCGCGTTGCATAAACGCGGTGACCCTGGCGGTTGCTTTGACTTCTTTGCGCAGACGCTCGAGGCTCATATCGGTTGCGAGCACCACCATCGATTCGGGCAAGCTTACCTCAACCTTGAGGCGCGAAATGTCATGAATGCGGAAGATGGGCTCGGTGGCCTGAATGGTGCGCAGGTCGGTGACCACCTTGCGCGCCACGCGGCCATCAAATGGCGCGCGCAGCACGGTGTCTTCGAGCGCCTTGGTAGCTTTCTCCATATCACTCTTGCTCACCGTGAAGCTATTGGTGAAGCGATCGTAATCGGCGCGCGCAATCGCGTCGTCCTTGATCAGTAAGTCTGCGCGCTCCTTGTCAGCTTTGGCGCGCTCGTAGTTGGCTGCCGCGGCGTCTTTGGCCGAAACAAAGTCGCGGTCGTCTAGGCGGGCAAGGATATCGCCCTTCTTGACGTCTTGGCCCTCATCGACGGCCGATTCGATGATGCGACCGCTGACTTCAAACGCCGCTTCGACGTCTTGAAACGGCTCGATGGTGCCGGTGAAGATGTTGGCGCGATCGGATCCGGTGGTGGCGGTGGCGATCTTGATGGCGCGCGGGGCTTCGGGCACGGTGGCCTCGGGAGCCTCGCCGCAGCCGGCGGCGGTGAACAGAACGGCGGCGGCAGCCGCGAGCGGTAGTAGGCGCATGGGGATCCTCATTCGAGGCGCGTAGGATCTGCTGGGGCGTGCGATGATCAAGACTCACCCCTGGCGGAGCTCAAAGACACTAGGCTGCCAGTCTCAAGAAAGCCTTGGGCTGCCTGCGGTCGCCTTTTATGGCGGTTTTTGAGGCGACTCTTTGCCTAGTATTGTAAACGCTTTCCCCTTCAACGCTCGGTAGGTTTGTCTTTCAACAGCATGCTGAGGCTGGCTTGGGTCCTTCGATGGCGCGAAACCAGCCCAACCGCGCCCAATCATGAAACCAAACAGCGATCTCGCGGCCGAGGCGAGACAGTTCGGCCTGGGTGCAGGTGTTTTGGAGCTCGGAACAGGCGTCCCCGAGCGCCACCCCGTTGCCGAGTTGGGCCAGCAAGCGGTCTTGCAGCGGGTCGAGAGCATGTTCGACGACCTTGCCGCGTCGACTCCGATAGATGACCCAATGAGCGACCTTGCGCTGTTTGATAAGGGGGCTGTCATCATCGGGATGGGCATGCGCGATACGGCGCTGCTCGACGTTGTTCGAATCTTCGTGGTAGCGATGCCAGGCGCTTTGGAAGGGCAGGGGCCGCGTCAGCAGAGCCTGCAGGTTCTCGTCTGATAGACTTGCGCCGTCAAAGTCTTGGTGCTCGATGGCAAAAAATATTTCAATATGGAGCCGATCGAGATGGGCCGCTTGGCGTAGCGCAGGCGTGTTCCACTGATGGTCTTCGGCGAGGAACTGCTCCAGGTCGTTACTGAGATGATGCAGTTCGGGGTGCCGTGACGGATAGCGCGTCAAGTAGGCCGTGACCATGCGATTGAAGGACAGCAACCCAAGGCGGCGGCGAGTCAGTGGGAATTCCTTCTGCATGATCGTCAGCAGGCGGAACCAATACTGCTGATTGTAGACCTGGAGGCGCTCGGTTCCGCCAAGCATGGGGCCGTCGCACATGCTCGCTACGGTGGCGGCGTTGTAGTGTTCTGTCTGATAGGCATAGCCGTCTGCGTCGATTTGCAGCGGCGTTTGGATGCTGGCGGCGAAGCAGCGTTCAAGGTCGCGCAGTTCCTCAGGTGGCGTCACGTCTTTCACGACGTCACCTCGTGATAGGCGCGGGCCTTATGGGCTTCGGCGAGTGTGGCCGGGAAGTCGAGGTAATTGTCGTCCCATTCGAGAATCGTGGTGACCCCGCCGGTCTGCTCGTAAACATGTCGGTACAGCTCCCACACTGAGTCGCACACGTGGTGGTCGTGGGTGTCGAGGCAGGTGCCATCATCGCGCCGCGTATGGCCGGCAACGTGGACTTGAACCACGCGTTCATAAGGAATGTGGGCGAGGTACTCCCAGGGGTCAAAGCCGTGGTTGACCGCAGAAACGTAGACATTGTTGACATCAAACATCATCGAGCAGTCGCCGATCTCGCATACCCGGCGATAGAACTCCCACTCACTCATCTCGGACTGTTCAAAGGCCACGTAGCTCGACAAGTTTTCGAGCGCGAATGGGACACCGAGAAAATCTTGCACGATGGCCGCACGCTGACCGATGAACTGGGCGACGCGTTCGGTATAGGGGAGCGGGAGCAAGTCGTGCAGGTGGGCGTTGTTGTTGCGCGTCCAACACAGATGGTCAGATGCCCACGGGCTCCCGCTGCGTTGCACCAAGGCTTTGAGTCGTGTGAGGTAATCCCAGTCGAGCGCGTCGCTTGATCCGAGCCCCATCGAGACGCCGTGCAAAACCACCGGGTAGCGTTCACAGATGCGATCCAGGTTGCGCAGCGGCGGTCCGCCATCGACTAGAAAGTTCTCTGAGATAAGCTCGAAAACATCGACCTCGGGTTGCTGATCAAAGATATAGCGCATGTGCGGCACGCGCAGGCCGAGGCCAACGCCGAGCTTGGGGATAGTCATTCCGGCTCCGCTACAGGAAGTGCACAAGGGCGAGACGGCGCTCCTCCTGCACGGAGCAGCGCCGTCTCAGCGTTTTACTGACCAACGGCCGCAATGGCCTTCTTCTTTAGCTTGGCGAATTTCTCAGCCGTGACGGCGCCGCCGCCCAAGCCCTTGCACTCGTTCATGCCAGCGCAGCCATGTGCAGCCCCAGACTGGTCGGCGGTCACCCCGCGCTTCTCGGCAAGCTTAGTCAGCTTCTCGGCGGTAACTTTGCAGCCGCCCAGGCCCTTGCACACATTCATGCCGGCGCAGTCGTGGACCTGGGTATAGCCGTCTTTCTCGGCTAGCTTGATGTTCAGTTTAACAGATTTTTCGGTGCTGACGGCGCAGCCACCCAAGCCTTTGCACTCGTTCATGCCGGCGCATTCATGCGGGGCGCCGGCTTTGTCGGCCGGGATGCCGGCTTTGGTCGCGAGGCCGGTTAGCTTTTCGGCGCTGACTTTGCAGCCACCGAGACCTTTGCAGGCATTCATGCCGGCGCATTCATGGACCATGCTTTGTTGGTCACCTTCGGCGGCGCCGAGGCCGGTTCCAGCTACGGGAACCGCAGCGAGACTGGCGGTCATGAGACCGGCGAGGGCGAGTTTGGCGAGATCGGGGGCCATAGAGGCATTCTCCTATCAGGGGGTTGGTGGCTGTGGTACGCAGGCCCGCGGCAGACTGTTTGGGGGGTATCGCTGAAAATCGGAAACTTTTACGTCGAGTCGAGTTTCCGTCCTGTTGGAATATTGAGCCGTGAGCGTTGTCGGCGAGACCAGGAACGCGCCTTATCAATGCCCCCATGCCACATAGATTTATCCACCAGTTCACAAGATCAGGAGCGAGGCATGGACCCAGCAGAATCGCAGCAAGATGCACCGAAGAAGTCATCGGTGATCAAGCGTCTCGTCTTGGTGGTCGTGGCCCTGGGTCTGGCCTACTTCGGACTGTTTGCCGCGTGGCGCTGGCACCTGACCAGTGCCGATGAGTTGGCGCAGGAGTATGGCAGTGGCGAGGGTCTGCCAGACTGGGTCGATGGCGGTAACACTCTGCTGTGGGTTGACCACGACTCCCTGGTCGACACGGCTGGAGCCTGGGCTTTTGCGCCCTTGATCGCGTGCGAAGAGCGCTGGTGTGCCGTGCAGTACGTCCACGAGGCCGACCTGCAGTTCTGGCAGTGAGGCCTCAAGTGCCGGTGCCATCAACGCAAACAGGCGAGCCGGGTTGGCTCGCCTGTTTGCGTTGGGCTGTATGCCGCGTGGTTTAGCGCTCGTCGGTTAGGAGCGCCGCGCCAGGGCCTTTGATCTTGTTGGCGGGAATCAGATCTTCACCGTTTTCGAAGCTGCCAATGCGCAGAATCTTCGAATAGTAGGTTTTGGGTATGCCATTGGTGCGGTAGCTGATGGCAACCTTTCCGCTCTCGTTGGTGAAGGCGGGGATCACTGGCGCATGGTGGCTTTGGCTGCCAAGGGTGTAGAGCAGACCGGCAAACAATTCCGTTTGACCGCTCTTGTTGACAAGCGACGGCGTGCCTTTCTCACCCTTCTTGTCATTGCGCGTGGAGCTCTCCATCTTGAAGCCAAAGATCCAGCTGGTGCCGCTGTTGGTGAACAGGGGGGCATTGCCAAACTCGGCGTTGAGTTGCCAGGCAAAGAAGGTGTGGTCGGGGCCGATCTCGTAGCCCTTGCCGATCACGTCCATGATGAAGCCCTTACCCTTGCCGAGTCCGCGGTAGCCCGTTGCGCCGTGGATGTCGCCGTGGCGCAGCACGAAGGAGCGGTCACTAACATTATCAATGCCACCATCCACGTACATGTGCTCGAGCACTACTGCGGGGCTGTCGCCATTTTCAACCCGTAAGGCAATCTTATTGTCGCCTTCCACTTTGAGGTGACCGTTGCCGCCGAACATCAGCTTGAGCTTATTGCGTAGGATCAGCGGTTCAGTGAGCTGGATCGCCTTGAGCGGCGGTACGTAGATGTATTCGGCGCCAGCGTCGATCTGCGCCTGCAATTCAGCGCCGGTGGCCGCGGCTACCGTCCATTCGCCGGGTTTCGGGCGGAACAGCGGAATCTCATCGATCGGAAGGTTCAGCGGCTTGGCGTCGCCACCCTTGGCGTCGATCTTGAAGCCGATGTCGTAGCTATCAATCATGGTAGTGTCACCCTCGGCCTTAATCATCACGCGGTTGCCCTTGGGATGGTTGGCCACCGAGGCAAAGCCGGTGAAGCTGGTGCGACGCAAATTGAGCAAGCCTTGCGTCGTGATCGCGGCCTTGTCGCTGGTGCCGATGCCAACAATTTTCGAGTCGAGCAGGCTCAGCAAGTTGTGCCCTGAATCGCTAAAGTAGAACGGCACCGAACCTTCAAAGTCGACGTGGCGCATCGCCAGAACATTCTGGTTGTTGCGGACACCGATTGAGCGCTGATTGCGCATGGTGATGCCTTCGAAGGTCATGCCGTATTGGTAATGGGCCAACTGCATGCCTTTGTTGAAGCCGTCGATGGTTACGTCTACGATCATTGCAGGGCCGGGCCAGTGGCGGGTCATAGCGATGCCGGTGGCGCCGCTGTCAGGGCCCGACTTGATCGTGACGTTGTCGATGGTGCCGCGATTCGAGGCGATGAAGTCGACCCCGATCGCCCCCGGATTACCGGCGCCAACATCAACGGTAAGGTTCACGATGCCGTGACGGAAAGCGCGGTTGCCGCCGCCGGCGAAGTTCTTGCGGTTGTCACCCTCGCTGCCGCAGGCCACCACCCATTTCGGCTTCTTGGGGTCGCCATAGCCCTCGGCCTGATCCTTGAGCTTGATGATCGACTCAGTCCGTGACTCGCCGATCAGCAGCATCATTGAGCGCCAACCGGCGCTCCAGATCTTGCCCTGTGCCAACTCGGGCTTGTGGGTGTCGACGCGGCCCTCGATCGGCCCGCTCACGAGGTAGGTGCCCTTGGGGAAGTAGATCCAGGCGTTGGAACGATAGCGGCTCTTATCGATATTGTCTTTGATCGCCTTCATGATCGCGTCGGTGTCGTCGGTCTTACCGTCGCCAACGGCGCCGTAGTCTTTGACATTCACCGCGCCGCCTTCGGCCGGCGGCACAAAGTGCCAGTTCTGGTCGGCGGCAGCGAGGCAGACGATGCCAGCGAGAAGGAGCAGGCAGGTACGCATGGTGGGCGTCTCCTAGCAGGCTGTTGCAATACAACCTGCGGGGGTTTGAAGGGGGGCGTCGACCCCCCTGGGTAAAGAGTCGCCTCAAGAAAGCCTTGGAAAATGGCGACTGCAGGTCGCCCAGGGTTTTCTTGAGGCTAGCA
>JAQIBG010000232.1 GCA_027859175.1 Planctomycetota bacterium | reverse complement strand
CTTCAATTCAACGATCACCTTGCGCTCGATAATCAAATCAGCACGGAATCCTTCATCGAACTGTTGCCCATCATAGGAAATGGCCACAGCTACCTGTCGTTCCACAGAAAGACCGCGTGTTTTCAGCTTCTGGGCAAGGGACACCTCGTAGACCGTTTCGAGTAATCCGGGCCCAAGATCCTGATGGAGCCTGACTGCGCAATCCACGATCACGGTACCAATATCGTTCTCATCCATCTCCGTGTCTCCGTGCCTCCGTGAGAGACATTTTCGGTGATCGAACAGAGGCTGACGCGCGCGAGCTCCTGCCGGCATCCAACGCGCCGAAGGCGCGCACTAGGAACCAGGAACCCTCCCCACAACCAACCCAGCCAACAGCTAGACAGCAATCAGGCCATCGAGCGTGAGTAGAAGATCTCTTCAATCTCACGCTTAAGGCGACGCTTAATACGCTTGCGCTCTTCTGGCTTGAGCTCGCTTCTGACCTTTTTGCCGCCGAACAGGTAGCGGTCGAGGTCGAGCTTCTTGTACATCAACTTGGTGTGGAACAGGTTTTCCTGGTACACGTTGACGTCGATGCAGTGATAGATGTCGCGCAGGTCACCGTCGATGAAGTTTTGAATCGAGTTGATCCGGTGATCGATCCAGTGCTTACGACCGCTCACATCGCGGGTGAAGCCGCGAACTCGGTAATCCAGGTTGAGCACGTCAGGCTCGAACTCGCGCATGAGATAATTCAGGGCATGCAAAGGGGAGATGCGGCCGCAGGTGCTGACTTCAACGTCGGCGCGGAAGGTACAGATACCATTATCTGGATGCGCCTCCGGGTAGGTATGTACGCAGATGTGGCTCTTATCAAGATGGCCAGCCATGATCTGCGGGGTTTCGTCACCAACCAGCACATCAGGCGGCAACTGCGACTGTTCGAGCACCGGTTCTTCAGAGATCAGCACCGTCACCGAGGCCCCTTGGGGCTCATAGTCTTGGCGCGCCACATTGAGAATATTGGCTCCGATGATCTCGGCCGTACGGGTCAGAATCTCGGTCCAACGACGGGCGTTATACTCGTCGTTGATGTAGGCAATGTAGCCTTGCTTTTCCTCTGCTGTCTTAGCCCAGCAGACGTCATAGAGATTAAAGCTCAGCGATTTCGTCAGGTTATTAAACCCGGCCAACTTGAGCTTCTTGAGCGGCTTCACGGCCTTAGCCATCAGGCGACCTCCCGGGCCTCACGCCCGCAAAGCGCGGTACTTAGCACACCGGCGACTGGCTACAAGTCCTGAGGTCCTTCTGTCCGTCGCAAGCTCCGCCGCGAGGCATACGCGAGCCGCCAACTAAGGGCTCAGGCCACGATGTCTGGACTCATAGCCCCGCCGCGGCCAAAGCATGGACTCCCCGGCCACCTCCGGCAGGATGCACGGCTATGGCCGGTAACACCTTCGGTACGCAGTTCACTGTCACCACCTTTGGCGAGAGCCATGGCGCCGCCGTTGGCTGCGTCATCGATGGCTGCCCACCTGGAATCGACCTCGATTGGGACGCGATTCAGGCCGAATTGGCGCGCCGCCGGCCGGGCCAGAGCAAGCTGGTGACGCCCCGCGACGAAAAGGACCAACTGGAGTGCCTGTCGGGCCTCGACCAAGACTCAGGCAAAACCCTGGGCACCCCGATTGCGATCATGGTCCGCAATCAGGATCAACGCTCCAAGAGCTACGAAGACTGGCACCACATCTATCGCCCCTCGCACGCCGACTTCGGCTATGACGCCAAGTATGGCATCCGCGCCTGGCAGGGCGGCGGGCGCTCCTCAGCGCGCGAAACCATCGGCCGCGTGGCGGCCGGGGCGGTCGCTGGCCAAGTGCTAGCCGCCCGCTTCCCTGCGCTACGCGTCACCGCCTGGGTTGAGCGCGTCCACAATCTCGACGCCCGCTACGCGATTGATCCGACCACGGTTACCCGCGACAGCGTCGACGCGAGTCCAACTCGCTGCCCTGATCCCGGCTTTGCCGCGGACATGGAGACGGCGATCCTCGAGGCCAAGAAAAACGGCGACAGCCTCGGCGGCTATGTGCGTTGTGTGGCCACCGGCCTGCCACCCGGGCTCGGCGCCCCCCTGTTCGCCAAGCTCGACGCCATCATTGCCCAGGCCCTAATGAGTCTGCCCGCCGCCAAAGGCGTGGAAATCGGCTCCGGCTTTTCTGGACCCGAGTTCACCGGCCTTGAGCACAACGATCCATACGCCTGGGCCGATAACACCATGACCACCAGCAGCAACCGCTCGGGTGGTATCCAAGGTGGCATCAGTAATGGCATGCCCATCGACTGCCGCGTGGTGTTCAAGCCCACCGCCACCGTACTAAAACGCCAAGACAGCGCCGACGACGCCGGCAACAACGTTGAGCTGCAAGCCAAGGGCCGGCACGATCCCTGCGTGCTGCCGCGCGCGGTGCCAATTGTGGAAGCGATGATCAACCTGTGTCTGGTCGACGCCTTCTTGCAACAACGCGGCCAAGTGGGCGACCCCTGGCCCGGCCTCGCCGGGCCTCTCCACGGCGAAGGCTGACGCCGCATGCGGCTCGCCCTGGTGCTGTGCGGCCACCTCTGCGTATTGCTCGGGGTCATCGGCATCTTTCTACCGCTGCTGCCCACCACGCCGTTTCTGCTGCTGGCCGCCGCCTGCTACAGCCGCGGCTCCGACCGCTTCAAGCAGTGGCTCGAACACCACCCCAAACTCGGACCACCGATTTTGGCTTGGCGTGAGCACGGCGCGATCCCGCTGCGCGCCAAAATTTTGGCCTGCCTGCTGATCTGCACCTCGCTGAGTTTCCCGCTGATCTTCGCCACCTTCGACTGGCGCCTCAAGGCCGCCGCCTGCGGCGTGGCCCTTGGCGCCATGCTCTTCATCCTCACCCGACCCCGCGCCTAGTTGATCATCAGATTAGAACTAGATTAGCAGGAGCGGCTGTGTTTTGATCAAGGGTCAAATTCCGTCTTCCCGGCACCCTTGACCCCAAAACAGGGCACGCAATGCCCTGCCGGTCAGGTGGCAATGTCTCCTTCTGTG
>JAQIBG010000223.1 GCA_027859175.1 Planctomycetota bacterium | reverse complement strand
CGCCACGACGCCCCCTTGAGGCCCCCGTATCAGGGCCGAGACTGCCAGGATGGACCCCTGGCACATCGAAACCGACGGCAATGCGGCCCTTGCGACCTGGTGTCGTGAGCTGCCCACGGCCGCCGACAACCCGACGCGCCAGATCGTTCACCAGCAACGCAATCTGCTCCTGCGCCTCGATTCGCCGGCAGGCCCGGTGGTTGCCAAGCGCTGGCGTAGCACCGGGCTCAAAAAGCTCCTGAACCCAGGCAGCAGCAAAGCCGAGCGCAGCTACCAAGCCGCCATCCGCTTGGCCCAGATGGGGCTCCCTACGCCGCCCGCGCTGGCCTGGGCCCAGCGCCCGATCCCCGGCGGCATCGAGAGCTGGTACTGCTGCGCCGCGCGCGACGACAGCCGCACCCTCTACACCTGGACCCACGGCGACCGCGGTGGCGACCACGACTGGGCGCGCCAACTCCACGCCGCCGGTGCCCTCACCGCTCGCCTGCATGCGGCCGGTGTCGAACAACGCGATCTCACCCCCGGCAACCTGATCGTCTCGACAGCCGGCATGGAATTGATCGACCTCAATCGCATTCACTTCCACCCCGGCCCGCTGCCGCCCGCAATCCGCTGGCGCAATCTGGCGATGATCGGCTGCGGTATCACCGAACGCGGCAGCGCGGTGGTAGCCGGCTATGCCGCCGGCTCGGGCCTGCCACGCGAAGACGTCCGCATCGCTTACCAAAACGCCCTGCGCGCCCACAACCGGCGCTGGCGCTGCAAAGACGGCACCCGCACCTTACGCCACGCCCTGCGCCGCGCGCTGCGGGAGGGTTGATGGCGCGCATCTGTCACGTCTTGAGCCAGACCCATCTGACCGGAGCCGAAGTCTGCGCCGCGCGCCTCGCGGCCGAGCAGATGCAGGCCGGCCACCACTGCCTGCTGGTGAGCGATGCCATTCACGTTACCACCGAGGCCGTGGTCGAAACGCTCCCGGTGCATCGCGCCCGCGGCGCACAACGTCGGCGCAGCATTGCCCAGCTGTGCGAGCTGTGCCAACGCGAAGGCATCGATATTTTACACAGCCATTCGCGCGCGGCGGCGCATCTTGCCAACGCCGTAGCGCGGCGGCTGCAACTGCCCCACTTGGCGCAGATTCACGGACGCCAAGGCGTGCACTGGCACAGCCGATTCAAACCGCATCCCTACGGCCGCGCACTCAGCGCCATGTGCTGCAATGTTCGGCGCCATTTAATTGCCGACTTGGCGATCGCGCCCGGCCGCATCCGAGTCATCCCCAATCCGATCGACCCACCGTCAGCATGCGAGCCCGCCCTGCCACCAAGCACGCTGCGCCGCATCGTATGGATCGGCCGCCTCACCGGCCCCAAAGGCGAGATCGCACGGCGCTTGGCCTACACCATCGCTCCGGGCTTGAGCGATTGCGAACTGATCATCGTTGGCGGCCCCGAACGCCCAGCCGAGTGGGGCGCGCCACCAAGCAGCGTGCGCATGGTTGGCCAACAAGCCGACATCGCGCCGTGGCTGGCCTGTGCTGATCTGGTGATCGGCGGCGGCCGAGTCTGCTTTGAAGCCGCGCTGGCAGGCAAACCGGTGCTCGCCCTCGGCGAAGCCAATGCCCCCGGCCTGCTGAATGCCGACACCATCAACGCTGCCTTGGCCAGCAATGGCGGCGACGTCGCTCCGCCCGACGGCATCGATTGGGACCAAGTCGACACCGATCTCGCCGTCACCGCACCCGCGGCTTTCACCGGCTCGCAACTCAGCGCCTTTGCGCCCGCGGCAGTGGCCGCAGCCACCGAGCGCGGCTACGACCACGCCCGCATTGCCGCCGCCACCGCTGGCCTACGCGAGATTCCAGCCCTGCTGTACCACAGGGTGCTCCCCACTGCGCCCAGCGATAGCCGCTTCAACGTCTACGTGACCAGCGAGCAGATGCGCGCGCACCTCAGCCTTCTGCGCGCGCGCGGTTGCACCTTCGTGACCGCAGCCGACTTACTGCGCGGCACACCACTCCGGCGCCCGGTGTGGCTGACCTTCGACGACGGCTATCGTGATAATTATGAGCACCTCCTGCCGCTGCTGCAGGAGTTCAACGCCAAGGCAACGGTGTTCGCGCTCGGTGACCGCAGCATCGATCACAACGCCTGGGACGCCGCTAACGGCGAACCCGCAGCGCCCTTGATGAGCGGCGAACAGTTGCGCGCCTGCCACGATTCGGGCCACATAGAGATTGCCAGCCACGGCATGGGCCACCGCAAGCTGTGCCAGCTCGATGACCAGGCCCTCGAACACGAACTGGCAGCCAGCAAGGCCAGCCTGGAAAACCTAATCGGCGCGGCGGTGCCCGCCTTCGCCTACCCCTGGGGCGAATACCAGCAGCGCGAACGCGACGCAGTTCAGGCCGCCGGCTACGCCCTCGGCATCGGCACCGTCAACGGCCCACTGCATCCGGCCGATGATCCGTACCGGATTCGACGCATCACCATGTTCCCGCGTGATCACGGCACGTCGTTCGCCAAGAAGGCCTCCGGCTGGTATCTCCGCTTGTGTCGCGCGCGCGGCAAAGACGGTCCATTTCAATGAACGCGCCGCGCCTGCTGTTGTTGCGTACCGACCGCCTCGGTGACACCGTCCTGGCTCTGCCAGCGGCGGCCGAACTGCGCGCTGCCTTCCCCAACGCGCACATCGGCTTCGTGTGTCGGCCCGAGAACGAGCCCCTGGTCGCACTCGACCGCAACATCAACGAAGTCATTGCCTGGGCACCCGAACAGGGCGCAGCGGCGCTGCGCGAACGCATCGGCAGCTGGGACGGCTGCGCCATGCTGTTGCCCAAGCCGCCCTCGGTAGCCTGGGCCCTGATGCTCGAAGGCATCCCGATTCGCGTCGGCACGGCGCGGCGCTGGTGGGCCCTGTTGTACACCCACCGCGTTGGTGGCAGTCGGCGCAGCGGCCAAGCCCACGAGAGCGAGCACAACCGCTTGCTGGCGCACGAGCTAATCCGCGCGTTCAAGGGCAGCCCAGTCGATACCCTGCCTGCGCCCACCGGCATCACCATTCCCGACACGCTCGCCCAGCGCGCCGCCGCCATTTACGCCGAATCCGGCCTACACGATGCGCCCACCGTGATTTTGCACGGCGGCTCACGCGGTTCGGCGCGCGACTGGTCGATGCCGCGCATGCTCGGCCTGGCCCAAATCTTACTCGACGAGGGCTACCAGGTCGCCTGGACCGTTGGCCCGGTTGACGAGGCGATTCGCGCTGACGTTGAACTGGCCCTTGGTGACGAAGCGCGTTTCATTAGCGGCTGCAGTCTCGACGAACTGTGCGCGGTGTGTGCCCGAGCAGCCTGCCTAGTGGCCAACTCCACCGGGCCACTGCATGTAGCCGCGGCCGTGGGCACGCCGGTGGTGGGGCTGTACCCGCCGGTGCAGGCCTGCACCCCTGATCGCTGGGGCCCGATCGGCACCAAACAAATAATTATCACCGCGCCACTCCGCGAGGGCGAATCCAACCCCCTGCCCGATCCCGAGTCGGCGCCGCCTGACCTGATGGACCGCATCACCGTAGCCGAAGTCCACCATGCCGTCACCAGCCTGATCACCGGAATCGCCTCATGAGCCTGCCGCTCTCCATCATCATGATCACCAAGAATGCCGCCGCGCATCTCGACGCAGTGCTGGCTGCGGTGGCCTGGTGTGACGACATCGTGGTGGTCGACTCGGGCTCCAGCGATGCCACCTGCGCCATCGTCGAGCGCCACGGCGCGCGCCTGATCCATCACGACTGGCTCGGCTTCGGCCCGCAAAAGCGCTTCGCCACCACCCAGGCCAAACACAACTGGGTCCTCAACCTCGACGCCGACGAAGTCCTCGATGAGGCAGCGCAGGCCGCAATCCAAGCGCTGCCGCTGACCACGCTCGACGCCAGCGCCTGCTTTGCACTACGCCGCCGCACCTTTATCGGTCGTCGTGAAATCCGCCACGGGCCCTGGAACCCCGATTGGTGCCTGCGCCTCTACAACCGCACACGCAGCGATTTCGATGAAGCCCCAGTCCACGAAGTGGTGGTTGCAGCCAGCACTCCGCAGCGCCTTGCTGGCACCATGCTGCATTATTCTTTCACCGATTTAGTCGATGTGTTCAAGCCGCACTACGCACGCAGCAAAGCCGCCAAGTATGTTGCCGCTGGGCGCCGCGCCGGCACCCTAACCTTGGCCTTGCGCTTCAACTGGGCCTTGTTTCAAGGCTTCGTTCTCAAACGCGGATTTCTGGATGGCGGCGCCGGTTTCATTGTGGCGGTATCGCATGCGCTCAATGCCAGCCTCGGCCTGGCCTTAGCCAGCGCGGTGGCGCGCCAAGAATCGGACCTGCCCGATGTCTAGCGCCGCCCGCGCCCTGGTGATTCGCGTTGGCGCCCTCGGCGACACCGTGATGACCCTGCCCCTGCTCGAACGCGCCGCCGCCCATTGCGGCGCGCCGTGCGATGTGATCGGGCATCCACTGTGGGTACGTGAATTAACCCGCGGCAGCGATTGGATCGGCGAAGTCCACGCTTTGGGCTCGACCAAGGTGCCGGCCTGGCTGCACCCCGGCCTGCGTCGCTTACGGGCCTGGCTCAAGCAGCGCCCGGCCGCCCCAATCATCATTGCCGAGCATCGCGAACTCAGCCATCGGCTGTGTGCTGGGCTCGGCGAGGTGATCACGATGCGCGGGCGCGACGAGCAACTGCGCGGCCTACACCAAGTTGAACAAATGCAGGTGCTCGGCGACGCGGCTGGCTTCGCTGCGTTCGAGCCGGCGCCACGCCTCACGATACCCGCAGGCGAACAGGCCGCGATGGCCAAACAGATCGCTACCCAGATCCCAGGCGATGGCCCCCTGCTATGCATCCAACTCGGCTCGAACTTTACCCTGCGTGGCCGCAAAGCCGATCGCGCCAGTAATATTAAATGGTGGCCGCTCGAACGCTGGATCAGCGCACTGCGCCAGATCACCAGCGCGATACCCACGCTGCGCATCCTTGGCCTCGGCGCCCCAGCCGAAGCGCCGCTGGTTGTGGAACTGATGCGCCAAGCGCCCGATCTACCGATGGCCAACCTCGCCGGCGCCAACTTGCCTGAGCTATTCGCGCAACTGCGCTGCAGCACCTGCATGCTCTCGGTGGATACCGGCCCGGCCCATGTGGCCGCCGCGCTCGGCACCCCCGTGGTTGTATTATTCGGCGCCACCGATCCGCGCGTCAACCGCCCCTGGGGCGGCCACGCTCCGGTGCGCGTGCTCACCAGCCCGGCCGATGCACCCGAAGAGCCGGGCGAAGACGGCTGGGCCCGCCACCACACGATAGACGCCATCACGCCCGAACAGGTCAGCGCCGCGGTGCTGGAACAGCTGGCGTGACACGCCCAGTACGCGCCGAGGCCACCGCGCTGCGTTGGGATCACCGCAGTGACCAACCACACGTGATTACCCGCCGCGCGCTCCGTCGCCGCTGGCGCGGGCGCGCCGCCAGCGAATACCTCGGCACGCTCGGCTGGAGCCTGGTAGCAGCACCGCTCGCCGCCCTGCAGGCACTGGCACCTCCACGCATCGCGCCACCGGCACCACGCGAGGCCATTGGCCTCGGCATCTCGCCGCTCGACCACCCACTCAATGACATCGCAAACCTGCTCGACGAGATCGGCTGCCAACGCGTGCTGGTGCGTTTTGAATGGCGCCGCATGCATCGCTGGCCGGAACTCTGCGCGGCCATCCAACATCTCAATCGGCCCTGCCTAGCGGTGCTGGTGCAAGACCGCCCGGCGGTGGTTAACCAGCGTCGCTGGCGCGCCGGCCTGCAACGCTTCCATCAGTTGCGCCCGCCACAAGTAGAAGCCGTACAGGCGGTGCAGGCCATCAACCGCCTCAAGTGGGGCTGCGCAACGCCCGGCGAGGCCTGGCCGCTGCAACGCTTGGCCGCAGCGGCCCAGGCCCACTACGCGCCCAACATCCCCCTACTCGGCTCCGGCGTGATCGACTTCGAACCGCTCGCCACCCTGCGTAGCCTGATCGGCAACCCAGGCGCGGTGCGCTTCGCCGCCGCCGCCGCCCTGCTCTACGTCGACCGGCGCGGCGGCCCCAGCAATACCCAGTACGGCATCTTCAACCTGCGACGCAAGATCGCCGCCCTCAGCGCCCTGGCCGCAATCAGCCCGCATTGCCACGACCCGGCGCTGTGGCTCACCGAAGTCAAC
>JAQIBG010000150.1 GCA_027859175.1 Planctomycetota bacterium | reverse complement strand
ACTCTGACCTTGGCCAACACCGTAGCGGCCTGGCTGCTCGTGGTGGCTGCGCCGCTTGCCGGCAGCGCGATGCTGGGAGTGCGCGCGTGGCGCGCCGAGGCAGATACCAAGCCGCCGGTCAGCAAGCTCGCGCTGCTGTGCGTATTGCTGGCTGCGTGCGCAGCGGCCATGGTGGCTAGCGGTGCCCGTGGCCCGGCTGCCGCCTTGGTGGTGGCCAGCGCACTGGTGGCCACCACATGGCTGCAATCTTGGTATCGCGTGCTGCCTCTGGTGGCCGTGGCCATCTTGGCTGGGGTTGCCGCTCAGCTGCCACAACTGGCCGACAATATCAGCGTTCGGCTTGGGTATTGGCGCGCGGCCGTAACCCTGATTGGCGAAGCTCCCCTCGCTGGCCATGGCATCGCTGGCTTTGAACACGCTGCGCCGGCGTTGCTACGCGTGGGCGACGAGTTCAGTCGCTTTGCGCACAATTTATACCTGGAGACGGCTGTTGCCGGTGGCGTGTTTGCTGGCGCCGCGGTGCTGGCCATGGGCGGCTGGTTGGCGCTCCGGCGGCCGGCCCAGATCCGCGCTGAGCCTGAGCTCAGCACAGCGCTTGATCAGTGGCTGGTGTTTATCCCTGCCCTGGCTTTTCCGTACATGTTGATGTTTGGCACCCTCGCGTCCGACAACCTGGCATGGTGGCCTGGCGCGCCCACTATGCCGCCCTTATGGGCCTTGCTGTTGGGCGTGATGTTTGGGTGGATTGCTCAGGCCGCACGTGCATTGCCCTTAGCCCCGGCGCCTGCTTGGCAGCTTGCTGTGGGTACCGCGGTGTTGGCCTGTGCGCTAGATTTCAGCGCCCAAGACCTCGGCTTTGCCGGCACCGCCGTCCTGGTTGTCTGTTTGGCAGGAGCGCGTCAGCCGCGTTGCTGCCAGGCGCGTTTCGCAGACCTGCTGGCAGCGGCGCTCCCCGTTGCGGCTGGTGTGGTGTTGGTGCTCGCGCTTGGGCGTGGCAGTCAGCTGCGCAGCATTGACCGCAGCGTGAGCTTGCTCGACGGCTTCGGCCAAGCCGCCGCCAAGGGCGACGCCGAGGGCGTGTGGGGCTATGTCCACGATCTGGCCCTGGAGAGTGGCCGCGAGGCACCCACGCAAGACCAGCTCACCCAAGCCGTGGTGCAGGCTGTGCTCCTGCAAGCCTGGGCCAAAGCTGATGCGGCCTGCGTTGCGTGGCCACCAAGCCCGATTCGGCGTCACCAACTGGCCCCACGTCATCCTGATCCGTCAGCGCGCCTCGGCGCCGTGCGTGCCGCGTTAGACGCCATGCCCGAACGTCCCGACAGCTGGGCCACCCTGGCGCAGCTGATGCTGATGCAGCGTCGCTTTGCTGATGCTGTCACGGCAGCCCGCGAAGCCGTCCGCATCTATCCGGCCAAGCTTGGTTATCAGCTGTTGCTGGCCGACGCGCTGGAGGCCCAGGCCCGCGCGTCTAGCGAGCCAGAGCCCCTCACAGGTGAGGCCGCGGCCTTGCGCGCCGAGGTCAAGCGCCTCAACCCCCAAGCGCACGCCCGCCATCGCGCACCTTGACGGTAGGCACGGTATGCGCGTAGTATGAGCCCATGCGCACGCGTCTTGCCCTCCTTCTGTGCACCTTGCTGGGTGCCACATCCCTCATGGCGGTGGATCCCACCCCCGAGATGAAAGAAACACTCGAGCAGTATCGACGGCTCGAGGAGTTAACTCGTTTGGTTCAAAGAGAATACGTCACGCCTATCACGCGTGATCAACTCTGGGCCGGCGCCTATCGGGGCATGCTCAATGAGCTCGATGCCAACAGCCGCTACTTGCCCAAGCGCGAGCTCTTGCTGCGCACCCAGGCCAAGGGCAAACACGTGGGCTTCGGTTTCGACTGGGGTTACCAGCATGAACGCGAAACCGTGACGGTTTCCCGGGTGATTGAAGGCAGCCCAGCCGATCTCGCCGGTTTGGTGCGGGCTGATGCCATTCTCAGCGTCGACGGCGCCCAGTTGAAAGATGACTCGCTCAATAAAATCCGCGAGCGCATGCTGTCTGCTGGCGACACCATCAGCATGCAGGTTCGCCACGCCGATGGCAGCTTGACGACCATCGCAATGGATCGCGCCCCGCTCAAAGACAGCGGCG
>JAQIBG010000243.1 GCA_027859175.1 Planctomycetota bacterium | reverse complement strand
GCCGGCGAAGTAGAGGTGTTGTGACCCCAGTCGGGCGCGTCGTAAAAGGCATTGAAGGCGTAGCCCTTCATGGCGCGATTGGCATTGCTGAGGCCAGGACATTCCATGTGAACGTGGTTGTTGGAATGGGCCTCCATGTACGGGATTAGTTGTTGGCGCCACAGGGTGCCGTTGATTAGTTTTTGTGAGACGAGGTAACCGTGTTGGTCGTCGGCATAGCCGGCAATGCCGAGCCCGATCTGGCGCAGATTGCTCATACAGTTGGCGCGCGTGGCCGCAGATCGTGCCACGTTGATCACTGGCAGCAGCAGGGCCGCGAGAATCGCGATGATGGAAATAACCACCATGAGCTCGATCTGGGTAAGGCCACGTGTGCGCATAGGGTCTCTCCGTCGTGGGGCGTCGATGAGCCTGTGAGTGGCTGATGCTAACGCACTGCTGTTGACCATAGATGCGCGTGCGTGGGCTTGGTAGGCTGGATGTGCTCTGCTGTAGTGCACCTTTGCTCTTTGTGCTTGTTGTGCCGGGTAACCGATGTGACTGTAAGTCACATAACAACGCTTTTAAGTCTCATTAGTACCTAGTGGTATGCCTCGCGGTGCTTCGCTTTGTCGCGATTGCCTGTCACAAATGCCGTTACGGCAGTTATATTGGTGGTCATCGCCATCGTTTCGCTTTCAGGAGAAACATTATGACTCGTAGTCTCATCCTCGGCCTTCTTGTGCTGGCATGTGGATTGTCCGCCGAAGAGGTGGTTCGCTTCCCTGATGACGCGGGCGTTATCGACCTGAGTAAGGACCCCTACAACCTGACTGGCGACGGGAAAACCGACTGCTCGGATGTGATTCAAAAGGCACTCGATGATTATGCGGCAAAGAATCGCATCCTGTATCTCCCGGCGGGTACCTATCTCGTGAGCGAGACCCTGGAGTGGGGGCCGAGCAAGCGCACCAACCCGGATCTCGATACCAAGTGGGCCGCATACAACCGGCATCGGATGACGATTCTGCAGGGTGAGACCGAATCGAAGACCATTATCAAGCTGATGGATAATGCGCCCAAATTTCAAACCACCGGTTGGGACAAGAAGAATGAGCGCCCCATGGGCAAGGCGGTGGTGTGGACCGGCGGCTACCCGGCCCAGCGTTTCCGCAATGCGGTGCGCAATGTGACCATCGATACCGGTACGGGAAACCCCGGCGCGATTGGTATTCAATTCAATGCCTCCAACCAGGGCACGATGCATCGGGTCACCGTGCGCAGTGGCGATGGTCAGGGCGTGATAGGCATCGACCTCGGTCACTGCGGCGATCACGGCCCGGGCGCTGGTCGTCATCTGACGGTTGAGGGTTTCGATCACGGTGTGTGGTCGGCCTCAATGAACTCGATGACCCTGTGGGACCTGCATCTCAAGAACCAGAACAAGGCCGGTATTCGAATTCTGTCAGAAGAGCTGTGGTTGTCGGACGTTGTCAGTGAAAACAGCGTACCGGTGCTGGAGATGGGCACTCGCTGGGGCAGTTGGGGAACCATCATCGGCGGCAAATTCACCGGTGGCGATCCCGCCAACCCGGCGATCAAGATTCTTGGCAACGTCAAGGATCGTCATCTCTTTGTGCGTGATCTCGAAGTGGCTGGTTACGGCAAGACCGTGGCGGTGGTGAAAGACAGTAAGAAAGACGTGACCGGCAATATCGATGAGTGGTCGCTGCGTGGTGGCAAGGCGCTGTTTGCCGGTGATTCGCTGCGCACGTTGCGTCTTCCGGTCAAGAAGTCGCCAGACATGTTCATGCCCAAGCCCGGTAAGGACTGGGCCAATGTCACAACGTTCGGTGCCAAGGGCTCAGACTTCAATGCCAAGGGCGATCAGCGCTTTGATGATACGGCTGGGTTCCAGGCCGCACTCGATTCGGGAGCCAGCACGATCTACATTCCGGCTGGACGGATGTGGAACGTGAAGGATCTGACCATTCCCGCGAGCGTGGAACGCATCATCGGCTGCGAAGCTTATCTCAATGGCGACACCTGGACCATCGAACAAGGCAAAAGGCCGGTCATCCTCGAGCGCTGGCATCCGTGGTGGAACAAGGGTCGGAATATTACTGTGGACATCAAAGGACCGCGCACCGTTGTGCTACGCGATGTGACTGGTCTGAAGATCCATCAGTACAGTACTGGTGACCTGTTCGTGGAAGATGTGGTGGGCCTGTTGTTCTTGCACGGCAAGGGCACCAAGGCTTGGTGTCGCTATCTCAACTACGAACCCAACGAAGAGATGGCGATCATCAACGATGGTGGCGATCTGTGGATCCATGGTGGCAAAACCGAGCACAGCGGGGCCAAGATCCAGCTGATCAATGGCAGCCGCACCGAGTTCTTCGGGAGCTTCTGGTATGCCAGCTTCGGCAATAATACCGGACCCGGTGCCGAAGTGATCGACTCAACGGCAGTATTCGCGGTGCATCGCATGCACAGCTTCAATAAGGGTACCTGGAAGCCGTTCCTGAAGGCCACACAGAATGGCGAGACCGTCAACTGGGGCGACTGGGCGATCGACTGGATTGCTATCGGAACTGGGGAGTAGGGGGAAGGTTCCTGGATCCTGGTACGCGCCGGGGGCGCTTGGATCATGGGGACAGCCGCTCTTGTCTCCGTCCATGCTTGCGCGGGGTATCGGGGCGGAAGCCCCGCGTCTAAGCCTGCTTGCAGGCGTTCCAGGACCCAGGACCCCTAGTTTTCAGCTATAAACCGGCAGCGCTGGCAATTCAAACTCGTCATCCACTTCAGCGATCTTGGCGCGCAGGCGCTCGTGCAAGATCTCACGCTGATGGCGACAGCCAGGCACCAGGGCCATGTTGTTCATTTCATATGGGTCGTCGTTGAGATTGAACATCAGCCACGGGCCTTCGGCGGTGCAGGCATACTTCCAACCATCGGTGGTGATGATGGCGCGGTAGGCTGGGCTCTGCTCGCGGTGGACAATGGCTTGCAGGTAGGCGCTGTCCGGCACTACCTCAGGCTTCGGGCGGCGTGGGTCGCGAACGAAGCTGTAGTCGGTGCCTTCCATCCAAGCCGGGGTCTCGATGCCGCACAGGCCGAGGGTGGTGGGGGCGATGTCGACATGATTGATCAGGGCATCAGTGGCACCGCGGTGCATGCGATTGTAGAAGAAGCTCTCGCCGCCAAAGATGAACGGAGTCCGCACTGATTCTTCATAAGGCGTGACCTTGCCGCTGCGTCCGTGGCTGCCGAGCATCTCACCGTGATCAGCGAAGAACATCAGGTGGGTATTGTGGGCAATGCCAAGTTTACGCAGCGCAGCGAGCACGCGGCCGATATTCCAGTCCCAGTTTTCGATCAGGCCGGCGTAGCCGGGGCCCCATTCGCGCGCTTGTCGTTCGCCCTCGCCGCGTGACACGTTGGGACGCAGCTTGATTTCATCGGGCCTGAGCTTGCGGAATTCTTCTGGGCACTGCGTTGGCCAATGTGGCGGTTGCACCGAGAGCGTGGCAAAGAAGGGCTGTTCGGGATTGCTGCTGGTTTGCCGTTCGAGGTAATCGATCAGCAGGTCTGTTAGCGCGTCGGTTTCAAAGCCGTCGAGTTGACGGAGGTTTTCTTCGTCGCCCACGCCGCCGTGGACCCAGCTGTCCCACTGCGAGTTATTGTTTTCATAGCCAACCCATTCTTGAAAGCCGCCGCGCCGTTCGGGCGGCACAATCCAAAATGCGGCGCGGCCGTCGCGCTCAAGGCAGCCGTCGACGTGCCATTTGCCGAACCAGGCGGTATGGTAGCCAGCTTCGTTGAAGGGCACGGCCACGGTTTTACTCGGATCGGGCAGCGGCGCTTCGTGGACGGGAATGCAACGCTGGGGATAGATGCCGGTTAGCAGTGAGCCGCGGAAGGGGCAGCACAGGGCATTACCCGACACGCCGCCGTTGCGGCAATACACGCCGGTGTGGGCGAGGTGGTCGAGGTTGGGCGTGTGCAGATTGGGGTCACCGGCATAGCCCGTGGCATGATGGCGGTGTTGATCGCCCATTAGCCAAATGATGTTCGGCTTGTCGGTCATTTGGTAGCCGTTGCCCTGTGCACCGGCGTAATTGTCTGGCGTGGCGAAGTGTCCCATGGTGGGCAGTGTCGCGAGCCCGCTGGCGAGCGGCAAGTGGACCCTCGCTGCACGGGTGGGCTACTTCAGTCGCGGGAAGTGCCGCCTCATGAGCCGCAGGAGCTTCGCTGCAGCTAAGGGAGCTGGAGCCGCAGGGCGGCGAGCTCGTCGAGTCGGTCGGCCGCGAGGGCGAGGTCGGTGGCCGCATCGAGTGCGTCGCGGGCGCTGCGCGGTTTGTTGGCGGCAATCGCTTGCCGGGCGAGTTCGAACTGCTGATCAAGCAGTGGGTCCACGGTGGTGAACAAGGTGCGCTGGAGGGCAGCGCGTTGCTCACGCACGGCTATGGTGGCGATGTCATAGGCGGTGGGCACTTGTTCCAGGTTGCGGACCACATCGCGCCAGCGTTGTTCCTTGAGCGCCGTGGTGGCGTCTGTGATCTGCCGCAGCATGCGGGCCTGGCCCTTGTGGATATCAATCTTGGTCATTCGCAGGCGATCCATTAGGAGCCGCGGTTCGTGCTTGCGGACCTGCATGAGGAGACGCTCGGCACGCCCCCATGAGCCGTCGGCAATTGCTTGCTCGAGGGCGTTGGCGAGGGCGTCGCCGCGTAGGTCGAGGTCGCTGAGCGCGCTTTCGACCCGTTGCCGCTCTGGATGGTCGGCAGGTAACTCATGAAGCCAGCGGCGGACCAAGGCGTCGTCGTTATCGCTCAGGGCACGCTGGATCTCGGCCATGACCAGCAGGCTTGGATCTTCGGCGGGTTGTAATTGTCCGTCGCTGGCGGCGGCGGCTGGTGTTGGGTTGGGATTGGTGCCAGGGTCTGCCACAAGGGGCTGATTGGTGGGCGCGGGCGTGCTTGGCGGGGCCGCTGCAGGTGTGGCGTCTGGGGCGCTTGGCGCTGCGGGCGCGTCGGCCTGGATCGTCGGCGCCGCGGTCGCCGCCACGATCGGTGCTGCAG
>JAQIBG010000095.1 GCA_027859175.1 Planctomycetota bacterium | reverse complement strand
CGCTCGAACCGACCAGCAGGGTCAGCTTGCGGGTCGGCAGACTGCGCACGAACAGACCGACACCGCGACGGGCAGTGCACAGTCCCGACTCCATCAGGCGGCTGACCACCTTGGAGATGGTGTTGGGGCTGGCATTGAAGCGCTTGGCGAGGGTGCGCACCGAGGGCAGGCGGGTCGAGGACGGATACTTGCCGTTCTCGATGTCCTGCCGCATCTGGCGGTAGATCTCTTCCTGACTGGCTTTGTCTTTCGCCATGATTCCTCAAACTCCAAATGCTACGCAGTGACCTTCGGTGGCAGCGCGAAGAGCGTTCGGCACCCGGGCGTCTCGTCAAGGGCCCATCGTAAATACCCCGTATAGCTCCTAAAGCCATACGGGGCAAAGCTTTGGCCCATTCGCTGGGCGCATACCAGCCAACTAGGTGGCAGCGAAAAGGGTCTAAAGGCCGCTTGCAGCCTGACCGATGCGCCGGATTTGGCCAAATTCGATATTCTCGCCATCGACCGTGACGGTGACTTCCTTGCCGTCTTGGGTCCACCGCACGTCGCTCGCAACACCACCACCGAGGCCCCCCTCGGGGCGCAGCCATTCCACGTAACGGCCAATCAGGCCGTCAGCGAGCCCAACCATGCGCTCCGAATCGGCCTCGGGCGGCAGCATCTTCTGGATGTTGTCGACTTCGTAATCCTGGCCGTCGATGGTGACCCAAACCTGTTCGTTGATGACCTTGTAGGTCTCAACCTGACCCTCAACCACGCCAATGCCGACATTCGGGTTCAAACCGCGATCGCGCAGCAACTGCGCCTCGACCTCGGTCAAATCACTCTGCCCCACCGCCACGCCTTGGCCCACGAGCTCCTGCGCAAAGCGCATGTCTTCGCGGAAGCGCTCAAACTCGGTATTCGCCAGCTCCTGGAGCTTTTGCATGTTCTCAACCAGCTTGCTGGTCTCTTGCGGCTCAAAGGGGTCCTGATTGGCCAGTTCGGCCAACATGATCGCCAGAAAGTCGGCCTTCCGAAAGGCGCCGCCGGTGTCACCAACCTGAGTTGCGGGGGCAGAACCGGTAAGCGTGCTGATATCCATGGGGAAATCTCCGATGGACTATTACGCACCGGCCGTGCCAAAGATGCCGTGACCCACCAAGTTACCTAAGTGCCTGTCAGATCATCGCCTGAAAGAAATGCACTACTCCCGATTACGGGTGTCGATGCTGATGGTAACCGGCCCGTCATTGACCAGGGCCACAGCCATGTGGGCGCCAAACAGGCCGGTGGCCACGGCGCGGCCGGTGGCATGGGTCAGGTGCGCGCAGAAAGCTTTGTAGAGGGCTTCAGCCCGCTCTGGCTCGGCGGCATGCGAGAAGCCGGGGCGGGTCCCTTTGCGGGTCGAGGCAAACAAGGTGAACTGGCTGACCACCAAGCAGCCGCCGTTTACGTCGATCACGCTGCGAGCAAAACGACCATCATCATCGGCAAAGATGCGCAGATCAGCGATTTTCTCGCTCAGCCACACCAGGTCGTCCTCGTCATCGCCGCGTCCAACCCCGAGCAAGATCAGTAAGCCCTGCTCGATGGCACCGGTCACCGCACCCTCAACCGTGACGCTGGCCGAGCTGACGCGTTGAATAACCGCGCGCATCAGTCCTGCCCCAAGCGTTCCAGCAGCGGATCTGCCACGCCTGCTTCGGCGAAGCCCTTGGCGCGCAGCTCGCACGCCGGGCAGGTGCCGCACGGCGGAATTGCACCATTGTAGCAGGTATGGCTGTACGCCAGCAGCTCCATTGCATCCACCTCCTGGGCCAGGTGCACCGACTCGGCCTTGCTCAGGTCCATCAAGGGGGTGTGGATGGTGAAGGGCGCCGCCATGCCCTCGCGCAGCGCGGTTTGCAGGGCGGCCATAGTGGCGGCCCGGCAGTCGGGGTAGCCCGAGAAGTCGGTCTGGCACACGCCGGTCACCAGCTCCGCCGCGCCGATCTGGTAGGCCCAGGCCGCCGCCAAGGTCATGAACACGAGATTGCGCCCCGGCACGAAGGTATTGGGCAGGCCATCCTTTTCGCGCAATTCATTGGTGACGGCTTCGTCGCTCGTCAGCGCATTGCCACCGAGCTCGGCCAGCGAGGACACCCGGAGCACCTTGTGCTCCATCACCTGTGCCGCCGCAGCCACGGCATGCGCCGCGCCCAACTCAACGCGATGGCGTTGCCCGTAATCAAAAGTGATCGCGGCAACCCGCGCAAAGCGACGCTGGGCCCAAGCCAAGCAGATGGTGGAGTCCTGCCCGCCAGACAGAACGACGACGGCGGCGTTAGTGTCGAGATCCATGGTGGTGCAGGATGCGCCAAGCCCAGGACGAGCAAGCGACACGCCGCTTCAGTTGCAGTCACGCAGGCAGCGGTAGATCACGCCCTGTTGGTCGAGAAAGGCCTCGGCTTCGGCGCCGTGCAGCATGGCAAAGGTGGCCAACATGCCGGCCTCGGTGCAGGTGCCAGCCGCCACCGTCACGCTCAAAGGCGCATCCACCACCGGGTAGCCGGTGCGCGGGTCGAGAATGTGGCCGTAGCGACGCCCCTGATGCAGGAAGAAGCGCTGGGTGCTGCCACTGGTGGCCAGGGCGCCCTGCTGCAACTGCCAACTGCCACCGTCACTGGCGGCGATGCGATCATCCCACGAGCCCACATTCCACGCAGCGCCGTTGGCTCGCGGCCCAGTGACCGCGAGATCGCCACCGAAATTCACCAACACCGCACCAAGCCCGCGCGCCAAGGCCAAGGCACGATCAACGGCGTACTCTTTGCCGATTCCGCCGAGATCGATCTCCATGCCGGGCGCCAGTTGCAACACCGGCTTGTTCCAGCGCACACGCTGCCAGCCAACACGAGCCAGGATCTGCGCCAGCGCCGTAGGATCAGGCGGCTCGGTTTGACCGCCGGTGAAACGCCAAGCCTGCCGCAACACACCACAGCTGATATCAAAACGCCCATCGCTCAGGGCAAAGCAGTTGTGGGCGTAATCAATCAGATCGGCCGTCTCGGGATCAAGGCTGATCGGCTCACCGGCGCTGGCATTGATCCGGCCGATGATCGACTCACTGCGATAACGACTCCAGGTCGCTTCGATACCGGCCGCCTCGGCCTGAATCGCCGCGCCACATTCGCGGGCGCGGCTTTCCTCTACGCCGTCAAACAGAACCTGACACGGGCTTGCCATCGCCTCGAAATGCAAGGCGAGGCAATCACCCTCGATCCACCGTACGTCACCACTGGAGGCCATAACCGAGACGCACCATGATCGCTTCGGTGTCCTCGATCAAGGTTTGTTGCGCCTGAACACCAATCACATCAGACGGATCAGCCTGCTGCAGATAATATTCCAGACCCAGGCGCAGTTCGCTGGTGGGATTGAGATCCCAGCCCGCGGTGAGCCCCACGGTATAGGTCATCATATCGGCCAAACGATAATCAGCGCTGACGTGCTCGGGATTATCGGTGGCCACCAAGCTGGTGCGGTAGAAATCGGCCGCGGTTTGCTGATACCAGCGCAGATGCGGTTCGAAGAACACGGTATCGGTCATCTGCCAGCGATAGAAGCCGTCGATGGTATTGCTGATCGTGCCCCAGTCGTCGCCATACAAGCGGTACGACACGCGCAGCACATCGTTGTCACGCAGCATCTGTTGCCACGCATTGTACCACGCAAAACGCGCCTTCGAGTCGGGCCGGTTCTCATAGCGATAGCGACGGTCTGCGTCTGACACCAACTCACCGGTCACCGGGTCGACCACGCTCACGATCTTGTAGGGATCATTGATGTAACCGTCATCGAGGCCGAACACGAAATTGCTGCGGATCAGGCTACGCGGCGACAGCAGTTGCGTCACCCCGACCTGCACATCCGTCACCAGCTTGGTATCGCTGACACCAATGGTGTCTTTCTCATTCGGATAGGCCGGCATGAAACCGTAGGGATCAGGGATGCCACCCACCGGCTCGGACGTATCAAAGTTCAGGCTGAGGCCGAAACTCAGGGTGGTATTGCGTTGATTGAAATCGCGGTCAACCCCAACGCTGGCGCCAAACGACCGGTAGTCGTATTCCACCGAACCCTGCAGCGCGTAATTGAGATGCAGATTATCACCAATTCCGTGACCGTAACTCAGGTCGAGCCCAACGCGGGTATCGTGGAAGGTGTCATCGAGCGGCGTTTGGCCGGCCGCGGTCTCGTAGCTGCCGCTACCCGACGGCCGGGTGAAGGTCTGCGGGCTATCGGTCGCAATCGCGCCATTCGGCGACGATCCGGTCATCGCATCGAGCACCACGCTGGCGCCATAGCTCTGGCCACCGGCCGCCTGATGAGTAACGCCAACCACGCCTTCAACGATTTGGACGCGATCCTTTTCGCTGTAATACTGAACCCGCGCTTCGGCATCCCACGGGGCGGCACTCTCAAGAGCCGCGGCTTGCCCGCCCCCCAAGAGCATGGCGGTTGCGGCAGCGAGTGAGCGCCGCAGTTGGGCTGTGTCGTTCAGTTGCATCCGCAACCTCCACCACCGCCGCCACGGCCACCGCGGGCGGCTTCTTTGCTAAAATAGGTATGGTCATCGAGCCGGGCATCGAGCGCGCTGGGCGGCAGCTGCATCGAACGCTTCGAAAGATCTTCGCGCTCGTAGGCCTGAACCCGGGTCAAGTTGCAGCCTGATGCAGCCACGCCGAGGGCGGCCACCACAATCAGGATCATCGTTCGCTTCATCAGGGCGTCTCCAACAGGGCGATAATTTGGGCTTCAACGGCATCGGCACCGCCGCGCTCAAAACCAGCATGCACCGCATGAACCTTACCAGCTCGATCAATCACCACCGCGGTTGGCATGGTGGTAACACCCAACTGCTTGGCGATCGCGGCTTCGGCGTCGTGCCCAATCGTGATCGACACCGGGTGCTTGCTGAGGAAGCGGTTAAGATTGGCCGCATCCTTATCGATACTGACCGCAATAACTTCCAGGCCGCGCTCCTTAAGCCGCGCCTGGAGACCATCCATCCACGGCAAAGATTCACGGCAGGGCACACACCAGGTGGCCCAAACATCCAGGTATACCACTTTGCCGGCAAAGGCGCTCACGGTGCTGGCGCCGGAGCGCAGCGGCACCGCAAGTTCACTGAGATTGTCACCCACCTCAACGGCGGCGGCACAGCCCAATGACAGCATGATAGCGATCAGTATCCGCATGTTCGCGCTCCTTAGCCGTCATACTAGCAGGGCGCGCTAAGCGCCCGATGGCAAACATGTCGCTCAGTTGTCACAAAAATGTGATGGTCACCACAAAGCGGTCGACACTGCGATTGAGGTCCAATTGCCAGCCAAGGCGACGGCAACAATCGGCGGCGATAGTCAGGCCGAAACCGCGACGTGCCGACTGGCCCTCGCTTGGCGCGTCGGCCTCGTTGGCAATCGTCACCCGCACCGGGCTGTGCTCGGTGGTAATCGTTACCACCGTGCCCTTGGCATGGGTAATCGCGTTGCGGATCAGGTTGCGAAACACGATCCGGGCAATGGTGGCCGGGGCGGCAGCACTCAAACTACCTGGCCCCACGCGCTCAAACTGCAAACCACGCCGCTCAATCTGCTGCGCATGATTGGCAATCGCGTCATCAAGCAGGGCATCAATCGCCAAATCTTCATTGAGATCGTCAAGCCCACGCTCGCGCGCCAGCAGCAGAAAGGCCTCAATCAGATCGGCCATATCACGATTGGCGCGCTCGATTCGATCAACCGCACGGCGCGCGGCCGGGTCGAGGGATTGATTGCGCCGCAGAAGGTCAAGCGCACCGCTAGCCACGGTCACCGGTGTGCGCAACTCATGACTGGCATCGCGACTGAAGCGGCGCTCGCGTTCAACGAAACCGTCAACTCGGTCACACATCCCAACCAGGGCTTCCGATAGCAGGCCGACCTCATCGCGCCGCTTGCGCAAATCATCAGCAATCTCAACGCTTTCACCAGGGCGCGCCGTGGCAATCGTGGCCACTAGGCGGCGCAGGGGTCGCAGCAGTCGAGTGGTGATCAGTGAGGCCGGCCCGAGAATCAGCACAAAGCCGACGAACACCAACACCACTGGCACCAAACCATATTCCAGCGAGGCCATCGCCTCCATTTCCATGGAGTTGACGTCAAACAAGAACACCGGGCCATTGGCTTGTGGTCGATAGGCCATGACTTCCGCGCCATCGGCCAAATGTAATTCCGTTGGCCCAGTGCCGCTCCCTAAGCCCCGCGCAATCGGCTCGGGCACAGCGTCGGCGGGAACCGTCTGAAACATGGCCTCGTCGAGACGACCACTCAAACGAGCCTGGAGGATGTTCGCCAGAAGGTTATCTTCAGCGTGCTGCGCCACCCCCATCGCCAACGCGGTGGCCAACCAGGCGCGTTCGGTTCTGGCAGCCAATCCCGACATCACGGTCATGTTTGCTCCGTATGATGAATTCGCC
>JAQIBG010000038.1 GCA_027859175.1 Planctomycetota bacterium | reverse complement strand
CCCCGCCACCCAGCACAGCTCCACTCAGCACCTGGATCTCTGACCACCAACTCTTCCCGATGCTCAACGCAAACCGCGGGCTAAAGCCCACGCCACGGGGCTGAGCCGCTGCGGCGCATGCCGCTTTGGCTTGCGGCGCTCAGCTGTCCACTATGCTCGTTGGGTGAGCAGTCCTTGGCCATTGTATATCAGTCGCCTTCTCAAGAGTTGGGATCCTGCTGAGTTGAGCTGGGATGAGCCGGCGCATCGGTGGACGGTTGTTGCACAGGTATTATTGCGTGGCGATGCGCAGGCTCGCCGCTGGCTCGATGCCCGTCTGTCTCGCGATGAGATTCGTGCGATGATCATCGCATCTGGCGGCGCCGGCTTGTCAGCCGAGGTGCTTCCTCGGCTGAGGCAGCTCTTTGCTATTGATGAAACGGCTATGCCTGACCCATGGCCGCATGTTGATGAAGCGTGGAATGAAGCAGATTGCAATTGATCCGGCAAAACGGCGGACGCTGAAGGCCCAGGCTGCATGTATCGGTGATGGCTGGTATCTTGCTGGTGGAACGGCGCTCGGCCTTCATCTCGGCCATCGGAGCAGTCGAGACCTGGATTGGTTCTCGCCTAAACGGCCGGACTATGCCGTTTTGAAGGGCGCACTGGAGCGAGCGAGGCCAGCATTCACTGATCAAGGTCTGGTAGTTCCGGGCGGATCAACATTACGCTTTTATTATGACGGTCTTGAAACGTCGTTTATCGCCTTCAATCGGTTTGACGCCGAAGTCATGACCATGTTCATTGATGGCGCAGCGGTGAAGGTCGCAAGTATTGCGCAGATAGCCGCAATGAAAGCCGTTGCCGTGTGCTCCCGGAGTGAGCGTCGTGACTACATTGATATCTACGCGATTCTTCAGCACCGATCATGGAATATGCAGCGTTTTTTCGAGAACTCAGAGCGTCTAGCTCGCTGGCCCCGCCAACTCATCACAGATGCCTTGTCCGAAGTCGACGATCCAAAGCTGTTACGAACATGGATGCCTTCGCCTTGCGCCTACGCGTGGGAAGAGGTCGTTCACGGGCTCAAGGTTTGACCCTTGTTGCTTGGATCTGAGATCCACCTCATGAAGTTCTCGTTTCTTGTGGCCCACTACCCAACCCTCTGACCAGCAACTCTTCCGGATGTTCAACGCAAACCGCGGGCTAAAGCCCACGCCACTCAGCATAGCTCCACTCAGCACCTGGACCTCTGACCACCAACTCATCTCAGCCACGAGCGCCCAACCGCGGGCTAAGCCCCCGTGGCGTGGGCTTCAGCCCGCGAATAGCCCCCGCCACCCAGCATAGCTCCACTCAGCACCTTGGACCTCTGACCACCAACTCATCCAGCTGTTCAACGCAAACCGCGGGCTAAAGCCCACGCCACGGTCACACCCCGGTGTGGGGGCCTGAGCCGCTGCGGCGCATGCCGCTGGCTTGAATCCGGCGGGTGCCGGAGAACCCGCCGGATCCAAAGCCTGAGCCATACCCGCCAGCCCCGTAGCCAGCGTACAGCTCGGCATCAGAGTGGCGGCTCTGCGCGTTGTAGATCATGCCGAGGACCTTGTCCTCAAGCGGCGCCAACTGCGAGATGCAGCGGCGCAAGTCGGCGCGCAGGGTGTGGTCTTCGCGCACCACCACCAGCAGGTAGTCGCAGTGTTCACCAATGATCAGCGCATCCGATACCCGGCCCAGAGGCGGCGTGTCGATGATGACCCAGTCGGCAACCTGGGGTGCGATCTCGTCAAGCAGGTGTTGCAGCGGCGGCGCGTGCAGCAGCTCTGAGGGGTTGGCAGGGCAGGGCCCGGCGGCCAGAAAGCTCAGGTTCTTTTGCGCGGCAAACACTTCTGGGGTCACCGAGGCGCCGCGCAATACCGCGCTCAGGCCCTCGTCGCTCGGCATGTTCAGCTCGTCAGCGAGGCGCGGTTTACGCAGGTCACCGTCGATCAGCAGCACGCGGTCGCCAGCTGCCGCCAAGCTCATCGCCAGCTGCGCGGCCACGGTGCTCTTGCCATCACCCGGGCATGACGAGGTGATGGTAATACGCCGCGCACCTTCGTGATCACGGGTCGCCAAGCGCAGGCGTGCCCGAATCGCGCGGATCGCTTCGCCCATGCGCTCAGCGCTCTCAAGCTCAGGGTCTTGCGCCAGAGGCAGCAGCTTGGCCGACGCAGGCATGCGTCCGAATACCGCCATGCGGGTGCCTTCGATAGCGCGGTCGAGCGAGCGCACCTTGCGGCTCAGGAGTTCGGCGCCCACCGCAGTGAGGGCGGCCGCTACACTGCCCAAGAGCAGCGCGGCAATGGCGAACAGCGACTTCTTGATGTTGACTGGTTCGGTGCCGGCGGTGGGTGGGTCAATAATGGTGGCCTGGTTGGCCTCCAGTGAGGCCAGCACCTGTTGCTCGGCCAAGTGCTCACGCAGCGAGTCGAGAATCTTCTCAGTGGTGGCGATCTCCTTTTGCAGCGAGCCGAGTTCCACCAAATGCGTGCGGTACTCAGACAGCGCTTCTTCGGCGGTATCAATCTGGCTCTGCAGTTCGGCCCGTTGCAGCTCGAGCTCTTGCACCCGCGCATCAATCCCGGCTGTGGCCATTGCCACGGCCTCGGCCAGATGGCGGCGCTTGGCCTTGAGCTGTTCATCGATTTCCACCATGCGCGGGTGCTTAACGAGGTACTTCTGCGACAGCAGCACGCGCCGGTCTTCCTGCTCGTACAGCAGCCGCCGTTGCTCCACCACCACCGGATGCTGCGCGACCACCTCCAGGTTCATCAGCGCATTCAGCGGGTCATCCGC
>JAQIBG010000482.1 GCA_027859175.1 Planctomycetota bacterium | reverse complement strand
TCCCAGCGACAACGCGCCGAAATCGAACTGATAGGACAGATTGGCCCCGGCGTAATAGCGTTCGCCGAGGGCCGGGATGTGAACGGCGGCGGCGACCACGCGGTCGCCTTCTTCGCAGGCTACCAGGGTGGCCCATAGTGGTACGCCGCGCACGAAATTGCGAGTGCCGTCGATGGGGTCCACAATCCAGCGCCGGCCGCTGGTGCCGGTGGTAGTACCGGTTTCCTCGCCGAGCCAGCCGTCCTCGGGGCAGGCGGCAGCAATGTGGGCCTTAATTGCGGCCTCGGCGGCGCGGTCGGCGGCGGTTACCGGGCTGTCGTCGCTCTTCTGCTCCACCTGGAGATCGGAGCGGCAGAAATAGGCCAGGGCGGCTTCGCCGCCAAGGGCAGCGGCGGCGTTGGCGATATCACGAAGGGGCAGGTAGTTCATGGTGCGGCAGCCTCGCGCGCGAGCGCGCGTGGACAAGGCTGGAACCGCCCGCCGAGTGCCACAAGATTGCGCCGATGTCGCAGCCGACCAGCATTGCCGATTTGCCACCGGGGACCGTGATTGGCGGTTATCGCTTGGCCGGTTTGTTAGGTAAAGGCGGCATGGGTGCGGTGTATCTGGCCGAGCAACTGTCGATCGGGCGTAAGGTGGCGCTCAAGCTGGTGAGCGCGAAGCGTCTCGGTGGCAAGGTCGACAGTTTCGTACGCGAGGCGCGTACCGCAGCCCAATTGCAGCATCCGTCGTTGGTAGCCGTGCACGAGGTGGGGGCCGAGGCCAATCTCGGGCTCTACTACTACTCGATGGAATATATCCACGGTCGTACCCTGTTCACCGTGGTGCAGCAGGAAGGCTCGCTGCCGCCCGATCGGGTCCGCACCTACGCCCTGCAGGTGACCTCGGCCTTGGCCCACGCGCATCGCCAGGGCCTGATCCATCGCGACGTGAAGCCAGAAAACATCATGATCGACGAGCACGGCAATGCCAAGCTGGCCGACCTGGGTTTGGCCGCCGATCAGCTGGGTGGGCGCGGCCGGGTGTTGGGTAATCGCGTGTTGAGCGTGGTGGGCACGCCTGGCTGGAGTGCGCCCGAGCAGATGCGCAATCCAGAGCGGACCTGCGCCCAGAGCGACATTTTCGCCCTTGGTTGCGTGATTGCGTTTATGATCACCGGTAAGCAGCCCTTCGAGGGCGAGACCCTGATCGATCTCGCGGTGCGCGTGGCTACCGAGCCGGTGGCTGGCCTCGAAGATCTACCGGAATCCTGGCAGGACATTGTCGAGGAGCTCACGGCGAAAGACCCCTTGATGCGCCCGAGCCATGGCGCAGCGGCGATGCACTTGATCGAGCACGGGCCTGAGCCACGCAGCGATTCATCGCCTTCGGTCGGCTCCAGCGCGCGTCGTCGCCGGCGCGCGCGTCGGCGCTAACGGGCTGTTGAACAAGCCAGCTAAGGCCGGTCCTACAATGCCGCCAGGCGCTCGTACACCGAGCGCATCAGCGGCACCGCTACGCCTTTGGCTTCGGCGGCACGCACTGCCCGGCCGTAGATCGCTTCTACCTCAAGCGGACGGCCGGCGTCGTGGTCGAGCCGCATGCTGGGTAGATAGGGAACCATGCGATCGGTGTTGGCGAGCATCTTGTCGCGATGCCCTGCGGGCAGGGGCTTACCACAGGCCGCGGCGGCCGCGCTGACTTCGTCCATCAGTTGTTCTACCTCTCGGCGCCATGCTGGTGTGTCCATCAACGCCCGGGTGTCGGCCTGGTGGAGAACGCTGAGTCCATTATAGGGGATATTCCAGCACAGTTTGCCCCAACGCGCGGCAACCAGATCGTCGGCAATGGTGGTGACAACCGAGCTGCTATTCAGCAGCGCGGCGATGCGGGTGCAGTCGTCGGTGGCGCCGGCGGCGGCCTCGTTGGCCTGCCAGGCACCGAGGGTGACCGGGCCAAAATCGAGGTGTTCGATGCGGCCAGGGCCACGCTTGTGTGAGCATACGAAGCAGAGCCCGCCGAGGATGCGGGCCTCAGGCCGGCTGCGGGCGGCATCGCGTTCCACGTCGAGACCATTCTGCAGCATCAGCACCAGGCCGTCGGCTGCGACCAAACGCGGCAGGAGTTTGTCGAGAATCGGGTTGGCGGTGGTTTTGAGGGCCACCAGCACGGCATCGCAGGGCTCGAGCTCGCTGGGATCTTCAGCTACGCGCGGGTTGGGGTCGGTAAAATTGCCCAAGGGGCTGGCCACGTGGAGGCCATGTTGGCGGATGTGTGCGGCATCCGCGCGCACCAGATACTGCACCTGCTCGCCCGCCATGTGCAGGCGGCTGCCATACAGGCCACCCACGGCGCCCAGCCCAATCACGGTCCAACGCATACTCAGAACTGTGTTGCTGGGCGCCGGGCGACAAGAGCTCAGGCGTTGTGAGGGTGGGGGAGGGGCATAGGCTGCGCGAAGCCATGGATAGCACCGCACGCTTGGAAATGCGCATTGGTCTGCTGGTGATCGCCGGCGTCACGGCCCTGGTGGTGCTGATTTTGGTGTCAGACCGAGTCAGCTTCGACTCGTCGTACCGGGTGACGGTGTATCTGCAGGATGCTGGCGGCCTGAATGTGGGCTCGCCGGTCAAACTGGCTGGAATCAATATCGGCACCGTTGAATTGATCCGACCGGCCAGCGATCCACGCGGCCAGGTGCAGGCCTTGGT
>JAQIBG010000468.1 GCA_027859175.1 Planctomycetota bacterium | reverse complement strand
TGCTCGACTCAGGCGTCAGCGAAAACGGGCTGCCGTCGATGTGCGAGCGGAAGTGCACGCCCTCTTCATCGATCTTACGATTGTTGGCGAGGCTGAACACTTGGTAGCCGCCCGAGTCGGTCAGCATCGGCCCGCGCCAGCCGCTGAAGGCGTGCAGCCCGCCCAGGGCATGCACGCGCTCGGCCCCGGGCCGCAGCGCCAGATGGTAGGTGTTCGCCAGCAGCACGCCTTGGCCCAGGCGTTCGGCCTGCTCCACCGTAACGCCCTTGAGCCCACCCAGGGTTCCCACCGCCATGAAGCAGGGCGTGGCCACCTCGCCATGCGGGGTGCTCAGGGTACCAGCACGCGCCAAGCCATCACGGGCTTGCTCGCGCCAGGTCACGGGAGGGGGCAGGGTACTCACAGGGGGAGCAGCGTGGCGCGCTTGGGTCGGGTGCAAGTGCGCCGTCGCTTTACGCATTGTGGGAGCACCGGTCCTAGGTCCTGGACCGCCTGCAAGCAGGCTTAGGCGCGGGGCTGGCTGCCCCGTACCCCGCCCGCCTACTACGCGCGGCGCGCAACCGACGGCTGTTCCTACGACCCAAGCGCCGGAAGGCGCGTACCAGGCCCAGGACCTCTAGCCAGTTCAGTTCCTAGGTCCTTGACCGCCTGCAAGCAGGCTTAGGCGCGGGGCTGGCTGCCCCGTACCCCGCCTATTATGCGAAGCGCGCAATCTACGGCTGTTCCTACGACCCAAGCGCCGCAAGGCGCGTGCCAGGACCCAGGACCAGCGCCCCATAGCTCGCTGACCTCATGCTCACCACTTTTTCTCGATCTCCGCACCAATGTAGAATTGCTGCAGGATGTCGCGGGCCGCGTAGCCTTTGCGGGCCATGGCGTAGGCGCTGATCTGGCTCATGCCGACGCCGTGGCCCCAGCCGCTGGTGGTGATGGCCCAGGTGCCGATGGCTTCGGTGGTGGCTGGGCTCTCGGGGCTCCACAGGGTGGAGCGCACGATGTAGCGGCCGTCTTTGTCGACGCCAACGAGGTGGCGGAACTCTTCGCCGCTGAGAACGATGTCGGGCGAGGGAATGATCTTGAGGGTGACGGCGCTGATGCGCTCGGCGTCGTCGCGCTCGGCCTTGATCCGGTTGACCCAGGTGGCTTCGTGGCCGGCTCGCTCAAGCCGTGCGCGCAGGTGGGCGGCGGTGATGGTGACGGTGCGTTTGCCGTAGCGCTCCTGCTGATCGAGGGCGGCGAGCCCTTCTTCGAACCAGGGGTCTTCCTGGGCTGGCATCACCGAGCTCAGCGGCAGGCCGCCGTCGACGGTGTGGGCGTCGGGCTCGATTGAATTGATGTTGGCGGTGTGGCCACCGGAGGCGGCGTGGAAGTGGGCGCGGAATGGCCGACCCATGTAGGTGAGGATCTGGCCACTGGTGGCGCGTAAGGCCCAGTCGAACTTTTGCCCGCCGCCGCCGGTGCCGCGGTAGGTGGGATCTTTGCCGCCGTCGGTGAGGTCGTAGCGTAGCAAACCGCCGCGTTCGCTGCGGCGCTGCCAGGTGGCGGCGTAGGCGTAGCTGCGGCCGGCAATGGCTTGGGCCTGGAGTGCGGCGTCGGGCCAACTGGCGGCGAGTTCGCCCTGCAGCACGCCTTCGAGATAGGCTTCAATGGGGAGCGCGTTGACGGCGTTGAGACCGGTGGCGCTGGCTAGCACCACTTCGAGATTGCCGCGATACTGGCGCCCGCCGTCACGCGACAGCGCGAATAGGGGGGCGGTGTCGGCCGCTTCAATAGTGGCCAGATCGGGAATCGGGCCCTCGGCGCCGAGGTTGCGGGTAGTGAGCGCGAGGCGCTCAACCTGCCAAGTTTGGGTGTAGGCGCGCGAGGGGATGTTAACCAGGATGCCATCGCGGCCCTGCGGAAGCAGCTCAACCGGATGCAGCGGGTCGAGCGCCATATGCCAGCTCTCTTTGTCATCCGGACAGTAGAGCAGGGCGTCTTGCAGCGGGCGCACAGTGAGGCGATCGTGGCTGGGCTCGCTGTTCTTGCCCAGCAGCAGCACGCGGATGCCAGGATCCTTGCCGTGGCCCGGATTGGACGGTCCAACCAGGGCCTCTGGATGCTCGGCGAGCAAACTGGTGACCAGCGACACCGCGAACATCGCGAGTAACGCGAGCAGCAGGATGCCACGAAGAATGATCCACGGCGTAGGGCCCATGCCCGGTAGCCTAGGAGCAACCGTAGGGCTGCCAACGTGGGATCCGGCAGTGCTGCGCGCTCAGCCCCAGACGCGGTCGATCTCTTCGCGGCAGATCTCGCTCCAGCGCGTGAAGCGCCACGGTTCGCGATCGCAGCAGTGGGTGTCTTTGAGGATGATCTCAAGCTGGCAGTTGTGCTCGGCGCAGATTGCGATGGTGGTGGCGATGTCGGCGCGCACCGCGTCTTGATTGAAGCTGCCACACAGCAAGGCCGGGTTGGGTTTCCATGAGAAGATCGCGCGATGATTGGCCAGGGCCTCGGCGCTGCGGCGGACATCGGCCCAGGGGCTGATCGAGACGCGGTGCATGTTGGGCATGGCGAGCACGGTTTCGATGCGATCGTGCAGGGGTTCGCAGCAGCCATAGGCATTGCGGCCGAAGTTGGCCAGCAGCTGCGATTCATAGGGCACGCAGAATTCAGCATGCTGGGCCGGGCCCACGCCGGCCATCTCTTGGCTCTCGGCCGAAGACCACATCTGGTTTGATGCAACCGGCCCGTGGTCGGGCAGGTCGGTGCACCAGCCGTTGCCGCCGGTGCCCTGATAGGTGTTGTCGGCGTTGCCGTTGAGCAGGCCAAGTGCGCGGTACTGATCGAGCAGCGCCTGGTGGCCGGCCACCAGGCGCTGCATCGCGGCGTGGACCAAGTCGGGCTCACAGTAGAAGTCCATCATGGTTTCTTCGAGGCCGCGCCACGCGGTGTACTGACACATCAGGTGGTAGCCGATCTGCTTGATCCCCACCGAGCGCACCGGGATATGGGCCTCGACCAGGTCTTGGTGCCAGGCGAGGTCGGCCGCGCCGGCGACGGCGTCGACGCTGACGGTGGGGGCGGTGATGCGCTCGGCGTCGTCGATCGTGTGCAAGACGGGCTTGAAGCGGCGCGCGCCGCGCTCGGCTGCGCTGTGGGTCCACTCGGCTTCAAGGCCCCAGCCGCTGGTGCGGATGCCGCAGTTAACGTCGATGCTGGGGCTGACGACTTTGTCGTGGGCGAAATGCTGGTTCTCGTACAAGCCTTGGCGCAGGTGTCGTTCGAGGCCGTGCAGGCGCGTATTGCTGCACTGCATGGGGTTTTCAGCCTCGATTTCGCACCAGCCGCCTTCGGGAAACAGAAGCATTAACGGCTTGCCGCCTTGGAGCATGTTGTGACGGGTCCAGGCTTCGATTAGGCGCTCGTTATCGGTGCAGGCGGCGGCGTAGCGCTGGGCCAACTCGGTGATGATGGCGCGATCGGTGCTGGTGATGGGGTCGGTGGCGGTTGCGGTCATGGCGGGCTCCTGCGAGGTCTGCGCCAATTGTGCCGCGCGCTCGATGGGATTGCTTCCATGATCGCTATGCGGTAGAATTTGCACATGCTTGCACCCGTTCCTGAGCTTCCGGAGATCAGCGAGTTGGGGCGCACCACCCAGCGTCGCAGCGCCGGCTCGCTGTTGCCGCATCGCAACCGTGGGATCGAGATTTGCGCGATTCACGCTGGTCGCCTGCGCTGGCAGGTTGAGGGCCAGAGTTGGGATGTGGAGACCGGGCAGGCCTTCGTGACCTTGCCGTGGCAATGGCATGGCGGTGAGGGTGGCGTGATGCATCGCAGCGTGCTCGACTTTGTGGTCATCGACCTGCCACGCTGTGGTGCCAAGGGCAGCTGGAGCTATGGCGACTGCCCCTTGGACGTCGCCGCACGGCGCTTTGTGACCCGCAGTTTGCGCGAGAACCTGGTGCCGGTGATCGCCGATGGGGCGGCCATCGCGGCGGTGTTCGAGCGACTGTGGAGTGAATTGCGCACGCGGCGCCCAGGCTGGCAGAGCATGGTACGCGGGCATCTGGCTGAGCTCTTGCTGAGCGCGGCGCGCGCGGTGTACGCACCGGCCCCAGAAGGCGCGTCAGACCCGGCGGTCAGCACCGCGCTGCATCTGATTGCGCAACGCCTCGACGAGCCCTGGCAGCTCGATGACATGGCCGCCGCCGCCGGCATTGCGCGCACCCGTTTTGCCGAGCGCGTGCAGGCGGCCACCGGGATGAGCCCGCATCGCTGGTTGCTGCGAACCCGTCTCGAGCGCGCCCAGGCAGCATTGCGCTACGGCACCGCCCCCATCACCAGTATCGCCCTCGACTGCGGCTTTGCGTCGAGCCAGCATTTCGCCGGGGCGTTTCGGCGTGAGTTTGGGTGTACGGCGAGTGCCTGGCGCGCGGGTAGTTTGTGAGGGTCCTGGGTCCTGGTACGCCTGCAAGCAGGCTTGGACGCGGGGCTGGCTGCCCCGATACCCCGCCCAATGCGCAAAGCGTGCACTCTACGGCTGTCCCCACATGACCCAAGCGGCGCAAGGCGCGTACCAGGACCCAGGACACCTCAAAACACACACAGGCGAGCCGTAACCGACTCGCCTGCGCATCTCAACCAAACTACTCGGCGTTTACTTACCGTGATACAAGCGCTGGGCCAGGATCTCGGGCAGGCCGGCGTCGCGGATTTTGGCGGCGGCGGCGTCGATGTCGTACTCGAGGCGGCGGATCGTGATCTGCTTGGCCTCGGTGTCGTACAGGGCCCAGGCAGCCTTGGGATTCTCGTCGCGGGGCTGACCGACTGAGCCAACGTTAACGATGATCGCGGCTTCGTCGTCGATTGGGATTTCGGTGTCCAAGGTGTAGGTGATCGGGTCGGTATCAAAGAAACCGACCGGCACGTGGCTATGACCAAGGAAGCCGAGGGTGGAGCCCATGTTCTTGAGTGCCTCGAAAGACAATTGCGCGTCGAACACGGTTTGAATGTAGTTGAAGGCTTCGGGCTGATGGAAGGTGCCGTGGGCCATTGAGCAGTTATCGAAGGTCAGTGACAGGGGCAGTTCGCTGAGCCATTCCTTGTGCTCATCGCTGAGCATCTCGCGGGTCCAAATTGCCGCCGCCTTGGCGTAGGCGTTGAAGAAGTCGATCGAGATGCGTTCAATCGCGGCCCAGTCATGGTTACCGGCGATGGTTTCGCAGCCTTCTTCGCGGATGCGCTCGAGGCAGCGGATCGGTTCCGCGCCGTAGCCAACCACGTCACCCATGCAGACGTACTTGTCGCATTCATGGGCCTTGATGTCTGTCAGGACCGTGTCCAGGGCTTCATAGTTGCCATGGATGTCGCCGAAAATCGCGTAGCGCACAGGTCCTCCCCGAATTCGTAGCTTACGGAATATCTTGCCGTTTGAACAGCGCGAGCCCGCCAGCTAAAGCGCCGCAAGCATAGAGAATCGCATAGCTTAGGCAAAGCACGAAATACCCAAGCGTAATTGGTGAATCGGAAAAGCGAAGGCCTTCGTCGACGCTGAACAGGGCCAAAGCCGGGATCGCAAAGGCCGCGCTGGTGGCGTGGCCGGTGCCAGCCAGCAGGTGGGCCAGTACGAATACGGCGAAGCAACACAGGATGTTGGCGACCAGGGGCAGGCGCAGGGCCAGGGCAGCTGCGAGGCAGGTCATCACCGCGGTGTTCGCCATCGCCAGGGCGTGCCCGGCCAGGATGCGGCCCCAGGGCAGCCACTCAACGAGGCCTTCGCCGTGGTCGTGACCATGGCCTGGGCCTGATTCGTAGAAGTCGAAGCCCTTGCTGTTGACCAGGGCAATGATTCCGAGGTGGGCCAGCGCGATCGCTCCGCACGACACCAGGGTAACGCCCCACACACCCAAGGCCTTGCCAATCAAGAAGCTGCCGCGACTCATCGGCTTGGCGAACAGGGTGAGAGCGGTGCGGCTGGCGAGTTCGTCGTGAACGGCATCACTTGCAGCCACCACACCCAGAAACAGACCGTTGAGCACGCTCACGGCGATGCCGGCGGTAATCAGCAGATTCATGCGGTCTTGGCTGACGAAATTGAACATGCCAAAGGCCATGCACAGCAGCAGCAGCGCCAGCGCAACACCGGTGCTCAGCCAGGTAATCGGCTGGCGCAGGCCATTGGCTAGAGTCAGACGTGCAATTGCGGCGGTCGCCATATCTCGGACTTATGGCCGATTCGGCGCGAGGAGCAAGGTCTGAGCGTGCATTGCGAGCAAACTCGTGCGGTGCGCCGGGCAGACGGTCACGGTGTGAGGGCCTGAAGCAGGCCGCTGAGGCTGGCGTGGCGGCAGGCAATGCCGAGGGCTTCGCCGCGTCGGCCGCAGCGGCGCAGGGCGGGCACTGCCAGCAGATGCAGGCGCCGCGCTTGGCGGCGATCGCCCGTGCTTGCGCAGGTGCCAGCGACCAGCAGGGCGAGGTCAGCGGCTTGTGGCTGATGCCCCGCGGCACTGAGCGCGATCGACAGGTGTGCCGCC
>JAQIBG010000438.1 GCA_027859175.1 Planctomycetota bacterium | reverse complement strand
CTACCTCAGAGACTGCATAATCAAGCACAGGAAGCCTGAGATTTCATGGTCATAAAATCAAATGCAGCTAACAAGGCGATTGTGCGGGCGCCCTAAGGGCGCCGCACATCTTGAACGTTCGGCAGTCATACATGGCCAAACTGGTGACACCTGATGTCCTAGCCCTTCATGACAAGTACCAAGGGAACTTTGGACTAATGGATGAAAGGTGGGCAGACAGCAATGACCGCCAAAATGTGACCAGCGAACAGTGCCAAACTCTCGCCGAATACATTGATCTGCTGCGCCAGTCAAAGGTCTCCAACCTTTCCGATAGACTGCGCACGCAGAATGAGCATCAGATGGCCCAGCTTGAATGCCAGATTGACGACTCAGTGATTCAAGAGCTCCGAATCCGGTCAATGACATGAAAAGCAGCCCGTTATCAACAGTGAAGTGCAGTGAACACAAAGATCAAAGCCGCCCAACGAGGCGCTTGAGAAACAGGGAGCACCTAACGTGAATGGGTTGATGAAACGCACACTGACTTCCAACCCCGTGTCCATGGCCTCCGGCCATCTTATGGGCACTCTCTTTCCAAATGGGGCTAGCCTGACTATGGCCGGTGCCCCCTCAGCTTGAACGTTGGGTTGCAGGGTGATGCAAATAGCACTTGCTTAGCGTACGGTAAAGCGTACGGTCCAGATAAGGCAAGGGGGTGCATATGGCCACAGTTAACGCAAGCGCTGCACGGGCAGGACTTTATGGGCTAATTGATGGGGTTGCTGATTCGCATGATCCTGTAGTGATTACCGGAAAGCGGAATAATGCAGTCCTAATCAGCGAGGAGGACTGGAATGCGATTAATGAGACCCTGCATCTTGTCAGCATACCCGGCATGCGCGATGCCATTGTCGATGGTATGAAAGAGCCTCTTGAAGAATGCGACAAGAAGCTGGATTGGTAATTGATGAATGTGGGAAATCTACTTCACAAAACAGGCTAAAAAAGATGCGCGGAAAGCGGCTGGGGCTGGCTATAGGCTCAAGATTGAAGCATTGCTGGAAATGATCTCTCGGGATCCTTTCACGAGCCCTCCTCCATTCGAAAGGCTTGTGGGTGACTTGTCAGGGGCGATTTCAAGGCGGATCAATATTCAACACCGGCTCGTCTATCAAGTGCTTGAGGATGAGAAGGCTATCAAAGTGCTGAGGATGTGGACTCACTATGAATGATGCCAACCCAACAAGGCGATGCCGCGGACGCCTTTGGTGCCGCTGATCTTTAACGGTTATATTTTGAAAGGCATATCATGCATCGCATAATCATACTCGTTCTACTGCTCGGCGCATTCGCATGCGCTCAAGAATCGTCAATAGACATAGCCTCAAAGTATCCATTCATTGCCCACCTCTCATCCGGCGATTGGGATAAGGCCAATTCGTATCTTGACACAAGTTTCGTTTTCCAAGATAAATCTCATGATGAATCAGTCAAAATTCTTCGCGATAACTTCATTAAACCCATCAAGCGCCACTTAGATAATGGATCTAAGATCACCGTCCTCAGTGCTCATGAATTTGTAAATCAACCGCCCGCAGAAATATCTTCCAAGATAAAGCGTTCGATAATGCTAGAACAATACAAATCCAGGCTCCCAGGATCAATAGTTGTGTATGTCGTTTTTAATGAGGAAGATATGCTTTTTATGTTTAAGGAAATTGATGGATCTCAGAAAGTAGTGTTTATCTCAGATTGAAAATATAACTAGTGCGTTAACCGGCTTCGCCCTTCGGGCTCGCCGCTTACGCTGGTTCGTTATCCCATCCAGAACTGCAGGACTCCACGTGAGACTATTCATCAACTCAGACTTCCATAGCTACCTGGATCGCTGCTGGCCACTCATGCCTGTTGATTGGTCTGTTGCCGCCACTAGCACCGATTTCGTGGAGGTTGAGCTCGATCCTGACGACCTGGATGAACTGCTCCGTTACATGAGCATGGACCTTCGCTACTCAGAATCCGATGATGATGCGCGCGATCAGGTTCTCGCTCATGCGATGCATGCTTTCGTTCTCGCACAACTCCAAATGCAAGATGCAGATGTCATGCCGTTCCCACGGCAAATGGGCTAACAAGTCGCTCAAGTGGGCGACCTGGCACACGCTCCGGACACGCGCTCCGGGCAGCGTCTGGTGCTGCACTTGTTGCAGTTCGCCGCCGTTGAAAATGTGGCGCAATGACTATTGCTCAGACAGCGCTCGATGGGTCGATGTGGCGGGGGTGCCGCTGTGCGGCGCCTCAGGTTTGTAAACGGTTGGGGAGATAGAGAATGAAGAAACTGATCATTGCTGGAGTTGCCATCCTTGTTTGTGGCTGTGCCGTCGCTGTGTACGTCGTTTCACGACGTCCTCCGAGGATAGAGTATGCATACGATGCTCAGGGCGACATTGGGGCCTTGGCGATCACCACGGTTCCTGAAGGTGCTCGGGTCTATGTGGCTCGGGCTAGCGATCCGTATGTGGTCACGTCGGGCAGTGTCAGGGTGAATGTGGATTTGAATGCACAGCCAGGCCAATCCGAGTGGGAACTAATCGGAACAACACCGCTTGAGGCCTATAGCCTCATTTGTTCTCATCATGTCATCGTGAAGGAGC
The DNA here is from genome assembly GCA_027859175.1 of Planctomycetota bacterium. Classification (GTDB taxonomy): domain Bacteria; phylum Planctomycetota; class UBA11346; order UBA11346; family UBA11346; genus GH22. The sequence goes on along the minus strand of JAQIBG010000438.1, from coordinate 7,406 downwards.
ATCGGGCAGTTTTTGGTGATCGCGTTCTGGACCAGAGAGACGTGCCCTACGCGTATCGCATCAAGATGGTCAAGGAGGGCTTCAGGGAGCTTGTTCTAGATGACATCGGGATCAACGCCCTGAGTGAAACCAGATTGGATATGACATTGGATCCTGAAGGCGAGATTTCCGAGCCTTGACTGTGTAAAGCGAAATGGGCTTCTGTGGTATGTGGTCAGGCGGGTTGACAGGGTCAGCGAGCGTCTGAGCGAGGGGGGCTTGCGCCTCGTCCACACTTCAGGCTTCTGTGGCTGGGCGCTTCGTGCTATCCTCTGGCGACTCATTATCGGATGGGCGATTTCCGGATGTCATCCGGCGCGGCACTTATCTCAAACCTTAGGTTCACAATGCTGGCAGTTACTCGTAAGGTGCAAAAGCGCTGGGGTCTTGATCCTGATCTGCCTCGCAGGTCATCAGGTGCTTGGTTCGTCGATTTCTGGTCGCCATACGCCAATCTTGAGTTGGGTTTGGTGGTGCATCAGGACTGGTTTATTACGCACTTGCAGGGCCCAGTTTTCCCCGAGGGGCCGGAGGCAATCTTTGAGCAGATTCGCAGGACCAGTCCATGGTACAGGCCAGGATCGAGTCCGCGTATTGCTCTGAATGATTCCCGGAGCGTTGCGGCTACGGTCAACCAGATGCGGTACAGCCTTGAGGCCCACATGGATGCAGGTCGGCCACTTGAGGCCGGTTTGGAATCGGTGAACCATATGCCACTCAAGCGGTTGGGATTTGCATGTCCGGCGGATAAACTCAGGGAACTCCTGCATCGGCATGAGCTGAACTGATTATAAAATGTTCCAATAGGCCGGCGCAGCGTTTTGCGTATCCTGCGCATCCCTTATTTATCAGTATTTGAATCCAGGGGCAGTCTATGGCTAGGCCGTCGCTCATTAAGTGGGGATTAGGGCTGGTGGTCGCTTCGGTGATCGCCGGGCTTATGCCTACGCTCATTGGTATGGTTGCGGCTTTTCATGCGGCCGCCAATGATGGAGAGGCAGTCAGCACTGAGCAACTTGCTGAATCGGTTGGTGGCGCAATGGTCTGGACGGCAATCTTTCTGCCCGTCGCGGTGATCGGTGTGGCCGTGCTCATCATGGGTCTTGTGATGCGGCCGAAGTTTCGGCTTGATGACGCACGCTAAGTCACTTCAGGGGGGTCGCCGCTGCGCGACGGACCGGATCTTTAATCAGGGATTGGCGGCCGCACCTTAGCGCCGGGGCTCCTGTCCAGCAGGCGGATGGAGCAGGTGTGGGAGTTTTTCCTTCGGCTCCGCACTTCGGGCTTTTGTGCCTTAGCGCTTCGCGCTTTCGTTTAGGCACTTGTCATTAGATGAATGTTCTGGGGTCGTCATCTGGTGATAAGGTCCTGAATCTCTCGTACATTTGAAGCCTTGCCCCCTGCTCTGAGCGCTGGGTGGCAAAATCACGTGAACAAGGGTCATACCGCGGTATGATTGCGGTATGAAGACTGCGATCTCACTCCCAGATGATCTCTTTGCCCGGGCGGATAAGTACGCGCAGGGCAAGGGTTTAAGCCGAAGCGCCCTGGTTGCGGAGGCGCTCAGGGAGTACATCGACCGACACAAGTCCGTGGACATCACCAAGCAGCTCAACGAAGCCATTGCCGGAGAGGGCCAGCCTCGAGATGAGGCTGTCATCCGCCAGTCGAAGCGCCGCCTCAAGGGGGGTGATTGGTGAGAATTCGAAGGGGCGATATCTGGTTTGCAGACCTGGGTGAGCCAATTGGTTCAGAGGCCGGCTATGTCCGACCGGTCTTGATTGTGCAGGATAATCGATTCACGGATAGCGATCTGGCAACGGTCGTAGTTATATCGCTCACGTCCAACCTCGGGCACGGTGCCTACCCAGGGAATGTGGTATTAGAGTCAAGCGAATCTGGCCTGGACAGGGATTCGGTTATCAATGTCACTCAAGTTGTGACGGTAGATAAAGAGCAGCTAACTGACATGGCAGGAAGCGTCTCGCAGCTGACTCTGGATCAAGTTGAGTACGGACTCAGCCTTGTTTTGGGGATGAAGTGATGAAAAAGCGTGCCACTCGGCAAGTCTGTGCTGCGGACGCCCTGAGGGCCGCAGACCTTTGACGCACGACAGTCGCGAGTGACCGTGAATCTGTGGTGAAAGATGGCTACGCTCGCATCAGGTGCACTGCGGAATAGTGTCATTGTTCTTGCCGTCGAATCGCCGATTCCGGTGTTCGACCGGCGGTAATCAGCATGAGGCATTGGGAGGCACGATGATCAACGAACCTGCAACCAAAGGTGATGTTATCGTGATCGTGCTGTTGATGACGGCTAGCGTGATTGGTCTCGCGCTGTGCCCATACGTCTACGGCATGGTTGGTGACTTTGATAAAATGTTCAAGTCGCTTGGTGCGGACCTGCCGGCAATGACAAAGCTGGTGATGAGATTTGGTCTGATTATCGGTTATGTGCTGGCGCCAGGCATTGTTGTGGGGGCCTGGTTGGGATACGCCAAGAGTGGAGACATGTCCGTCAAGATTGGGATCTCGGTTGCGTCAGTTCTTGGCACTGGGATCTGCCTCTACATTGCCGTGGTTGGCATTCTTCACCCCATCTTGGAACTTGAAAAACAGTTGAGTTGATGCTCCGGGTACTGCCCAGCAGGGTGATTGAAGGTGACTGTGAGCCTGCCCTGAGCACCGGGAGACGCGGAGAGTCTGGCATGAGAACATGCGGCGCAAGTGCCCCGGGAGTTTCTTTGCGTCTTGCTCGATCGGGTCGACTCCACGGAATTACGGATCATCTGAAAAACCGTAAGTAAGCGCTGGACCGGGGCATGGTGACCGGCAATATAGAGTGCACAATAATCGGATGGAACCGACGGCTAATGCCGCAGCTCACCCGTAGGGTTGGGCTGCCGAGGGCCATGCGCGCGGAAAATATGGATAAAAGGAAGGATACGAATGGGCCTTGAGTACCGAATAAAATGTACGCTTCCGCCAGGGTTTGATTGCTCTGGTGTTTTGGGCAAATTGCCATCGCCAATCAGCAGTCAAATGACTGAAATATACAACTACAAAGTGCATGAAGATGGGTTTTACGTGGTTGATAACTTGGTAGATAAGGCTGTGGCATCTTATGCCTTGCGGCTATTTATAGACGAAGCGCTTAAGGTTGCCACGGACGTTGTGATTTATGAGCCGTAATAGATCAGCCCAACAAAGCGATTCAGAAGGGCCGCCGCTTCGCGGCGCCCCTGATCTATAACGTTGAGTGGCGAGGTGGACTGTCCATCTTGACGGCGCGGTATAACCGGTTATACTGCCGCTCATGAAGACGGCCATATCAATACCTGACGATGTGTTCAGGCGAGCTGAATACCTTGCAAAGAAGCAGGGGATCAGCAGGTCTGAATTCTATGTCACTGCCCTTAACGCCTATATATCAAAGCGCCGGGTCAGTGTCACTGAAATGCTTGATGCCGTCTACTCCACAGACAGCTCTTTTGATGATCGTATCGAAAATGCGACGCTGTCTGATATGCCAAAGGAACAATGGTGATTGAAAAGGGCGATCTCTATTGGGTAGACTTTGGCTACAGCGGTGAATCGGAGCCTGGTTACAAGAGACCGGCCTTGGTTGTTCAAGCCGATAGTTTCAACGGTAGTGCTATACCGTCGGTCATGGTTGCGCCTCTGAGTAGCAATATGCGACTTGCGAAGGCTCCCGGTAACGTTTTGCTGAAGAAATCAGAGACTGGTTTGAAGAGGGATTCGGTCGTAGTGGTCTCTCAGATAGTCTCGATTCGTAAGTCGCGACTTGAAGACCGGATTGGCGTTGTCGATCCAGCGTTGCTGCTACTGGCTGACAACGGAATAAGATTGCTGTTTGATGTATAACTGGGCCACCCAACAAGGCGATTCAGGCGGACGCCTGGGGTGCCTCTGATTTTTCACGTTGGGCTGCGGTTGAGGATAGTGAAGGCACGATGAGAGTATTTATAGCCATACTGGGCAACGTGCTCGGGCTGGGTCTGCTGCTGTGCGGGCTTTGGTTCATCGCTAAAGATATTGAAGGCAAGGAATCCGTACTATCACATGCCGGGTTTCTGCTTGTTGTGATTGCCGTCCCCGTTCTGGCAATCGGATCAGAAATGATCGGTGAGATCCGCGGCAGGGCGGCCCAGGTGGCCAAGCGAAATGAGCCTGTTGCCAAACCAGATGACGGTTAGCAATCGCGGCAGCTTAAGCGTGGCCGGCACCGGCTAGAAACATATCGCCCAGCGAGGTCGGTGCATCGGAGCCTCACGGCCTGGCGCCTTCAACGGTTGCTGCCCCTGCCTTCTGCGGGTATAATTCCACATGAACCTCCATCGGGCTGTGAGGCCCGGTGACCTGTGACGCTGGCCAAGGGAATATGCTCCATGAAGCCCGATGTTACTATCAGGAATGAAACAAGCGTCGATGTCAGCGCCATTAGCGAAGTGACCATCGCTGCCTTCAAGACGCTGGCGATCAGCAACCACACGGAGCAGTTTGTAATCGAGGCGCTACGCGCCGGCAGTGCCCTCACGGTATCGATGGTCGCAGAGATGGATGGCCGAGTAATTGGTCATATTGCGTTCTCGCCCGTGACCAATTCCGACGGCACGCCGGACTGGTACGGGCTTGGATCTGTTTCGGTATCGCCGGAATACCAACGTCAGGGCATTGGCAAGGCCCTGATCCGCGAAGGACTGGCACAACTGAGGGCGATGCATGCTCGCGGCTGTTGCCTCGTGGGGCATCCGGAGTACTACAAGAAGTTCGGATTCGATAACGTTCCAGAGCTTGTCCATGATGGAGTCCCACCGGAATTCTTTCTCGCAATGGCTTTCGACGGGAATATTCTGCAAGGTACTGTCACTTTACACGAAGGATTCAAGGCGGATGGCCACCAAGAGCGAGCAGGCGACGCTTGACGATCGGCGTTCGCCAGCAACGACATGAGAATGTATAGAACTCGAAACGCATCATGGAAACGGGGACTGCTCGGCGCAACTATACTGTGGATGTGTTTCTTGTTCGGGTGCATGAATCGCCATGCTGCAGGGCCCGGCATAATTCAGTCGTCGACAGGAGGGGAGGCTGAGAGAAGTGGGTTTATTGCTTCATCCCTTTCGCCAGAAGTGAGAGAAACATACCTCACTGCCTGGAGAAATCCCAGCGAGATAACGACGTACCAAGAGAAACGAGCGCAACTTGCGCAAATACGTCAAATGGCTATGAGCGCGTCCGAACGGGATCGAACGTGGTTGCTCCTCGCGGCCCTGGAAATGGATATGATGGAGTCGAACGACATACCCGGGTTGCTCGCATCGCATCTTGCGCAGAAGCCAGGGGACTGCCCCCATGATTACATTCTGAAGATGCTCTCCGGAGACTACGTGGCGCAAAATCGGGCCGCCATACTGGTACGCAATTTGGCCGTAAGGGAAGTCGATAGAAATATATTGGCAGAGACCTACGTTCCATCACTGCTAAACGTGGTCCGATCTCAGTCCGAATACCATGCATGGTGGTACAGCGTATCCGCATTAGGACAATTACGTGCTCAAGAAGCCACGGATCTGCTGAGTCAGCAGTTGCTCGAACGGCAGGGAGAACACCATCGGCTACCAATAATCGAGGCGATGGGACAAATCCGCTCACCGGCCTTTGAGATCCCGCTTCTCAGGGTCGCCGAAACCGACCAGGTGTCTGGTACTGCCTATCGGGCAACAGAGGTTCTTGGACAGCTTCATAGCCGCAAGGCGTTCCGCCTGCTAATGGATCGAGCCAGCAGCGGCGACACGAAACAGAGGGTCAAATATCTTGGTTTACTGGAGGCCTATGGCGACAAATCCGCTGTGCCGGTGTTGCGTACTGCCTCGGCCAGCAATGTGCTCTCCGAGCGCATCAGAGGGATTGAGGCATTGGGAAACCTAGGGGGGAGTGTCGATTCCCGTTATGTGGTCGGTCTTTACACACATGCAACCGAAGCCACAAAGATAGCCCTCCTTAATTCCATCAGCAAACTTGACGTACACGCGGCCTCGCCAGTCTTTGCGCAAATATTGCAGGATTGTGTGGAGCATCAGGAGCGGCCCGACGATGCGCTACACGCTATCACGGCTCATGTGCTGGAGGAACTGCTCACGACCTCGTCGCGCCCGGAAGCGCCGCCATTGGGGAGCAGTCCTGATGCGGCAGATCGAGACGCCATTATTGGTGTCATCCGTAAATCCGCCTTGCATAAGGTGGGTACATTCGAGTATCCGATTCCCGGCCCGGACCAGACCGGCTGGATCAACGAGTTCGAGCGATGCGCGTGGGTAGAGCTGACTGACGGGAGTTCGGGTGTCGGGTATCTGTTTTTCAAGAACTCGCAAGGTTCCTGGGTGCTCTTGGCCAAGATCGGCCATTGGATGAACTAGTGACTGCGCGGTAAACAAATCGGCGAACCAGTTTCGGGGATTGCCCGGGTATGATGAGGCAGTTGCACTGCCAGTCCAGTTGTGCGGGTCCTCCTACTCATACTACATCGGCATGGCCGGCCAATGGCTCAGCTCCCTCTGCCTGATCTATGAAGGCAATGACAGGTTCGAAGTGGGCATACCCACACAGTACCAAGGCTTCTCGCATGGAATCCTGTGCGTGACCAACGGGGCCGGTGAGGGGGGGGGCATCGCAGCAAACATGGATGCAGATCTTGATGGTTTTCTCTCCACCCCGTGGGCCAAAGAGCAAGAACTGCTCCCTGGACGCATGGCGAACTCAATCAGGGGCCAAATGCTTGCCGTGGCCGTGCCCGAAGAGCCCGTTGCTGTCTACCCCGTCTACAAGACGGGCGCCATGAAGCACATGGGCTTCAAGCTCTGCCCTGGTGACTGGGATGATGAAAAACTCGATGGCGACGATGATGATGAGTGGCCTCAGTAGCGTAGCCATCGACATGGCCGCCGGGGTTGACTCCCGCAATGTGACCGTGGCCTGGCCCACGCCCTGCGCGACGGGGGCGGCGCAAGCACACGAGGTCACTCGTAACGCGCTTGGCGGGCCCCACGGGGTCAGCGCCCTGGGTGCTGCGCAGCCTTTGGGACCACGCAGCCACTCCCTCCCCAATGCCTCCAGGCAGGCCTCCGAATTTCACCCCGGCCTCGCTCAACGCGGCGAGCCCTGGGAGCGCCAAGCGCCTGCTTGGCACCCGGCAGCGCCGCTCGCGTTTCTCATCACATCTTCCCAGGCGGTGACGAGCGCGGAGCCTCCACGGTAGCTACCGTCGCATGGCCAAGCCTGTACCGAAACAGGTGGAGCCTCCTCTGGTTGGCGGCTCTGAGCAACCGCACGATCGGCCCAGTTCGC
>JAQIBG010000414.1 GCA_027859175.1 Planctomycetota bacterium | reverse complement strand
AATGCGTTGAAGGCAAATGAGCCCGCCCAATGCCGCCCATCAATCTGCATGAACTTTGTGGTCGAGAGGCAGATCACCGCCCAGACTCTACGAGATCTTTGTTTAAGTCGCAGTGGCATGGCCAGAACTCTCTATCCGTCGTTGTTCTTGGCGCTGACACGTGCCGAGAGGATTTCGTTGAAGATGGCGAAGCTAACGTCCTGATCTCGTCGGCATACGCCGTGTCGCGCGCATGGACACCTGAGAGACCAGCTTCTCAGAACATTTTTCAGTCGCTCCAAAGTGCCCCCGAGAGATCTCTTTCCCCTGTAGTCGCGCCATCAATGGCATCGCTCAGGCTCACGGCGTGGCGCGTGGCGGTGGTCGGCTGGTGCCCCTCGAGTCGAACCTCCATCATGCCGCCCTTGTCTCTGTTCTGGCTGGCCGCATTGAAGACCATCAGGTATACGGGTTCTTTGATCGCCGCTGTCGCGGTGATTGTCGTGGTCACGGTGTCTGGTGTCCGTGTGGATGTTTCATACTGGGCGGATGGTCGCCACGTCGCTATGGGGTTAAACACGTAGCTAAAGCCGCGCCTCGGCAGTCTCTTTTGATTCCCCTTGTCAGGTTCACGCCTCAAGGCGTCGGTCCAAACACCGGGCACTGGAGAACGAAGCCACCTGACGCCCCGATTTGCTCAACCAACTGCTGAAGAAACCCCCGCCGACATTATCGGTGGGAGTTTCGTTTGTTTTTGGCGGCGGAGATTAATTCAACGCTGACTTATAGACACGCCTTCTATACGCTCAAACGTTCAAGGTGGGGGCCTCCGACCTTTGTCAGGCAGGGCCCATTTGGAAAGTGAGTTCCCATATGATAGCCGGAGGCCACGAGCACGGGCGTTGACGTCATGGCGCGTTTCATCAGCCCATTCACGTTAAGCGGTCCCGTCTGGCGTCTTGTTGGGCGACGGCTGGCTGTGGCTCGACTGGCTCGACCGTGGAATCCTAGGCCATCACCAAATGGACTGACCTCACTTCAAACGACATCCCCCCGACCATCCGGTCGGGGCGATTACGTTGAACAGGTCGATGCAAACTAGCCCCTACGGATACATCGGGCACAGCAGCACCGACCAGTGGCACACCCCCGGCCCCTGCTCAATCCGCACCAAGAGCGTGTTGAAGCCCTGCTTGAAGTACACCTTCCGAAAACCCTCATCGAGGCGCCACGATGAGAGGCCGGTGTCTTGCCAGGCGAGGGTGCCGTTGATCCAGACTTTGGCGGCGGCGTCGTAAGAGTTCGGTGACCTTGGGGTTGCAAGATCGCTGTCTCATCGGTGATCATCTGGGCGATGCACTGCAGCGCCTCACTGGCCATATCGGGCCTGTGAAGCAGGGTCTCCAGTTAGGGGCGTTGCACTTTCTGGGGCTGATTACACATAAGGTCTTTACCCCAGCATCCAGCGCTGGTGGGCGGCCTAAGCTGAGGGCCTTGAGGGTCCGCATCCGCGGCCCTCGATCACAGGCCGCAGGGCCAGGAGATCACCATGAATCAACCCGTATCCGATACCGACCACGACAGCTTGACCGACCACGCGCGCGCCCTGCTGGCCGAGACCTCCGATGCGGTCGGGGAGAAGGTCGGGGAGACGCGCGATCGCCTGTCGGCCGCAATCGACGGCGGCAAGAAGGCCTACGGCAAGGTCAACGAGCAAGTGACCAACGGCGCCAAGGCGGCGGACAAGGCCGTCCACAAGCATCCCTACGGGGCCCTCGCGATCGGCGTTGGCGTTGGTGCCCTGCTCGGCTTCCTGGTGACGCGTCGGTTCTCGCACTGCGATCGCTGAGCTGGTATGGATGCCACTCCCGCAGATCACCGCACGCTGATCGCCAGCTCGCGACGGGTCTCCCCCGGCGCTTGCTGGTGATCTGCAGCAACCGCGCCGAGCTGCTCGCACTCGAGTGCCAAGAAGAGCGCGACCACTTCCTGCGCGCCGCGCTCATGGCCCTGGGCATCGCAACCCTGGGCCTGCTCGCGGGGATCGCGATCTCGGCGGCCATCGTCCTCGCGCTGTGGCTCACCTCGCCGCTGGGCGTCCTGGTGGCGCTGGGCGGCATCTACGCGCTCGCTGCCCTTGCTCCATCACGCCCTAGTGCTGTGTCCCATAAATAACTCATAGATTACCCTGCTCCGCCTGCAGGTGGCAGCAAAAGCGGGCAAATGACTCTAGGATTTCATCCGCAGTTTACATCCA
>JAQIBG010000207.1 GCA_027859175.1 Planctomycetota bacterium | reverse complement strand
CGCCCCGCGTCTAAGCCTGCTTGCAGGCGTCCCAGGACCCAGGACCGGTGCGTCAGGAACCAGGAACCCTCTACCCCAAAGGCCGCGCGTGCAGGGCCTGGGCTTTACACAAGGCCAGCACGGCATCGCCTTCGCGGAGACTGAGCCGCTCGATCGCGCGTTCGGTGACTTCCGCTAATAAGGGAACGGTGAAGCCGGCGTCGATGCTCACCAAGCAGCGCTGGGCGCTGCGGGTGATGGCGGTGATGGTGCCGGCGATGCGATTGGTCAGCGACAGTTGGGCTTCGAGGCCGGGACGTGCCAATACGAGATCTTCAGGGCGAATCAGTATGTCAACCTGATCGCCGATGCCGGCTTCGCAGTTGCCGGTGGCTAGGCTGCACTCGCTTGCGCCGTGCGGGCGGATCCAAGCCAAGCCCTGGTCATCGCGATCGCGGAGTTGCCCGGGCACCGCGAACACTAGGCCGCAGTCATGCAGTAATTCGAGGGTGTCGGGATTCTGGGCTAGGTCGGCCACGCTGCCGTGGCCGCGCAGTTGGCCGTGGTCAATCAGCATGATGCTGTCGGTGAGGCTCAGCAGGTCTTCCAGGTCATGGCTGACGATCAGCATCGGTAAGGCGAAGCGCTGACGAATGCGGCACAGAAACGGCAAAATGTTGCGTTTCAGGCCTCGGTCGAGGCTGGCGAGCGGTTCGTCGAGTAACAGCAGGCGCGGTGCGGCCAAGAGCGCGCGGCCGAGGGCCACGCGTTGGCGTTGGCCGCCAGAGCAGGCGGCCGGGCGGCGTTGCAGCAGGTCGCCGATTTCCAGCAGGTCGACCACTTCCTTGAAATCCGGCCCCGATTCGCTGCGCAGCCCGTAGCGCAGGTTGGCTTCGATGCTGAGGTGGGGAAACAGGCGGTGATCCTGGAACACCAGACCGATGCCGCGGCGATGCGCCGGCGGGGTGACGCCGGCCGCGGTGTCGATCAGCACTTCGCCATTGATTGTCAGTTGGAGGGCGTTGCTCGGCACAAGCCCGGCGAGCGCGAGCAGCAGGCTGGTTTTGCCTGAGCCTGAGCGGCCAAACACGCCGGTGGCACCGGGCCCCAGTTCGGTGTTGAGCGTGAGCTGAAAATCGCCGCGGCAGACGCTGGCCTGCAGGCGCATCATGGCGTGAGCCCTTCGGCGCGGCGTCGCAGGCGGCGTAAAAACCATTCGCTGCCTGCGAGGGCGGCAAAGGAAAGTAATATCGAGAGGAGGGTCAGGCGGCCGGCGAGGCCATCGCCACCAGGCACCTGGGTGGCGGTGTAGATAGCGATCGGCAGGGTGGTGGTTTGGCCGCTGATATTACCGGCAAAGGTGATGGTGGCGCCAAATTCGCCCAAACTGCGGGCAAAGCCGAGCACTAGCCCAGCTACAATGCCTGGCATGGCCAAGGGCAGGGTGATCGTGACTAAGCGTCGACACGGCCCGGCGCCGAGAACCGCAGCCGCGTGCTCGAGGCCGGGGTCAACCAATTCAATCGCAGTGCGCACCGAGCGAACCACGAGCGGCAAGGCTACGACCGCGGCGGCAAGCACCGCGCCGCTATAGGTGAATGCGAGCCCAAGGCCGCCCAGGGGGCCGTTGCGACCAAACACCATCAGCAGGCAATAGCCAACCACCACCGGAGTGAGCACCAGCGGTAAGTAAATAAGGGCTTCGAGTAGAATCTTGCCGGGAAATTGTTTACGCGCGAGCAGCCAGCCGAGCGCGATGCCCGGTGGTGCAACCAAGGCCGTTGACCACAGGCCTACGCCCACCGACAGGCTGAGCGCCGACCACTCTGCTGGGCTGAGCATCTTAGGGCTGCTCCGGTGGCGGTGTGAAGCCATGACGCAGAAAAAGGGCCTGGCCCTCAGGGCCAGCGAGCCAGGCCAGGAAAGCCTCGGCTTCGGGCTGCGGCGTGCCAACCAGGGCCGCGGGGTAGCTGATCGGTGGATGAGAGGTGCTCGGCAGCAGGGTCACTATGCGCACGCCCTGGCTGCTGGCGGCGTCGCTGGCGTACACGATGCCCCAGTCGACCTCCGCGTGTTCAACCAGGCGCAGGGCCGCGCGGGCGTTGTTGGCGGCCACCAAGTTGGCAGCAAGGGGCTGCCACCAGTGCATGTCTTGCAGCGCGGCCTTGGTGTAGCGGCCGAGCGGAACGTGTTCGGGATTGCCGGTGGTCCAGCGGCCGGTGAGGGTGTTGGGCAATTGCTCTTGGGTCAGGGGCTGGGTTTGCGGGCGCACTAGGGCTAGGCGATTGCCGGCCACGGCGGTGCGTGAGGTGCTGATGATCAGGCCGCGCTTGGCGAGATGATCCATCCAGGCGGTGTTGGCTGATAGAAATAGCGCTGCGGGGGCACCGTTTTCAATCTGGCGCGCAAGATTGGAGCTGGCGGCAAAATTAGCAACGAGACGCTTGGAGGCGCCGGGCCAAGTGGCCAAGGCTTCGGTGACCACCGGCGTCAGGCTCGCAGCCGCGGCTACGGTGATGTGCTGTGGCTGCGGGCTTTCGGCGCAGCCGATACAGCCAAGGATGACGAGCCCAATAGTGATGAAGCGCATGCTCATCTCCGTGGCTGTCCTCCGTGCGGCGTCAGTGTGCGGTGTGGGGGGCCGGGCGGCAATGCGCGGCTCGCAGCAGTTTGCCAGCGACCTGCGTTCAGCAAACAAAACAGCCGGATCCAGAATCTGGATCCGGCTGTGATGTGGTCGGGGTGAAAGGATTCGAACCTTCGACCTCTGCGTCCCGAACGCAGCGCTCTAGCCAAGCTGAGCTACACCCCGTTTTGGAGCGGCGCAGTCTTGGGGTCAGAGTCGCTGATGCAAGGGAGTTGTTGGGCTGGTCTAGCTGTGTTCACGGCGCGGCTGCGTTTGGGGTTCGGGGGCAGTTGTGACTTCTGGTCCTGGGTCGTGGAACGCCTGCAAGCAGGCTTGGGCGCGGGGTTGCCACCCCGATACCCTGCCAGTTTGATTGCGGAAATCGGCAGTTCCTACGACCCAAGCGCCGTAAGGCGCGTGCCAGGACCCAGGACCATTTGACCAAAGGTTCTGCGCTAGGCTAAGGACTAGGCAGCGGCGGCGGCAGGATCTCATTCTCGCCGCGCCAGCCGAGCTTTTCGCGGGCGAGCAGTTCGATCACGTAGGGATCGTCAGCGCGAATGCCGGCTAGGGTCGCTTCTTGAACGGCGACCTGATATTCGAGCTCGGTGGCGGCCTGATGTTCGGCTGCGGCCGCGGCCCGGGCCTCGGCGACCTCGCCCTCGCGTAGCAGCAGGCTGTCAGCCATGTGCGTAACGACCCACACCCCAACCGCGAGGTTGACGCTCAAAAGGAAGCCATTGGCGAGGAGACGACGGTTCATGATGCTGGCGCAGCAGTGCTTGTGAGTTCAGGGGCGCCGTTGTCTAGGGCAGAAATAATCGCAGCACGCCGCGGGCGGAGCCGATGGTAGGTCTCGGTGGCCGCCTTGCGGGGTTTGAGCGTTGCGGTGGACTTGACGCCCTTGGCCAAAGCCTTGTCGAGATTCTTAAAGGCGCCGCTGGCAACCGCAGCGAGGGTGGCCACGCCGCGTGCGGCCATCGCGTCTTGTGGGAAGGCGCGCACGGTTTGTTCGGTGGCGTCGGCCACCATCTGGCACCACAGCGGGTTGGCGCTGCCGGGGCCGGTGAGCATCAGGCGCTGCGGCTTGACGCGGAGTTCGGCCAGTTCGTCGACCAGGGTGCGCACGCTCAAGGCGCCCGCCTCGAACACGGCGCGCACCAAGTGGCCACGCTCATGGTCGGGTCGTAGGCCGATGAAGCCACTGGCCGGGCCGCTTTCCGGGCTGATGAACAGCAAGCCATCGGCGCCAGGTTGGGTTTCGGCGGCAATCTCCGCAAGATGGTCGAGCGGGTCACGCTTGCGCCGGCGGGCTTGCTGGACCTCGGCTGGCATGACCGTGTCCATCAGCCAGTTGATACCCGTAGTGGGCGAGACGCCGCGGGCCTCGAGGGTCCACAGGTCGCCAAAGCAGCCGGTGTCGATGTGACCCTTGCCGCGATGGTAGCTGGCGTCGAGGCACAGCGCGGTGCCGGTTTCGCCGAGGTCGAGTAGGAGGTCGCCGCAGGTGTCGGCGCCCACGGCAATGGCAGTGGCCACTTGTTGATTGGCGCCGGCGATGACCGGCGTGCCCATTTGCAGGCCCGACTCGCGCGCGGCGGTGTCGGTAACGCGGCCAATGATAGCGCCGGCCGAAACCACCTGCGGTAGCAAGATCGGATCGATGCTGAGGTGGTTGAGCACCTGTTTCGACCAGGTGCGGCTGCGGGCGCTGAATAGGAGGCTCTGGCAGGCGCAGCTGGGGTCGGTGGCGAGGGCGCCGGTCAGGCGGAAGCGGAGGAATTCAGGTGGTTGCAGGACCGCGTGTAGCTCGTGCGATACGCGCGGGTATTGCTCGCTCTGGTCGAGAAACTTGGGCAGCAGCGTGGCGCTGCGGGCGTGGCGGCCAGTCAGGTTATGCAGATTACGCAAGCCGATGCGCTCAGCGAGCATGCTTAGGCCATGCTGGCCAGACTCGCTCGCCCCGAGTGAGGTGGGGGTGAGGATCTGGCCCTCGGTGCCAATCAACACGGCGCCTTCGGTAACGCCGGTGACGCCGACAGCGCGAATCACGCCGGCTTCTACGCCAGCGCGTCGCAGCAGTTCTTTGATGCCGGTGCGGGTGGCTCGCCACCAGTCTTGCGGGCTGGCAGATTCGCTGTCTTCAGACAGATTGCTGTAGGCACGACGCAGCTCAGCAAGCGACTCGCCGCTCTGGTCGAGGAGCATGAATGCGATCCCAGTGGTGCCGAGATCGATACCTAAAAAACACGCTGGTGGTGGCATGGCGATATTAGCGGTCAAACGTAGGGTCACGTACTGATGCGTCAAGCTGCGTATTTGTCGTTTTGCCTAACATCAGTGGTACACCATGTTGTTTTGATTAGGAGGTTCCTGGTTCCTGGTGCGCGCTTCGCGCGTTGGATGCCGGCAGTTACTCGCGTGCGGGTGTGTCTGGGATCCTGCGCTGCTGGACGGGACCGGTGACCATGCCCACGACGCGCCGCAGGCGCGCACCAGGAACCAGGAACTAGGAACCAGGAACCGAACTTCCCACGCAGATGGCAGGCGGCACCATAGAGCCTATGCGGATTGTCATGCTTTTGGCCGTGCTGGTGGGCTCGCTGTCGGCGGCCTCGGTGCAGATGCGGGATGGGCGCTTGCTTGATGGCGAGATTGTGCCCGACCTGTCGACCGATGCGGTGCTGGCGCTGCGGGTGACCAGCGGCCGGGTGTCGGCAGTGTTGAACTTGCCGCGCGTTGAGGTGCTGGAACTGAGCCATGAGCCGTCCCAGCGTCAGCAGTTGATTTCTGGCGTTGAGCGGCGCGCGAAGCGGCTGGGGTCTGGCGGGAGCGCTGCCGAATGGTGGGAGTTGGCAGAGAAAATCGGCTCTGAGGATCCGGTGTTTCGGCGTGAGCTGGCGCGTGAGGCCCTGCGGCGAGATCGGCACCACGCCGAGGCCCGGGCGGCGCTTGGGTTCAGGCGGGTTAATGGGATCTGGATGGAGCCTCAGGAGGCGGCCACGGCACGCGGGCAAGTGCTGGTTGGGGTGCGTTGGGTCGATTGGGAGACCTATCTGGAGCGCCGCGACGCCGAAGATGCACGTTTGGCTGAGCGCGATGCGCTGCGTCAAGACCGCGCCGCGCGTGCCGCGGCAGCAGCTGAGGCGCGGCGTGCGCGAGTGAGCTATACCCCTGCCTATGCTAGCTTTGGGACGACGATCTCTAGTCCACGCGTGCTCTGGGGCGGCGCCTATGGGGGTCGTGTTTGGGGTGGCAGTTACCGCAGCTTTGGTGGTAGTTGCGGGCCTCGCTTTGTGCAGGCCGGGGGGTCGAGCTTTTCCGCGCGGGTCAGGTTCTGAACAACTTGCGCGTCCGGTCTTGACCTGACGAAAACCGCCCTAGTGTTTCGCGCTCTTATCCGAGGGGCGCAATGGCGCCTCTCTCACTGTTAGGTTACGAGCGGAGCACTGTCGTCCATGCCTGCCAAGGAATACACCTGGGGTCTCGGTCGCCGTAAGACCAGCGTTGCGCGTGTTCGCATCGCCCCCGGTAGCGGCCAGATTCTTATCAACAAGCGTCCCATCGAGCAGTTCTTCCCTGTCGACCGGCGTCGTCAGCACGTTGTAAGCCCTTTGGACGCTACTGAGCGCCTCGAAGCCTACGACGTGCACGTCAACGTGAAGGGCGGCGGTGAAACCGGCCAGGCTGGCGCCTGCGTCATGGGTATCGCCCGTGCTTTGCTCAAGGCTGAGCCTGAACTGGAGCGCGCGCTGCGTGCTCAGGGCTTCCTGACGCGTGACGATCGTATGGTCGAACGTAAGAAGTACGGTCTGCGCGGCGCCCGTCGCGGCTGCCAGTTCAGCAAGCGCTGATTCTTCGGTCTCGTTTCAAGTTCAAACGGCGACGCTCCTTATGGGGCGTCGCTGTTTTTGGTTCAGGGCGTTGCCGGCCCCAGGGCGCGATCCGCGTGGGCCTTTGGCACGCTGTGAGCGCATAGCACCTACAGACTGAGGATTCCAGGCCCGGTACGTCGATTAATCGTACAGGTCATGTCGCGGGATCCAACGTCAGGAGGTGCAGATCATGCCCAAAGGCATTTACGCGGCCGCCAGCGCTATGGTTACCGAGCAATGGGCCATGGACGTTACGGCGGAGAACATGGCGAACGCCAATAGCGCTGGCTTCAAGCGCAGTGAGCTCCGGCGCGGCAGCTTTGCCGAGATGTTGGAGGCACGCGGCCGGTATGGTGATCTTGCTGGCAATGGCGGCGCGGGGGTACAGGCACGCTCAACCTGGCTCGATTTCAGCCCTGGCGACCTCCATGCCAGCGATGGTGAGATGGACTTGGCCCTGGTTGGCGAAGGCTTCTTCCGCGTTCGCGATGATCAGGGCGACTTGCTGGTTACCCGGCGCGGCCGTTTTATGCTCGACGAGAACGGCGTTGCGCGCACCTCCGATGGTTACGAACTGCAAGGCCAAGGCGGTGCGGTAACGGTGCCAGAAGGTGTGTTCAAGATTGAGGTCAACGATGACGGCGAGATCTACGGCCTGCAGCGGGTTGCGGGTGGCGCCGAGCAGGTCTACATCGATCAGTTGCGCATCGTGAAGCCGACCAGCGCTGATGATTACCAAAAGCTGATGCCGCGCAGTGGGCAGTACTTCGAACCCGGATCCGTTGTGTTTGAGGATGTGGTTCGCGATGGCCCGATTCTGCGCCAAGGACAAATCGAAAACGCCAACGTCAACGCAGTTGAAGAGTTGGTCAACATGGTGGCGCTCCAGCGTCGCTATGACGCCGCAGCTAATGCGCTGCGACGTCAATTCCGTTTAGCTGGCTTGTCGGACATTCTGTCGCGCTAGGCGATAAAGGAGGCATCTTATGCCACGTTCCCTGTTTACCGGCGCAAGCGGCATGGCCGCGCAACAAACCAACGTCGATGTTATCTCCAATAATATCGCTAACGTTAGTACCGTCGGATTTAAGAAGCAGCGGGCAGATTTCCAAGATCTGTTCTATGAAATTTTGCAGGCTCCCGGTGTGAAGGCGGGCAATGCCGGGCGTAATCCGGCCGGTATCCAAATTGGTCACGGTGTGCGCGTGAGTGCAACGCCGCGGATATTTACCGTGGGCACCATCGAGCAGACCGGCGTTGAAACCGACATGGCAATCGAGGGCGACGGCTTCTTCCGGGTATCGCTGCAAGATGGCACCGAGGCCTACACCCGCGCTGGTGACTTCCGCATTGATGCCGATGGCTCCTTGGTGTCACCAGATGGCTATTACCTCGAGCCACGCGTCACGATTCCGGATGGTGCCCAGCAGATTTCAGTTGGCACCGATGGCGAAGTCATCGTGCTGGTTGACGGTTCGCAGCAGACCGTGGGTCAGGTATTGATCTCAACCTTCCGCAATCCGACCGGTCTGGTCGGGATTGGCCGTAACCTGTTCCTTGAGACCGAGGCGTCGGGTTCGGCCGAAGAGGGCACGCCGGGCACCACGGGGTTTGGTCTGATTCGTTCATCCGCCTTGGAGAAGTCGAACGTCGATGTGGTGGTAGAGTTGGTGAACCTGATTTTGGCGCAACGCGCCTACGAACTCAACAGCCGCACCATTAGTACCTCAGACGAGATGCTGCGCGCCGCGGCGGAGATCGGCGCGTGATTCGTATCGCCGTTTTGGTGGTGCTGTGCGCGGCGAGCATACCTGCCGCGGTTCTCGACGTGCGCTTGTACGAGCATGTGGAGTTACAATCGGTGCATGCAATTTTGGGCGATGTGGCCGAGCTCAGTGGCGATCCCATCGTGGCCGCGCAGGCCGCCACCGTGGTGGTGCAGGCGATGCGCGACACGGCGGCATATACGATTGGCGAGCGCCAGATTCGGCCGCAGTTGCTACGCCAGTTTCCAGGCGTGGATTTGGTAATCACAGGCACCTGCATCGCACGGCGTCAAATCGTTGAATACGATGAGGCCACCGTGTCGGCTCAGGCTGAAGCGCATTTGCGGGGCCGGGCCAGCGACGCCAGTGTCACGCTGACGGTGATTCGCTGCAGCGGCCCGGTGCGGGCGCTCAAGGAGCCCGATCGGCCGTTGCGCCTAGTGGCAGACCCGCTGAACGCCAACCTGTGGGGCGAAGTGCCGTATCGGGTTCGCCTGATGCGTGGTGACCATGAAGAAGCCCGCAGTTTAGTGGTGCTTCGGGTCAGTGCGATTCGCCAGGTGTCTGTGGCAGCGCGCGATTTACCCCGAGGCCATGTACTAGAATTGCATGACCTGCGTTTAGATGACGTGGTGCTGAATCGCTCAAGCGGCGCAGTAGCCACGCCGATCACTGACCTGATTGGCCGCGCCTTGCGGACCACTACCCACCAGGGGCAGGTGCTGACCCTCACGCGGACTCGCCCGCCGATCATTGTGCGCAGTGGTTCGCAAGTGATGGTGGCAATCGCTCGCGCTGGCTTTGAGGTCAGCGTGATGGGGCAAAGCATGTCTGAGGGTGCGATGGGTGAGCGCATTCGTGTTCGCCAGCCCAATGGGGCCTTGGTTCAGGCAGTGGTTACCGGGCCCGGATCGGCCCGCGTTGATCAGCGCTAAGGCCACGCGCGATGCATACGTGCTGGCTGGGACAGACCGGCCGACTTGCGCCCAGGGGGGCGCTTCGTAGCGTCAGCGCCCATGGCTCAACGTGCTCCGCTCTTGCTCAAGGTCTCCGGTGAAGCGCTCAAGGCGTCTGGCGACAGCATTCTCCAGGCTGAAATGGTCGACCGCGTGTGTGGTGAGATAATCGCCGGTGCCTCGGCTGAGCAGCCGGTAGCGGTGGTAGTGGGCGGCGGCAATATCATGCGCGGCGCGTCCCTGGCTGGCGGCACCGAATACCCAGCGGTGGGTGATTACATGGGCATGCTGGCAACCCTGATCAACGCTCTGGCGCTGCGTGATGGGATTCGCCGTCAGGGTGGCAGCAGTGAAGTGGTGGCGGCGCATGCGATTCCCAATGTGGCGCATCGCTACGAGCGCGACCAAGTGATGCGGTGGCTTGAGGCCGGCACCATCGTGGTGTTTGGCGGCGGCACCGGGCATCCCTTCTTCACCACCGATACCACGGCGGCCTTGCGTGGCGCTGAGATCGGCGCAGCTGCTGTGCTCAAGGGTTCAAGTGTCGATGGCGTGTACTCGGCGGATCCACGCAAAGACGCCAGCGCAACCCGATTTGACCATCTCAGCTTTGACCAGGCGGTGGCCGGTCGCTATGCGATCATGGACCAAACCGCCTTCGCCCTGTGCCGCGAGCGGCATTTGCCAATCCGCGTGTTTGACATGACCGAGGCCGGCGCCATTACCGCCGCGCTCGGCGACAACCCGCCCGGCACTCTGATCTCAGATTGACCGAAAGCGTAGACTGAAAGGACCAGCCATGAGTGCAGACGAGATCCTGTTGGAAACCGAGGAGCGCCTCGACAAGGCTCTAACCGCCCTCAATAACGACTTTCGCCGTATTCGTACCGGCCGCGCCAACCCGGCCATGATCGAGCATGTGCAGGCAGAGGCCTACGGTTCGATGATGCCGATCAATCAGATGGCCAGCATCTCGGTGCCCGAGCCAACCCAGATCGTGATCAAGCCGTGGGACAAAACCCAACTGCGCCTGATTGAGATCGCCCTGACCAACGCCAATCTCGGCATGGCTCCGCAGAACGATGGCGAGTTGATTCGCCTTAATGTGCCGGCCTTGTCGGAAGAGCGCCGCAAGCAACTCGCGATCCAGGCCAAAGAGGGTGCGGAGAAGTGCAAGGTGTCGATGCGCAATGCGCGACGTGAGGGCATCAAGACCATGGAGACCGAAGGCAAAGAGCAGAAGCTGCCCGAAGACTTGGTCAAGAAAACCTGCGACGATATCAGCGAATTGCTCAAGGAATACGAGGCTAAGGCCGAAGAATCCCTGAAGCAGAAGACCGAAGACATCCTGACTATCTGACCGCGGCGTGGCCCCGGCCGTGCCATTTTATGCAACGCAAACAGCCGCCGAATCCTCGGCGGCTGTTTGCGTTGCATGCATGGAGGTGCGTCAGCTGTCTGCGGTCGGCACAACCATAATCGGACAGTGGGTGCGGTTGATGATCTGCTCGTCTTTCGACAGCGTGAACAACTCGCGCAGCGAGCCAACATGGTGATGGCCGAGAATCAGCAGGTCGGCATCAACGGTCAGCCCAACCAAAACCTGGAGCCAATCGCCTTTGTGGATGTCGTAGTTCGCGGCTTTGCAGCGGTCGTCGTCGTTTGACTCGGCGAGCACATATTTGCGCAGCGTTGCTTCGTCAAGGCGTGCACCGTGGTCAACAAAGGCTAAGGAGGCCTCACCGGCGTGGGTGTCGTTGACGTGGATGAAGTTGAGTTTAGCACTGAGTTCAGCGGCCAGTTCAAGGGCCTGAACCACGGTGTGTTGCTCATCGCCATGGCCGCTGATGCCGGCGCAGATAGTCTTAAAGGGCATGGATTGTTCCTCCCGGGCCGCTTGAGCTCCCGCTGGTACGAGGCCTGAGAGTGTGTGCCTCCCGGGGGTGTCGGCAACCGCTCGTTCAGTGCGGGGCTGCGATGATGAGTCGGTGCAGGCTGCGTGCGGTTTCTTCTGGTACGCGGAGTGCCGGTAGGTCTTTGTAATCGATAGTGGTTCGCAACTGCTGCGGGCCATTGCCAGTGATCAGGTGATAGCCAGCGCAGGCGAGGAGGTACCCGCCGAGCTGCGTGGGCAAGCCGGTGCGGTCTTCAATTGCGTGGCCGGCCTCGAGGGCATTGCGCCACAGGGCATCCAACCGCCAGCGCTCCCAGCCGTGATCGGCGGCGGCCTGGTCCAGCACGGTCTCGAGCGCAGCCCGGCGCTCAGGCGTGACGCTGGGGCCAGGGGGGTGCCACAGCACAACGCGCTGCGAACGCATGGCGGCAGCGAACCGGGCAAGCGCGGCCCGGGTTTCCGTGGGGCTGAACGCGGCATCGATCTGATGGACCTGCAGCAAGACGAGCTCGTATTGCTTGCGCAGTTGTTTGCTGAGCACGGGGCGCCCAATCAGCTGTGGCAAGCTGCTGCTGGTGGCCGCGACGCTGCGCAGCGCCACGCTGGTGGGTGGCGTGGCGGTGGCCGACAGCCAGGCGCACATCAAGGGCCAGCTGTGCTGCTCGCTCCAGGCACTGCCCACAACGAGCACCCGAAAGCGTTCGGCCGCCGTCAGCGAGGTCAGGATCAAGCCGAGCAGCAGCAGCGTTCGCATTGCTGGCAGTCTAATCGTTGGCGGCGGTGTGTCGTGCTTGATAACGCCGTGGGTTTGCGGGCACGCGCGATGAAGGTGGACTCGGTATGGGCGACGCTACTTTGGCAGATCAATTGTGGAGTATTGCCCTGTGAAAGCCGTCCTGATTTGTCTGTTGGCCCTGTTCGCGTGCACCCTCAGTGCCGTTGACCGGCCCTTAGTGGTGTGCTCCACCACCCAGATTGCTGACTTTGCGCGGCAGGTGGGGGGCGACCGGATTCAAGTGGCCTGCATCCTTAAGCCGGGCGCTGACCCCCACACCTACCAGTCAACCACAGCCGATGCGCGCTTGGTACTGGATGCCGATCTGTGCCTGGAGAATGGTCTCCACCTCGAGGGCAACAATTGGATGGCCAAGTTGGCCAAGGATGCGGGCAAGCCGGTGGTCACCTGCACCGAGGGCGTGGCTCTGCTGCGGATAGCGTCGAACGGTGAAACCGTGGCCGATCCACACGCGTGGATGGATCCGCGCAATGCCGCTACCTATGTGCGCACGATTCAACAGGCCCTGACCAAACTGATGCCGGCCCATGGCGACGAGTTTGCCGCCCGCACCACGCTGTTTTTGCAGCAGCTGCGTGCTCTGGATGCGTGGGTTCGCGAGCAGATCGCGGTGATTCCGGTTGAGCGCCGAGTTTTGGTGACCAGTCACGACGCATTTAATTATTTTTGCCGGACCTACGGCTTCGAGGCGGCCGCCCCGGTGGGCTGGTCAACGGCCGAGTTGGGTGCTGGGATTCCGCCTGAACGTCGCCAAGCAGTGGTGGAGTCGATTCGCTCGCAGGGGGTCAAAGCGGTGTTCGTAGAAACTAGCGTTTCGAGTGAAATTCTGACCGAGATTGCGAACGAGGCCGGCATTCGCATCGGCGGCTCGCTGTATTCAGACTCGATGGGCGCGCCAGGATCGGCCGGTGCCGACTATATTGGCATGATGCGCGAGAACGTTTTGACCATAGCTGCGGCGCTGCGTTGAGGGCCTGAACATGCAATGGGCACTGGTACTGATGGTATGGGTAGGGCTCGTTGGCGGGCTTGCCTTGTACATTAGTGCCCGGCCTGCCCCGCCGGTGGTGGCGGCGCGTAGCTTGGTCGACAGCGCCGCCGAGGTCACCCTGCAGTGTACGGCCACTGGGCCCATGGGGCGCAGTGACGATCCCTTTGCGCTCAATCCGAGTGCGCCGGTACCGGCGTTGCGGGCGGCGGTGGGCCCGGTGGAGGCGGTCGTGATAGACCAACTCGAGGCCGGCAAGCAGCGTGATATCGTGCTCACCGGCTTGATCACTGGCCGCAACGAGGTGGTGCTGCATCTCGCACCCACCGACAGCGTCGTAGCGCTGCGCTGTGTGGTGATGGTGAACGGACAGCCACGTCTGAACCGGGTCTTGTGGCATGCACCAGGTGACGCGGGCGTATACGGCTTGGATCTCAATCTCGGTGACGATGTGGAGCCTGATTATGGCCACTGACCGCGTGGCGCGGCGCGCATTGGATCTGCACCACGTCACCGTGAGCTATGGGCCACGCCCAGCCTTGCTCGACGTGTCGGTGTCGATCGAGCCCGGTCAATTAATCGGGATCATTGGCCCCAACGGGGCGGGCAAGTCGACCTTGGTCAAGGCGATTCTTGGCTTTGTGGAGCCGGACTTTGGCACCGTGCAGGTGTTTGGCGAACAGTTGTCGCGCGCGCCGCGCCGCATCGCCTATGTGCCGCAACGCGGAGCGGTGGATTGGGATTTTCCGGTTCGTGTGATCGATGTGGCCGCGATGGGCTGTTACGGCCGGGTGCCGTGGTGGCGCCGCTTGGGTCCCAGCGAGCATCGTGAGGCCGAGGAGGCGCTCAATGCCGTGGGCATGCTGCCGTACCGTGATCGTCAGATCGGCGAGCTCTCGGGTGGTCAGCAACAGCGAGTGTTCTTGGCCCGGGCCTTGGCCCAGGGCTCTGAAATCCTGTTGCTCGATGAGCCGCTGGCCGGTGTCGACGCCGCTACCGAGCGCACCATCATGCGGGTGCTGCGTAATGCCCGCGATCAGGGTCGTACCTTGTTGGTGGTCCACCATGATCTCGCAACCGCGGCCGAATATTTCGACCGTCTGCTGTTGCTGAAGCAGCGCGTGTTGGCCTTTGGGCCACCGGCGACGGTGCTGCAGGAAGACCTCCTCAATGAGGTGTATGAGGGCCGACTCCGCTCCTTTACCCACGCCATTACCGGCGAGCACGAGGCGGTGTCGGAATGATCAAGACCGCACTCGCATGGACCGCCGCTATCGTCGCGGCTCTGCTTCTCGGCTCTCTGGGCATCAGCGCGCTGGTCGGGCGTGACTTGGTGTCGCTGTGGCTTGAGCCGTGGACCTTGCCGTATTTTCACAAGGGTGTGGTAGGAGGTAGCCTTGTTGCCGTGCCCTGTGCCGTGTTGGGCTGTTTGGTGGTGTTGCGGCGGATGGCCTTCTTGGGCGATGCGCTCAGTCATGCGATGTTAGCCGGCGTATGTGGCGGCTATTTGTTGATGAAATTGGCCTTTGGTGCTGAAGCCCATATCGGCGGCATGGTGATCGGTGCGGTAATAGCGAGCTTGATTACCCTCGCCTTGATTGCCTTTGTGTCGCGTTTGACGCGAATCAAAGAAGACACCGCAATCGGCATCATGTACACCGGTATTTTCGCGGCTGGCGTGGTGTTGGTGTCGCTGCTGCAACGGCATATCCATATCGATATTTATCATTTCATCGTTGGCGACGTACTCGGCATCGGCGATAGCGACCTGTGGGTTGCGGCCGTGGTTGGTGCGCTGGTTCTCTCGATGGTGGTGCTGTTTTATCGCCAGCTGCAATTGGCTAGTTTCGATCGGATCATGGCGGCGGCGATCGGTTTGCCGGTGGTATTGATCGACTACATGCTCACCACCGGCGTGTCTTTGGTGGTGGTGTCGGGCGTGCGCATGGTGGGTGTGGTGATGGTGGTGGGCCTGTTGGTATCGCCGGCCGCCTGCGCCTACCTGCTGTGTAACCGCCTGGCGACGATGATGGTGCTGGCGGGCTTGTTTGGCGTGACCGGCGTGATCGGCGGCATGTATACCGCCGAGTGGTTTGGCACTTCCGGCGGCGGCGCGATCATCTTGTTTGTGACCTTCCAGTTCTTGGTCGTGCTGATGGCGGCGCCACGCTACGGGATGTTGTCACGCTGGCTGCGGCTGCGGCGTCAGTTGCCGCAAGACCTGATTGAAGACGTGCTCTCGGGTATCCTGCGGGCCAAGGGCATCAGCCCCACGCTCGAGGCGATCCGTGCCAAGGTGGCTCAGCCTGGTGGCCAGATCCCGCGCGTCTTGGCGTTCTTGGAGCATGAGTCGTTGGTTCGTCGTGATGGCCCCGGCTGGGCGCTTACCGACGAGGGCCGGGTGGAGGCAACGCGGATGCGTCGGGCCCATCGCCTGTGGGAAAGCTACCTGCACAAGACGGGGGTGCCGGACGACCAATTGCACGACCACGCCGAGTTGCTCGAGCACGTCAACGATCCGGATACCCTGGCCTACCTCGACCAGATTCTTGGCCATCCCGAGCGCGACCCGCATGGCAGCGAGATCCCGCGCCCGGTGCCGGTGTTCGAGCATCCGGTGCCGCTGCGGCAACTCGCCCCAGGTCATCGCGGCCAAGTGGCGGTGCTCGCACCCGCCGCGCGTGGGCTTGACCTCTCGCTCGGTGAAACGGTGATCGTGACCGCGCACGCCGATGGCAGTTGGACGTTACACCGCGAAACCGGCGGCGATGTCATCTGCGACGACGAGATGGCTGACGCCGTGTTGATCAACGTGGTCCAACGGGCCCAGTTCGCTTAGCGACGGGCTGGAGCCAAGCTGACCGTGCTGCTGAGATCAGCTCAGAACTGGTAGGTCAGACCAATCAGGCTTTCCTGGCGCAGGCTCAGCTCGTCGTAGCCAATTGCATCGCTCGAGGCTTCGTCTGGGGCGCTTTCGTAATAGCCTCGCACGGTCAGCTGGAGCGACAGGTACTCCATCAACTGATAGGTGAAGGCACCCGTCAGCAGGTTGGAGATGTGGCCCAGGTCTTCGAACTCCGAGAATGCCTCGTACTGCACCCACCACCGGACCTTCTCCATCGGCTCCGCCTCATAGCGGGTCCAGAATTCGGCGCCGGTTTCGATGTCGCGGTTTTCGTCACCCTGGCGTCGGCCCCAGGTGCGCTGCGCGCGAGCACCGATGCGCCATTCCCAGCTGCGCTTGGCTTCGTCTTCCCAGATGTGTTTCTGGCCGTAGCCAGCGCTGAGCTTGGCAGTGGCGGGGTCGAAGGGCTCGCGATCGGGTTCCACGCCGGTGAAAACAGTCTCAAGACCCCAGGCGCCGTAGGTGAAGTGGGGTGGCGTGAAATGGTACTTGTAAGCGCCTTCGTAGTCAATTTCGTCGGTATTTTCGACCCAGGGGCCGTCTTCGGGCTTCTCGCGTCCAAAACGAGCGATCAGCGTTTGCTCGACGCTGTGTGGATCGGAGGCCCAGGTCAGCTTGCCATCAAATTTGACCAGGTAGCTGATCGTTTCGGCGCTGCCGTTGATCGGCGAATCGCGCGAGGTGTCGGCGTTTTTAGTGGCCACGTTGCGGAAAAACGCGCCCAGGGTGGCGTCAAAAGACCACGGGCCGTCGGCTTCTACGTCAACCGGTGCCTTGTCGGCGGGGCCAACGGCATTCACCAAATCTTCGGCGTAAAGTCCTGTGGAGACAGCGCAAATCAGAAAAGCATGGCGTAGCATTGGGGGCTCCTTGTGGTTGGCCGGCGTGGTGCGCGGCAGCCTAACGGGGCAGAGAACGAGTAAATAAAAGCGGGCCGCATGATGTGCTCATGCGGCCCGCAGTTTTGGTACACGGGGTGGGACTTGAACCCACACGAGGTTTAACCCTCACTAGGCCCTCAACCTAGCGCGTCTGCCAATTCCGCCACCCGTGCTTTTGACAGAGCGAGGCTTTTATGGATGGCAGCGGTGACGTCAACTGGTCATTAGGATCTGGCGCCCTATCATCAACCAACACGCATGGCAATTGGACGAGAACGGTGGCAACAGTCGTGGACCTTGGTCCTGGCGGCGCTCGCAGCGGCGGGTGGGCTCGCACCGGTATGGTTGCTGCCCCGGCTGATGCTCGGGAGTGGTGGCGGAGCCTTTGTGGTCGCCTGGATGGTCATGGTGGCCGTGATAGGCCTGCCCTTGGTGTGGTACGAATTGTCCTTGGGCGTGGTGCTGCAGGGCGCTCTGCCGGATGCCCTGCGGCGTAGCGACCGACGCTGGGAATGGCTTGGCTGGTGGGGCACGGCGCTCGCTGGCGGTTTGGTGATTGTCAGCCTGGGGACGGCTGCGGTGTTGGCCTGGCATACCTTACGGGCCGGCCTTGTGGTCATCAGTGGGACGGTTTCCGTGGCGCCTCCGGCCGCACAGGCGGCGGCCGCGAGCCCGGCCCTCATCGGCGCCGTGGTGCTCATTGTGGCCCTTATGGTGGGTGTGGTGAGCATGCTGGCAGCCGGTGGCGCCAAACGCCTCGGCGCTACCTTGCACGCCAGCGTAGCGGCCGTGGTGGTGTTGCTGGCGCTTGGCTTTGTGCTTGGGGTTGGGCATGCAGCTGGCACGGCGGGTTTGCTGCGCGCTCTACAGCCTGATTGGAGCGCGCTGGCGAGTACCCGATGCTGGCTGCAGGCCGCCGGAGCGGCCTGTGCAACGGTGCTGGGTGGCTGTGGCCTGTACACCGTGTTGGGTAGCCAGCGCCCGCGTACTTCTGACGTAGGCGGCAATGCTGCCACCCTGTTGGTGGTGTTGGTGGCATTCCAGCTCTTGGCAGCCTGCGCCATTGCCTGCCTCATGGGCCGCGCGGCCCAGGTGGGGGGCTTGATCCAGGATCCGGTAGCCAGTTGGGTGCCCTTGATCATCACCGAGCCGCTGTTGGCGGTTGACCCTGCGGTGCCGCGCTTGGCGGCGCTGGCGGTAGCTAGCACCTGTGGGGCCTTGGCGATGGCCTTGGCACTGGGCGCGGCGGTGTTGATTCATGTGGTGGTTACGGCCTTTGTTGATCGCGGTGGCGACCGCGTGCGCTTGGTGCTGCGCTGCGCGGTGTGGGCTGGCGTGTGCGCGGCCCTGGTTGCCTCGGCCCAGGGCGCGTGGTGGCTGGCGGCTGGCGGCGAGGCCTTGTTGACCTGGGGCCTGCTCCCTGCTGGCGCGTTGTTGCTGTGGGTGGGCGTCTGGCAAATTGGCACCGAAGGTCTGCAAGATCATACCAGCGCCTATTCGTCGATTCGCACCGCAACTTGGTGGAGCGCTTGGTTGGGGGTAGTCACGCCGGTGTTGCTGACGGCCATGTGGTGGGGCCGCCTGTTGAATCAGATGGCAACGCATGCGGATAGCCCGCCGGTGTGGCTGCTGGGCCCATGCGCCTTGCTGGCCTTGGCGGCGCCGGTGGCGGCGTGGCTGGTGGCACGCGCCAATCGACCCGAAACCGATGGTCTCAATCGCCGCAGCACCCAAATGGCGGTGGCGGTGGCGATTTGCGGTGCGATCGCCCTACTGACGGCGGCCGTGGCGACCGATTCGCGTCGCAGCGCGCGAGCAGATTTGCGCGAACTGGCAGGTGCCTGGGTTGAAGGTCGCAGTTGGGACGCACCTGGCGGCATGCGGCATCCATTGGCGGTGGCGCTCGAGGCCTGGAACGCTGGTGACGACGCCGTAGCGCGCTCGGCGGTGGCCTTGTGGCGCGCTCAGCCCGCCTCTGATCGTGATCGCGAAGCGGCCGAGGTGCTGGCCTTGCGCGTTGCTGATGAGGCGCTTGATATCATTGCGGCCGACGGTGACCGGGTCCGGGTGTTGCAGGCGCTGGCGCTATTGCGGGGGCTCAAGGAAGCTGGCGTGGTGAACAGCGTGAGCGAGGCTTGGCTGTTGGCGTGGCCAAGCGACGCGCAGCTCATCAACGATTTGGACGCCGCTGCGGCGCGCTTCGCTACCGGCGATGCCAGTAGCGAGGCGGTGTTGGCGGCGGCGCTTGCTTGGCGTGCACTGGGTGCTGAGGTGCCGCTGCGCTTGTGGGCTGAAGCACCCGATCCAATAGGCACCTCGGCGCGAGATGCCGCAGAGGGCTTGCAGCGTCATGCCGCAGGCCTGGCCGCTCGTTTGGATGTCAGCCCGCGCGACCGGGCGGTGGTGGCGGCGGTGTTGATTGAGGCCGACATGTGGCAGCAGATGCCGCTCGATCAGCGGCGCTGGCTGGCCTCGGCGCGTCTTGGCATGGTGGAACCCGGCCCGGCCTTGGCGACCGGCATGGGCATTGTGTTGGTGTTGATCGCGAGTTTGGTGGCGGTGCTCAGGCGTGTCGGTGGTGGGCCACGGCCGATTGACCCGCAGGCCGACACCCTGGAGCACGTTGAGCCGATCGATGTCGACAGCCAGGCGGTGACTCTGGAAGACGAATACCTGACCGACGAGCCCACGACCAGCGGCTCGACGCCGATCCCGACGGCCTAGAGTCGTGGTCTGCTGGCAGGCTTACGCGAGCAGGGCCTGCCAGCAGCCGTGCAGACGGGAGCGCGTAGTCGACCACTGGCTGCGGCCGGCCTCGAGTTCGGCCAGCATCGTTGCCAGGCCGAGATTGCCGGTGCTGCCGAGGTGCTCGCGTTCGCGCACGGTGGCGTCGTGGTCGGGCACCGCCACTTGGTCGAGATTGTTGCCGACCTGCACGTAGGCGTCGCGGAAGCTCATGCCCTGTTCGCGCACCAGGCGGTAGGCCTCGTCGGTGGCGTAGATGTCTTTGGTGAGCGCGGCTTCGATGCGTTCGCGCACTGGCTCAAGGCTCGGTGCAGCTTCGGCGACCACGGCTAGGCCTTGCAGGCCGAGGTCCATGCCTTGGATCAGCAGGGCCTTGGTGTCTTGCAGGTCGCGGCTGTAGCCGGAGTGGAGGCCGAGGGTGGTGGCATACAGGCCGGTACGCAGGCCGAGGAAGCGTGCGCTGCGGCCGCGCAGTAGCTCGAACAGGTCGAGGTTCTTCTTCTGCGGCATGATGCTCGAGCCGGTGGTGAAACCGCCGCCGATGCGGAAAAAGCCGCACTCGGCGGTGGTGAAGAACACCAAGTCGGCGGCTAGCCGCGATAGGTCTGAGACCACGGCGCCGATCGCATCGAGGCTGGCGCATTCGGCCTTGCCGCGCGAGTTGGCGTCGGCCATGGCGACGCCTGGGGTGCGCTCGAAGCCGAGCATGCTGCTGGTGCGTTGGCGATCGAGCGGCAGGCCCACGCCGTAGCTAGCACCGCTGCCGAGCGGGCAGCGATCAGCCAGGGTGTAGGCCGCTTGGAACAAGCCGAGATTGTCGAGCAGGGCCTGGGCGTGGCCGGCGAAAAACATGCCGCAGCTGGAGGGCATGCCGCGCTGGAGGTGGGTGTAGCCCGGGAGCGGCATGAACTCATAACGCTGGGCGCGTTCGAGCAGGGCGCCGGCGGTGTCGAGCACGGCGCTGGCGGCGTCGATCAGGCGGTCTTTTTGCCACAGACGCACCGCGGTGAGTACCTGATCGTTGCGGCTGCGACCGGTGTGCAGGCGCTTGCCGGCCTCGCCGACGCGTTCGGTCAGCAGGGCTTCGATTTTGGAGTGCACGTCTTCGTCGGCCAACTCCACCGTCCATGCGCCGTCGAGGTACTCTTGGTGCAGGCGCTGCAGTTCAGCCACGAGGGACGCCGCATCGGCGGCCGGCATCAGGCCAACCTCGCCCAGCATGGTGGCATGGGCGATGCAGCCGAGGATGTCGTAGCGCGCGATGACGCGGTCGAAGGTGTAGTCATCACCCACGGTGAAGGCATGCACCAGGGCATTGGTGTCGTCGCCACCCTTAGACCAAATCGCCATCTTATTGCTCCCAGACGGGCAGGTTGGGAATGTGGAGGCGCCCGTCTTGCTCCACCACGCGGGCCTCAACCAGGGCCGCCACCACCAGCGGGTACAGCTGCCGTTCGGCTGCTTGCACGCGGGCTTCGAGATCGGCCGGCTGATCGGTGCCGAGTACCGGCACCACGCGCTGGGCCAGGATCGGGCCGGTATCATAGGCGCCGGCCACGAGATGCGCGGTGCAGCCCGAGACCTTGCAGCCCGCAGCTACCACGGCGTCGTGCACCCGGCGGCCATACATGCCCGTGCCGCCGAAAGACGGCAGCAGGCTGGGGTGGATGTTGAGGGTGCGGCCCTGCCAGCGTGCTGGCGGGTCCCAAAACACCATCCAGCCGCACATCACCACCAGGTCGGCATCAAACTCGGCCAGCGCGGCGCTCACCGCTTCGGGCTGCTTGGCCACGGTGTGGCGGTGGCCATTGGCGGCGGCCTTGTCGAGCCCGGCCACGCCGGCGCGTGAGCTGATCACGCCGCAGATCTCGCCGGGAAGTCGGCCGGCAGCCATTTCGGCCGCGAGGTTGGCGTAGGTGGTGCCACCACCAGAGAGAAGGATGCCGATACGCATGGCTGGGTGGGATACCAAATGGGCGCAGTTGGGGAAGGGCCGCGTGCTGACAGCGCCGCGTGCGGGGTCAGGCGTACGCCGTGTGCGAGGGGGTTCGGTTTTGCTGAAAGTTGACGTGGGCGGCAGTCAATTCATCACTGTTGCCCACGCTCCACACCGCCCATCTCCAGCCGCAGCACCCGCATCAGCGGGCGCTTCACGCTCAGCCACTGCGTGGCCTGCCTCTTGCCATGCGGTGCCGAGATCAGAGCCTCCTTGCCATGACTGAGTCGACCGTGCTTTCGCATACCGAACTTGAGGCCTATCTGCCCCATCGCGGCTGCAATTTGCTGCTCGATGATTTGACGATCAACGCTGACAGCACCAAGGGTGTTGGCAACGTGTGCATCGCTGCTGATGACCCGCACGGGCGCAGCATTTTCGGGCGCGATGACGGCGCTGGGAATCGCTGCTGGCAGGAGCCCTTCCTGGCCGAGATCCTGGCCCTGGCCGGTGTCTCGCTGCTCAAGGAGCGTCTCGCAGCCGAGGGCAAAGAGGGCGTCTATAGCGCGATCAGCCGGGTGAAGTGCCACGGCTTGGCGCGGATGGACATCCCGCTCGAGGCCACCGCCATCATCAGCCGCGATCGCGGCGGTTTCACCCAGTTCACTGGTGGCTTGCTGCAAGACGGCAGGTCGGTGATGGAAGGCGAGTTCATGTCGGGCAGGGCGCCCTTGGACGAGGTTGCGAGTAAGCCGGCCCAGCCGGGTGATGGCGTTAGCGGCGAAGCCCTGACTGCCGACTTCGGGTGGAAGGATCCGCGCATGTGCTTCGTGGACGATGTCCGCAGCTGGAATGCTGAAACTGGCGAAATTGCCTGCGGTTATACCTACCCGGTTGACCATCCCTTTGTGCCGGGCCACTTCCCGAACGCGGCCCTGATGATGGGCGTGACCCAGTGGCTGGCGATTGCCGACGCCGCCGTTGAGGCCGCAACGCGTTTGGGCACCACCGGTGATTTGAAGGTCAGCGGCGCAGTCAAACGCGCCACTGGCAACAGCGTGGTCGACGTGCGCGATCTGGTGCTAGGCTGGGACCAAGGCGTGCCGGTGATTCGCAGCACCAATCGGATCGCGTTCCGTGAGCCGGTGCGTCCTGGTGACGGCTTGATTGCCGAGATCACGGCTGTGCCGTGCTGAAAGGCTTCTAATGCTCGACGGTGACTCCAACCCCTCCGAAATGCACACCACCGCCTGGTCGGTGGTCATGGGGGCCCAGCAGACTGGGGCCCAGCAGCAGGAGTACCTGGAGCGCCTGATCAAAACCTACTGGAAGCCGGCCTACTATTACGCGCGCCGTCGTGGCATGGATCACCACGGCGCGTCAGACTGCATCCAGGAGTTCTTCGCCCGGATGCTGGCTGGCGAGTGGCTGGCCTCGGTCGACAAAAACCGTGGCCGTTTCCGTGGTTGGTTGCTCACGGCCTTACGCCGCTGGGTGAGCCGCAATCGCACTGCCACCGGCATGGATCGGCTGACCCTGGTTAACGATGAGGTAGTGCGGGCCTACGAACAAGAAGACGCCGGCACCAACCCCGATGAGCTGTTCAACAAGGCCTGGGCGCGGTCGTGCCTCGACGAGGCGATGCGCCTGATGGGCGAGGAGACCCGTGGGTCTGGCCGCGAGAAGCAGGTGGCGGTGTTCACCACGTATCTCGAGCAGACGGCCGAGCGCGGCGAGGCCCCAAGCTATGACGAATTGGGGGCCGAGTTCGACCTGCCGGTGACCAGCGTCACCAACTATCTCCATCGTGCGCGGACCCTCTTCAGGACCTATCTGCTGCGCGTCATTCGTGACACCGTGGGCAAGCCTGAAGAGGCCGAACTCGAGCTGCACGAGCTGCGCAAGTATCTCAGCTAGAGTGGCAATCGTGGCTGGCCGGGCCGTGGCCCGCGCCGCCCTTGGCATGGCGATGTAAGCCCCTAGGCTTGTGGGGTATGGATCGTCCCCCGGGAGAGCCCAGCGATGAAGAGCTGGCAGCGCGCTGTCAACAAGGCAGCCTGAGCGCCTTCGAGACGCTCTACAGCCGTTATCAACGGCCGATCCTGGCGTACATCTATCAGATCACCCGCGACTACGAAGAAGCCGCCTGCATTGCGCAGGATGTGTTCCTCAAGGTGTTCGAAAAGGTCGATCGCTTCGACACCAAGCGCAAGTTTTCGACCTGGTTCTACACCATCGCGCGCAATGCCTCGATCGACTACCTCCAGTCGCGGCGACGTCGCGTGATGGTCAACTTTACTGACATCGATCGTACCGAGGGTGACAACACCATCCTCGCGGTGTCTGAGGGCAATATGCCGGCGGTAGAAGAGCGCCTGTCGACCAAGGAGGCCTCGGCCGCCCTGAGCGTGGCCCTGGCCGAACTGCCGCAGATCTATCGCGAGATCATCGAGCTCGTGGTATTTCAAGACAAGAGCTACGAAGAAGCCTCGGAAATCCTCGGCGACGTCAGCCTCGGCACCTTGCGCAGCCGCATGTTCCACGCTCTGCGAAATCTCCGTGGGAAGCTGGCCAAGGTGGCGGGCAATACGGGCCAGAATCTGTTATAGCGTTTCGAGTGTCGAGTTTCGAGTTTCGAGTCTTGGCTGTTCCCAGGACCTCACCGGCGCAGCTCTGTCTAGGACAGGACTATTTTGTGCTGCCGGTCCTAGGTCCTAGTACGCCTGCAAGCAGGCTTGGAATCGGGGCTGGCTGCCCCGGTACCCCGCCCACGTCTGCGCACCGCCGCCGTTCATCGAATATGGCTGTTCCCAGGCCCCAACGGGCGCAGCCCTGTCTACGACCTAGGACCGCGCGCTCGAGTGGCTGTTCCCAAGACCCAACGGGCGCAGCCCTGTCTAGGACCTAGGACCGCGCGCTCATGCGGCTGTCCCCACGACCCAACGGGCGCAGCCCTGTCTACGACCTAGGACCACTTGCCCACCCTAACCGGCAAGCGCTTTCCCAACCAATTCCTTGAGTCGCCCTTCCATGTGGATCGTGTGGGCGAGTTCGTGGGCGCGGGCTGACATTTTCTTCCAGGTCCGCTGCACGATCGTGATGACCTTGTCGTCATCGTAATCTTTGCCGGCAATGAAGTCGGCAGCTTGCTGCTCGAGGAACACCAGGCAGGCGGCGTCTTCAAGGGCTTGCGGCAGCGGTTCTTTGGGGCGGTGCTTGGCAACCGCGTGAGCAACCACGTCGGCGTCTTCGGTGCTGGCGCCAGCGGCGAGCAGGATTTCCTGGGCGCGCTCGCCTTGGCGTTCGTGCACGGCGATGCGCCATTGCAGGTAGGGCGTGCGGCCAGCGGGAAACGAACTGCGCGGAATCGCCCAGCGTTCGAGGTGTTGGCAGCGCGCGGCCAGGCGCGTGCGGGGTTCGGGATCGGGTAGCAAGCGCTCGATCCAATGCTCGATGCTGTCGGCGTAATCGGCTTCGCCCTTTTTCGGGTCGGCTGCGTGGGCGGCGTCGATCGCGGCGCGGGCCGCTTGGTAGACTTGTTCGTCCATGCCTCAGTCTCCGGTTTGCGCTTGCAGTGACTGGGCCACGTCGCGCGCGGCCTCGGCCAGCACCGCGGCGGTGGCGCTGTAGGTGGCGAGATCGCCGCCGTAGGGATCGGGCACGCCGCCGCGATCGCCGCCCACCACCACGATGCGTTCGGCCGGCACGCCGAGTTCGAGCAGCATGTGGCCGTGGTGATTACCCATGCACAAGAACAGCCCCACCGACAGGGGCTCAATGTTCATGACGTTCTGACTGGCGTGGCTGCTGATATCGATGCCACGCTCGGCCATGCAGGTAACGGCGTGGCCGGTGGCGGGGTCACCGGTGCCGGCGGCAACGCCAGCGCTGGTAACCTGGTAGCCGCCATCGAGGCCGCGCTGGGCCAGTTCACGGCGCAGCAGGGCCGCCAGCATTGGGCTGCGGCAGGTGTTTCCGGTGCAAACGCAGGCGATATCCATCAGCCGTGCCGCCGCCCGATGTCAGAGCGGTAATGCGCGCCAGCAAACGCGATCTGCTTGCACAGCGGGTACACCTTGGCGCGCGCGTCTTCGACATCGCTGCCAAGGGCGCATACGCTGAGCACGCGGCCCCCGGCGGTCACCAATTCGTCATTCTTGAGCGCGGTGCCAGCATGGAACACGGTGGCGCCCGCTTGCACGTCGGGGTTGTCGAGCCCGGTGATCGCCTTGCCGCTGGCGTAGTTGCCAGGGTAACCGCCCGAGGCCATGGTGATGCAGATCGCGGTGTCGGTGGTCCAGTCTAACTCAACCTTATCAAGGGTGCCGTCGACGCAGGCTTCGAGCACCTCTACCAGGTCGCTCTTGAGGCGCAGCATCAGCGGTTGGCATTCCGGATCGCCAAAGCGCACGTTGTACTCAACCACCTTGGGGCCGGCCTCGGTCAACATCAGGCCGATGTAGAGGATGCCAACGTAGGGGCGCTCTTCATGTACCAGGCCATTGAGGGTGGGCACCAGAATCCGGCGCACGATCTCGTCTTCGTCTTTTTCGCTGACTAAACCAGGGGCTGGGGTGAAGGCGCCCATGCCGCCGGTGTTGGGGCCTTTGTCGCCGTCGAAGGCCTGTTTGTGGTCTTGGGCCAAGTCGCACAGCACCGCATTGTGGCCGTCGCAGAACGCGAACATCGAGATCTCTTCGCCGCGCATGGCTTCTTCAATCACCACGTGCTTGCCGGCTTCGGCGCCAAACACCTGACGCTCCATGATCGCGGTCACGGCTTCGTGGGCTTCTTCCACCGTGGCGGCTACCGTCACGCCCTTGCCGGCGGCGAGGCCGTCGCACTTGATCACGATCGGCGCGCCGACTTCGTCGAGGTAGGCGTGCGCTGACTGGGCGTGATTGAAGATCTTGAACGAGGCGGTGGGGATGTTGTAGCGACGCAGGAACTCCTTCATCGCCACCTTGCTGCCTTCGAGCTCCGAGGCCGCCTTGCTGGGGCCCCAGATGCGCAGGCCGGCTTCCTTGAAGCGGTCAACGATGCCGGCCACCAGGGGGATCTCGGGCCCAACCACGGTCAGGTCGATCGCGTGCTTCTTGGCGGCGGCCAGCAGACGGTCGATGTCGTCGGCCTTGATGTCGAGGCAGGTGGCCAATTCAGCCATGCCTGGGTTACCAGGGGCGGCATAGATTTTTTCGACTCGCTCGCTTTGGGCAATCTTCCAGGTCAGGGCATGCTCACGCCCACCACTGCCAACAACCAAGACCTTCATCGGTACTCCTTCGTCCACCGCTCATCCGGTGGGCACGCAGCATCACAAGGCGACGCCGCGAGGCAAGGCGGCTGGCACTCGGCGTCATCCTTGCATGATCCGGGGCTGTGGACGAGCCATCGATTAGTTCATGTGAAGCCCTGTTGCCCCGGGTGCCGGTTGCCGATGCGGTCTGGGCCGAGGGCCGGTTGCGGGTGGTGCGGCAGCGTGCGGCTGCTGGCAAGCCGATTGATCGCGGCCTGCGCACGCTGGCCGAGCGCCTGAAGCAGGGGGCCGATCTGGTTCAGCGGCGTGGCGACCAGGCCGTGACCATCGCCTATCCTGAGGACCTGCCGGTGTCGGGCGAGCGCGAGCAGGTGCTTGAGCTGCTGCGGACCCGGCGCGTGGTAGTATTGACCGGCGAAACCGGCAGCGGCAAAACCACGCAGTTGCCGAAGATGCTGCTTGAGGCTGGGTTTGGCCGTCGCGGCATGATTGCGGTGACCCAGCCGCGCCGGGTGGCGGCGGTGGCGGTGGCGGCGCGCCTGCGCGAAGAGATGCAGGCCGCCGACGAGACGGTGGTCCACTCGGTGCGCTTTGACGACCACGCCACCGACCTGAGCCTGGTGCGCGTGATGACCGACGGCCTGCTGCTGGCGGAGGCATCGCGTGATCGGTCATTGCTGCGCTACGACGCGCTGATCATTGACGAGGCGCATGAGCGCAGTCTCAACATCGACGTGTTACTGGGCTTGGCGCGGCGTTTACTCGATACCCGGCCTGAGCTGCGCGTGGTGGTTACCTCAGCCACGATCGATGCCGAACGCTTTGCGCGCTATTTCGATATCGACGGCACGCCGGCGCCAATGGTGGCCGTGGGTGGCCGCGCGTGGCCGGTGGAACAACGCTATCTGCCGCCGGCCGATGAAGACTTGGGCTACCTGTCGGCAGCGGTGCAGGCCCTGCAACAATTACATCAAGAGGAGGCCGGCGATGTGCTGTGCTTCCTGCCGACCGAGCGTGATATTCTGGAGGCGCGGCGTCGTTTGCAGAGTGAGCGCGGGATGACGGTGCTGCCTCTGTTTGGGCGTTTGACCCCGGCCGAACAGCAACGCGTGTTTGCGCCGGCGCGCGGTCGCAAGGTGGTGTTGGCAACCAATATCGCCGAGACGTCGATCACCGTGCCCGGCATCCGCTACGTGGTCGACGCCGGCATGGCCCGGATCAAACGCTACAGCGCCAGCGCGCGCACCGAGCGCCTGCCGGTGGAGCCGGTCGCCAAGGCCTCGCTGCGCCAGCGCGCCGGCCGCGCCGGCCGCACCGGCCCGGGTATTTGCATCCGCTTGTTCGATGAGCAAGACGCCGAAGGCCGTGCCGACTATACC